>NZ_JAKQYH010000014.1:0-155221 GCF_022343545.1 Streptomyces arenae
GGGTGGGGTGGGTGACGGGGAGTGGAGGGCCGTGGGGGGGTGTTGGGCGGGGCCTGCGGCGCGGGTGAGTCGGTTGGGTGCGCCGCAGGCCGGAGCGGCCCTGCCCGCAACGCGCCACCCCCGTGGACGCGTTGCGGGGGCCCCGACCCGAACGGGGGAGGCCGGGCCGGGACCCCGCCGGGTGTTCGGGGGCACCCGTGGGAAGCGATCTCCACGATGCCGTCCGCACTCCCTGCCCACCACCGTCATCTTGTTGCAACGGGGCCTCCGGAGGCCGGTCGATACCTGGGCGTACCCCCGCATTACGCCGCCCGGTGCGAGAGGAGCCGTGTTGCGGAGCCGGTCCGGACCGCTCATAGTTGCGCTGCGGAAGAGGTGGCAAACCGGGGGTGGAATGGGCGATGGCCGGGCACGGGACGGAGGAGCATCCACACGGAGCCGACCGACTGTGCGCCGCCGGGGATCGCGTGTACTCCCGGGCCGTGCGCCGGGGCCGGGTCCCGCGCACGGACGCCGACGCGGTGCCCTGTCTGCTCGAACTGGCGCTGCTGCACCCGGACCCCGACGACATGGACTGGCTGGTGCCGACCTCCCCGCAGGAGGTCATGACCCGGCTGCTGCGCGGGGTCTACGACGAGGTGACGGACAGCCAGCGACGCGTGGGCTCGGCGGTGGCGGCGTTCGACTGGTACGCCGGGCTGGGGCGGCAGCTGCCGGACCTGACGGCCGCCGCCGACGGTACGGCGGCCATCCGCGTCCTTGACGGGCTGTCACGGATCCAGGCGGCCATGGACGAGGCGACGGAGGCCTGCACGGCCGAGGTGCTCACCGTGCAGCCCGGCGGCATCCGCCGCGAGTCGGAGCTGACCGAGGGCCTGCACCGGGCCCTCGCCCTGCGCGGCCGCGGCGTGCGGATGCGCGACCTCTACACCCACGTCGCCCGGCACGGCCAGGGACTGCTCAACTACCTTGAGCTGATGGGCGACGCGGTCGAGGCCCGTACCCTCGACGAGGTCATCGACCGGCTGATCCTCTTCGACCGCACGGTCGCCTTCATCCCCGCGAACGCGGACCGCACGATGGCCCTGGAGCTGCGCCACCCCGCCCTGGTCGAGTACTTCGTCACGGTCTTCGAACGGCTGTGGCGGCTGGCCATCCCGCTCACCGCCCCGCTGCCCGACACCGGCATCGAGGGCATCTCGCACCGCGAGCAGTCCATCGCGGCGCTGCTCGCCGAGGGCCACCAGGACGCGGTCATCGCGGAACGCCTCGGCATCAGCGTCCGTACCTGCCGTGCCCACATCGCCCGGCTCTCGGAGACGCTGGGCGCGGCCAGCCGTACCCAACTGGGCGTGCGGATAGCGCAGGTGGGCCTGGACCGGCCGCCGGGCGGGGCGAGCGGGACCAGCGCGCAGGGTGCGGCGCCGGCCGTGGTCAGTCTTCCCGATCAAGGATCCCCGAGCGTCCGATGAGATAGCCGAGCTGGGCGCGGCTGTCGCTGCCGAGGGTCACGCCGAGCCGGGCGATGTGGTCCCGGGCGGTCCGTACGTTCATGCCGAGCCGTTCGGCGATGACGGCGTCGGTGTGACCCTCCACGAGCAGGGCGGCGATCGCCCGCTGGCGCGGCGTGACGCCGCCCACGGTGGGCCGGTGCTCGACGTCCGGGTAGATCGGGGTGGCCAGCCGCCACAGCCGGTCGAAGGTGGTGACGAAGTACGTGATCAGCGCCGGATGCCGGACCTCGAGGGCGAGGGAGCCGTCCGCGTCGGCCGGGACGAAGGCCACGGTCCGGTCGATGACGATCAGCCGGTCGGGCAGCTCGTCCAGGGCACGGGCCTCGAAGTCGCCCCGGAGCTCCTCGAAGACGCCGTACACCTCCGGCACATGGCGCAGGGTGTGCTGGTAGAGGGCGCGGACCCGGGCCCCCCGGTCCAGGATCGCCTGGTCCCGGTCCCGGGCGGCAGCGGCGGCGGCCCGGCCGCGGGCGCCGGTGAGACCGGAGTGCGACTGGATGCAGAGCACCTCCCGGCCGGCCTCGGCCATGGCGTCGGTGATGGCCCGGTTGATGGGGCGGGTCCCGCTGTGCAGCCGCAGCGTCGGGGTGCCGCCGTCCGGCGGGGACGGCGCGTGGACCCGCATCAGCGGTTCGAACAGCTCCACCAGCCGTTCCTCGCGCCGGCGTTCGTCGGCGACGCGGGCGGCGGCCGAGCGCAGCAGCCGGTGCAGGGCCGTGGCGGGCGGCTCGGGCTCCAGCCGGTCCAGGTCGTCCAGCGCCGGGTGGAGGAGGCCGAAGTCGGTCAGGCAGGGCGCGTCGGCGGCGTCCCGGACGCTGATGTGCCCGGCGCGCAGCGCGCGTTCGTACAGTTTCGCGCCGGCCGGGCACAGCTCCTCGACCCCGTGCTCGCAGCGGGTCAACGAGCCGCCTCCGCGCGCTCCGGGAGCGCCGGCCTCCCGTGCTCGGTGCCCGGGGCGGACGTCACGTGCCGCCGCCGTCCTCGGGGATCTTCCGGTCCAGGATCCCGGACTGGGCGATCAGGTAACCGAGCTGGGCGCGGCTGCCGCTGCCGAGCACCTGGGCCAGTTTGGCGATGTGGGCCCGGCAGGTGCGGACGTTCATGCCCAGCCGGCGGGCGATGGCCTCGTCGACGTGCCCCTCGACCAGGAGCTTCGCGATCGAGTGCTGGATGTCGGTGATGCCGTCGGGAGCCGTCTCGTAGGGGGCGCCGGCGCTCAGCGGCACGGCCCGGGTCCACATGAACTCGAAGACCTTGACCAGGTAGCGGACCAGGCCCGGGTGGCGCAGTTCCAGAGCGACCTGCTGGTCCTCGCGGATGGGGATGAAGGCGACCGTCTCGTCACAGATGATCAGGCGCTCCACCAGCTCGTCTATGGAGCGGTACTCCACCTTGCCGTCGGCGAGCTGGGCTCCGTAGGCCAGCTTCTCCTGGCTGTAGCGGGCGGTGTGCTGGTACAGCGTCCGGATCCGTACGCCCCGTTCTATGAGGGGCCGGTCGCGTTCCAGGCCGCGCAGCATGCTGGCCTCGGAGATCCGGTCGCTCGGCTGGACCGTGAGCATCTCCGTGTGGCACTGGGCGGTCGCCAGGTTGAGCGCGGTGTTGATGCGCTCGCCGCCTTCCAGGACCGTGATCGAGCCGCCGCCCGCCGTCGACTGGCCGCCGATGGACAGAAAGGGCTCGAAGGTCCCCGCGATGTCGGTGGCCAGCCGCCGGCGTTCGGTGATCTCGCGTTCGAGGGGGTTGAGACGCTGGGCCAGCGCGATGGCAGCCGGCACCGGCCGCAGCCAGTTCGGGTCGTCGGGATCGGGGTGCAGCAGGGCGGAGTCCATCAGGCAGGGCGCGGGTTCCGCGTCCGCGCGCGCGATGCGTCCCGCGCGCAGAGCGGCCGCATACAGCCGACTACCCTCCGTGCACAGCTCGTTCACGGCATGGGGATGTGTCGCATTTGAGTGACTTGTTACCAAAACTCCACCCCCCAGGGTCCTGAACATGCAGGAACATGATGCACCGATTGTGTGGCCACGACGTGCCCGAATGAGCCATCGTCGTACCTGACGGGGGAAAAGGGGACCTTCAAGTGAGGACGAAGCCGAAGATGCGTAACAAACTGCTTCGCTCGGTACTTGTCGCCGCCTTGTCCGCCGTCGCAGCCCTCGGGGTGCTCAGTGGCTTTTCGGCCGCCGGGAAGAGTGAGGTTCGTGCGAACAGCAGCTGGCCATCGGTTGCCGTGAACTCCGAGACTGCCGGCGCTACTGATTCCGTGACCGATGGAGCCGGGAGCTGAAGTGACCACCCCACCCGACGACCGATCCTTCCGCCGTGAGATGGCCACCGCGTACCGATCCGGCTGGCATTTCATCGACCTGGTCACCGCCATCCCCCACAGTGGTGACTCGCTGATGGTGACCGTCTTCGGAGAACCGGTGGTCGTCACGAGGGACGAGGACGAGGACGTACGGGCGTACCGATGCCTGCGCAAGCCGCGGGGCGCGCCACAGCCTGTGCGCTGTGCCGTCCGGTACGGCATGATTTTTGTGAATCTGGACCAACGGGACCATCGGCTGGCTGAGCCGGAGGTACCGGACGTGAGGACCATCTCGGCCACCCCCCGCAGTGCCTGACGCGATTCCCCCGTCGTAACAAAGATCGCTCAGGTGCTTCCCCCCGCAGCGGCGTCACCGTGACCTGAACACGGTGACGCCGCTGCAGTTTTGTGGGGACATTTCCTGGTATCGGCCGCTTCCGGCCATCATTCACGGTGGCCGAAACCCGCCGGTGGAACGGGTCGGCCGCCCCGGCCCCGCCGCGCCGACCTCCCCGGACACGCCACGCCGGCCTCCCCGTGCCCCCTCCCTGTACCCCTCCCGCACCTCCTGCGGAACAGTTGCCGGAAGACCTCCCGGTCTCACCTTGAGTGGAATAGACTCAAGTTTGTGTACGTTGGCTGAGTCAGTACCGGGACCAGCATGGGGACGTAGGAGGAGAACGCGAACGTGGACGCCGAGCTGACCAACAGGAGCCGGGACGCCATCAACGCGGCCAGCAGCCGGGCCGTGACCGAGGGGCACGCGGACCTCACCCCTGCCCACCTGCTGCTGGCTCTGCTGGCGGGGCAGGACAACGAGAACATCACCGACCTGCTCGCGGCCGTCGACGCCGACCAGGCCGCCGTACGCCAGGGCGCCGAGCGCGCGCTGGCCGCGCTGCCCAGCGTGACCGGGTCCACGGTCGCGCCGCCGCAGCCCAACCGCGACCTGCTCGCGGTCATCGCCGACGCCGGGGAACGCGCCAAGGACCTCGGCGACGACTACCTCTCCACCGAGCACCTGCTCATCGGTATCGCCGCGAAGGGCGGCGCGGCCGGCGAGGTGCTCGACCGGCAGGGCGCCACCGCGAAGAAGCTGGCCGAGGCCTTCCAGAAGGCGCGCGGCGGCCGCCGGGTGACCACCGCCGACCCCGAGGGCCAGTACAAGGCGCTGGAGAAGTTCGGCACCGACTTCACGGCCGCCGCCCGGGACGGCAAGCTCGACCCGGTCATCGGCCGGGACACCGAGATCCGCCGGGTCGTCCAGGTGCTGTCCCGCCGTACCAAGAACAACCCGGTGCTCATCGGCGAGCCCGGCGTCGGCAAGACGGCCGTGGTCGAGGGGCTCGCGCAGCGGATCGTCAAGGGGGACGTGCCCGAGTCGCTGAAGGACAAGCGGCTGGTGGCGCTGGACCTGGGCGCGATGGTCGCGGGCGCCAAGTACCGGGGCGAGTTCGAGGAGCGGCTGAAGACCGTCCTGGCCGAGATCAAGGACTCCGACGGGCAGATCATCACCTTCATCGACGAGCTGCACACGGTCGTCGGGGCCGGCGCGGGCGGCGACTCCGCCATGGACGCCGGCAACATGCTCAAGCCGATGCTGGCCCGCGGCGAACTGCGCATGGTCGGCGCCACCACCCTCGACGAGTACCGCGAACGCATCGAGAAGGACCCGGCGTTGGAGCGCCGTTTCCAGCAGGTGCTGGTCGCCGAGCCGACCGTCGAGGACACCATCGCCATCCTCCGTGGCCTCAAGGGCCGTTACGAGGCCCACCACAAGGTGCAGATCGCGGACTCGGCGCTGGTCGCCGCCGCGACCCTGTCCGACCGGTACATCACCTCCCGCTTCCTCCCCGACAAGGCCATCGACCTGGTGGACGAGGCCGCCTCCCGGCTCCGCATGGAGATCGACTCGTCCCCGGTCGAGATCGACGAACTGCAGCGCTCCGTCGACCGGTTGAAGATGGAGGAGCTGGCGCTGGAGAAGGAGACCGACCCGGCCTCCGTGGAGCGCCTGGAGAAGCTGCGCCGTGACCTCGCCGACAAGGAGGAGGACCTGCGCGGCCTCAACGTCCGCTGGGAGCGCGAGAAGCAGTCCCTGAACCGGGTCGGTGAGCTGAAGGAGAAGCTCGACGCCCTGCGCGGCACCGCCGAACGCGCCCAGCGCGACGGCGACTTCGACACCGCCTCCAAGCTGCTGTACGGCGAGATCCCGCAGCTGGAGAAGGAGTTGGAGGCCGCGTCCGAGGCCGAGGAGGAGACGGCCAAGGACACCATGGTCAAGGACGAGGTCGCCTCCGACGACATCGCCGACGTGGTCGCCGCCTGGACCGGCATCCCGGCCGGCCGGCTGCTGGAGGGCGAGACCCAGAAGCTGCTCCGCATGGAGGACGAGCTGGGCCGCCGTCTGATCGGCCAGACCGAGGCCGTACGGGCGGTGTCCGACGCCGTACGCCGGTCCCGCGCCGGCATCGCCGACCCGGACCGCCCCACCGGCTCCTTCCTCTTCCTCGGCCCGACCGGCGTCGGCAAGACCGAACTCGCCAAGGCGCTCGCCGACTTCCTCTTCGACGACGAGCGGGCGATGGTCCGCATCGACATGTCCGAGTACGGCGAGAAGCACAGCGTGGCCCGGCTGGTGGGCGCCCCGCCCGGCTACGTCGGCTACGAGGAGGGCGGCCAGCTGACGGAGGCGGTCCGCCGCCGCCCGTACACCGTGGTCCTCCTGGACGAGGTGGAGAAGGCCCACCCCGAGGTCTTCGACATCCTCCTCCAGGTCCTCGACGACGGCCGGCTCACCGACGGCCAGGGCCGCACGGTGGACTTCCGCAACACCATCCTGGTGCTGACGTCGAACCTGGGCAGCCAGTACCTGGTGGACCCGTCGCTCGGCGCCGAGGAGAAGAAGCAGCAGGTCCTGGAGACGGTCCGGCGTTCCTTCAAGCCGGAGTTCCTGAACCGCCTCGACGACCTGGTGGTCTTCTCGGCCCTGGAGAAGGACGAGCTGGCCCGGATCGCCCGGCTCCAGATCGACCGGCTCGCCAGGCGGCTCGCCGACCGCCGGCTCGCCCTGGACGTCACCCCGGAGGCGCTGGCCTGGCTCGCCGAGGAGGGCAACGACCCGGCGTACGGCGCCCGCCCGCTGCGCCGGCTGGTCCAGACCGCCATCGGCGACCGGCTGGCCAAGGAGATCCTGTCGGGCGAGGTCAAGGACGGCGACACGATCCGTGTCGACGCCTTCGGAGAGGGGCTGATCGTGGGTCCGGCGACCCCCGACGAGGCCGCCGGGAGCAGCGGTACGGAGACCGGAAAGACGCTCTGAGCTGAATTCCGCCAACGGGAGGTGAACCCGCCGGGGCGGGGGTTGCCACCCCCCTCCCCGGATGGGAGAGGATGGCAGGATCCGTATGAAGGGAAAAACACGGTGACCATCGACCCGTCCTCGATTCCGAACTTCGGGGGCCAGCCCGAGCCGCAGCCCCAAGGACCGGCGGGCCCCGTCGTCCCGGATCAGGATCTCGTGAAGCAGCTCCTCGACCAGATGGAGCTCAAGTACGTCGTCGACGACGAGGGTGACCTCGCGGCGCCGTGGGAGCAGTTCCGTACGTACTTCATGTTCCGCGGTGAGGACGAGCAGGCGGTCTTCTCGGTGCGCACGTTCTACGACCGTCCGCACAAGATCGACGAGAAGCCGCAGCTGCTCGAGTCCATCGACGACTGGAACCGGCGGACCCTGTGGCCCAAGGTCTACACCCACACCCACGACGACGGCACGGTCCGTCTCATCGGTGAGGCGCAGATGCTGATCGGCACCGGCGTCGACATCAACCACTTCGTCTCGTCCACGGTCAGCTGGGTGCGCGCCGCGATCGAGTTCGACAAGTGGCTCGTCGAGCAGCTCGGCCTGGAGGAGGCCGTCAACGAGGCGGACAAGCCCGAAGACGGCGACGAATAAGCAGCCGGGCAGGCAGCGGGCAAGCAGCAGACCTACAGCGGTGTGCGCGCGTACACGACGAGGTACGTGCCGTAGCCGAACGAGAGCCCGGCCAGGGCCGTGACCATCACCGTCGCGTGCCAGGGCCGGGCTCTCGCCGTGCGCACCAGCGCCCGGGCCGGCGGCAGCAGCAGCGGGAAGGCCGGGAGCAGGAAGCGCGGCTTCGACTCGAAGAAGCCCGAGCCGCCGAGCGTGATCAGCAGCAGCACGGCGCTGTAGACGAGCAGCGGGAGCGGGGCCCGGTCCAGGGCCAGCAGGGCGTACAGGACCACCGCGGCCGCCACGATCAGCAGGGCCACCGGGAAGACGAGGCGGTGGGCGCCCAGCAGCAGCTCACGGACGAAGCGCAGCGAGCCCCGGCCCAGGTCGAAGCGCGAGCCCCACAGGCGCTGCACGTCGAAGTAGCCGCCCAGCAGGTCGCCGGTGCGGCCGCCGACCCACAGGACGTACGCCGTCCAGCCGAGCGGGGCGAGCGCCGCGCCCGTCCACAGTCTGTGGGTAACCCGGCCGCGGTGGCGGCGCAGCTCGCAGGCGGCGGCGACGAGCACGGCCGCGGCGACCGCGAAGCCGTTCGGCCGGGACAGGCCCGCCAGCGCCGCCAGGGACCCCGCCCACAGCCAGTTCCCGGCCAGCACCGCGTACAGCGACCAGGCGGCGAACGCGGTCAGCACCGGTTCCGTGTACGCCATGGACAGCACCACGGAGTGCGGGAGCAGGGCCCACAGCAGCACCAGCGCGGTGCCCACCGCACGGCCGTGCAGCCGGGCCCCCACCGCGTAGACACCGGCCGCGGCGACGGCCGCCGCGGTCCAGGCCACGAGCAGCCCGGCGCCCGCCCCGCTGAGCGGCGTCACGGCCGTCAGAGTGCGGATCAGGGCCGGGTAGAGCGGGAAGAACGCCAGGTCGCTGTGGACGATGCCGGGCCCGAAGTGCAGGGTGCGGCCGTAGCCGTGCGCCGCGATGCCCAGGTACCACGCCGAGTCCCAGGACCGGCCGAGCAGCGTCAGCGGATGCCCGCCGCCCGCCCACGCGAGCAGCGCGAACACGGCCATGCCGGTGAGCCGGACCGCCGCGAACAGCCCCACGGCGACCCCGCCGGCCGTGACGAGGGACAGCCGGGTGCCGGGCCGCTGGGCGACGGGCGGGGCGAGGGCGGTGCTGGCGTGGCTCACACTGGCACAGTGCCGTCGGACGCCGAGGCGAGCGAGAAATAGGCGCCCGATGGGGGACTGCTACCGTCCGGCCGCGTGAACGACAGCGTGAACGACAGCGTGAACGATGGCTTGGGTGACGGCTTGGGTGACGGCGTGAACGGCCGCGTGGGCGAAGGCTCGGGTGACGGCGTGGGCAATGGCCCGGGTGACGGCGTGTACGTGGGTAACGCGGGTGTGGACGCGGCCCTGGACCGGGGGTGGCTGCTCGGGCACTTCAAGGGCCCCGGCAATCCGCGGCACAGCGAGGCCGTGGAGATCAAATGGGGTGTCCACCCGCGCGGCGACGAGCGGGCGCGGTGGGTGGAGGGCGAGGAGCGCACCGCCCTCCTCGTCCTCGTCAGCGGCCGCTTCCGCGTCCAACTCCCTGGCCGCAGCGTCCTGCTGGCGGAGCAGGGCGACTACGTCGTCTGGGGCCGCGGGGTCGGCCACTCGTGGGTCGCCGAGGAGGAGTCGGTGGTCCTGACCGTGCGCTGGCCGTCCGTACCCGGCTACGCCGTGCCGGATGGCTCCGCCTAGCCGGACCGGCCGCCGGCTACGACAGCTTCCGCAGCCGCTCCGCCGCCTCCTTCAGGACCTCCGCGCGCTTGCAGAACGCGAACCGCACGAACGGCGCGCCCGCCTCCCGGTGGTCGTAGAAGACCGCGTTGGGGATGGCGACGACCCCCGCCCGCTCCGGCAGCGAACGGCAGAACGCGAAGCCGTCGCTCTCGCCGAGCGGGCGGATGTCGGTGGTGATGAAGTACGTGCCGGCGGTGTCGTAGACCTCGAAACCCGCCTCCTTCAGACCCGCCGCGAGGATGTCGCGCTTGGCCCGCATGTCCTCGCGGAAGGACTCGAAGTACGCGTCCGGAAGGGCGAGGGCCTCGGCGACCGCGTACTGGAAGGGGCCCGAGGAGACGTACGTCAGGAACTGCTTCGCCGAGCGCACCGCCGCGACCAGCGCCGGGGCCGCCGTCACCCAGCCGACCTTCCACCCGGTGAACGAGAAGGTCTTCCCGGCCGACCCGATGGTGACGGTGCGCCCGCGCATCCCGGGCAGGGTGGCGAGGGGCACGTGCTCGGCGTCGTCGTAGACCAGGTGCTCGTACACCTCGTCCGTCACCACCAGCAGGTCCCGCTCCACCGCCAGCTCGGCGATCGCGGTCAGCTCGGCGCGGGTGAGGACCGTGCCGGTCGGGTTGTGCGGGGTGTTGACCAGCAGCAGACGGGTGCGCGGGGTGACCGCGGCGCGCAGCTCGTCGAGGTCGAGGCGGAACGCGCCGCCGTCCGGACGCAGCGTGACCGGCACCCGGGTGCCGCCGGCCATCGCGATGCAGGCCGCGTAGGAGTCGTAGTAGGGCTCCAGGGCGACGACCTCGTCACCGGGCTCCACGAGGGCCAGCAGGGCCGCCGCGATGGCCTCCGTGGCGCCCGCCGTGACCAGCACCTCGGCGTCCGGGTCGTACGACAGCCCGTACCGGCGCTCCTGGTGCGCGGCGATCGCGGTGCGCAGCTCGGGGACGCCCGGACCCGGCGGGTACTGGTTGCCGCGCCCCTCGCGCAGCGCGCGCACGGCGGCCTCCCTGATCTCCTCGGGGCCGTCGGTGTCCGGGAAGCCCTGCCCCAGGTTGATGGAGCCGGTGCGCAGCGCCAGGGCGGACATCTCGGCGAAGATCGTGGTCCCGAACTCGGCGAGCCGGCGATTGAGGAAAGGGCGTTCGCTGGAGGTCATGCCGGTCATCCTGCGCCCAAGCTCTGGACTTCCTCAACTCTGCTTTGGCTGGTGAGACGGCCGGGCATCCCAGGGTCACGCCGCGCTCCCGCGGCGGCCGGGGCGCCCACGGGGGGTCGTCCCAGGGGGAAGGAAAGCAGGTGACGCCATGAGCGCCGTGTTCGTCGTGGTGGTGGCCGCGATCGTCTGTCTGGCGATCGTCCGGGGGGTGGCCCGCAGGGGCGGGTCGGGCAAGGGGTCGGCGTCCGGCGGGGGCGGGTCCTCCTCGTACGACGGCTCGAGCAGTTGGTGGGCGGGGGACGGCGGCGGGTCGTCGTCCTCGTCGCACGGTGGGCACGGCGGGCACGGCGGGGGCCACCACGGGGGGCACTCCTGCGGTGGCGGTCACTCCTCGTGCGGAGGCGGTTCCTCCTGCGGCGGAGGGTCCTCGTGCGGCGGCGGCGGTGGCGGCTGCGGCGGGGGCAACTGACCGGGGGAGGGGGAGCGGGGGGAACGGGGGACGGGGCGTCCGGCGGGAGGGCGGGGGAGCTCTCCGCGGACGCCCCGGCGCGCGCCGGGTGCCCTACGGCGCACGACATGGTTGAACAGTTGAGCTGTGGAGCCCTCTGAGGGATGGAAACCCCACGAAGTTGGGTAAAAACGCTGTGGCAGCGCCACAGTTCATGATTCCCTCTAAATCACCAAAGCAGCACCTCGGACGTCCTGACGACACCCCTCCCCGGCTGGGCCGGCCGGGCCGCTCTCCCGGTGTCGACCGAGGTGCGCCGGACCACACTCCCCTTCTTTTGCGTGCTAGCGGAGCCGATCCATGCTCACGACCCTCAACACCTCCTACACCGATACGCGCGCGGCCGACCTCGCCTGGGCCCTGGGGCGCGAGCCGTTGCCCGCCCTGGCCACCCTCGACCTGGAACTGAGCGGGGCGAAGCTGCAGCTGAGACTGCTCGGCGCGTCCCACCAGGTGCTCCTGGAGGAGGAGCGGGGCGGCTGTTCGGAGACGGTGGCGTGCATCCCGGGGTCCAGCACCCCCCTGCCGCTCGGGGTCGCCAAGCGCAACGGCGACTGGGAGTACGAGTTCGCGGCCCGTGTCGAGGTGCTGTCACCCGGCTCCTTCGCGGGCCGCGCCCAGGAACTGCTCGCCCTGGTCTCCGAGCACCCGCACGGCCTCGCCGGGGTCTTCCCCGGCAGCCCGCACGCGTTCACCGCGCTGCTCGCCCAGCGCCACGAGGGCCAGGTGCACTGGCGGACCTGGCACGCCTACCCGCAGGACGGCCAGTTGGTGGCGACCAGGACCAGGGTCGGCGTACGGGCTCCGGTAGCGCAGTCCATCGGTCGATGACATAAACCAACTGGGCGTCAAGGCCCGCGAGTTCCACACGTGTGGGTGACGAAGCGTACCGAGTGAGTGACGTAACGTCGCAGAGTGATCGAACCGCACGCACCCGCCCCGCCCGGCGCACCGCCGCCCTGGGGCACGCCACGCGCGCCGCTGCCCGTGCGGCCGGGCACGGGCCGCCTGCTGGTTCTGGCGTGCGTCTTCGTCTGCGCGGCCTGCGGGCTGGTGTACGAACTCGAACTCGTCGCCCTCGCCTCGTACCTGATCGGTGACTCGGTCACGCAGGCCTCCGTGGTGCTGTCCGTGATGGTCTTCGCGATGGGTGTCGGCTCGCTCGGCGCGAAGCGGCTGCGCTGGCACGCGGCGGCCGGATTCGCCGCGGTGGAGGCCGTGTTGGCGCTGGTCGGCGGATGCAGCGCGATGGCCCTGTACGCGGTCTTCGCCTGGACCGGCGGCTGGGGCGGCCTGTGGGCGGCCGGTCCGCGCTGCCTGCTGGTCGCCTTCTCCCTCGCCATCGGCCTGCTCATCGGCGCCGAGGTGCCGCTGCTGATGGAGCTCATCCAGCGGATCCGCCGCCAGGACGCGGGCGGCGCGGTGGCCGACCTGTTCGCGGCGGACTACGTCGGCGCGCTGGTCGGCGGTCTCGCCTTCCCGTTCCTGCTGCTGCCGGTGCTCGGCCAGCTGACCGGCACCCTGCTCACCGGCACGGTCAACGTGGTGGCCGGCGGCGCCCTGGTCCTCGGCCTGTTCCGGCGCGACCTGTCCCGGCGGGCCCGCTGGACGCTGGTCGTCACCAACCTGACCGTCCTCGGCGTCCTCGCCTCCGCCGCCGTCCTCGTCGACGACTTCGAACGGGCCGCGCGGCACGCCGTCTACGGTGCCGACGTCCGGGTCGCCCTCCAGACAGACGTCCAGGAGATCGTCCTCGCCGGCGGCACCCACGGCCGGCCCCTCGACCTCTTCCTCGACGGCCGGCTGCGGGTCGGCGGCCGGGACGAACGCCGGTACCACGAAGCCCTCGTCCACCCCGCGATGAACGGCCCGCACGCGCGCGTGCTGATCCTCGGCGGTGGCGACGGCATGGCCGCCCGCGAGGTGCTCCGCGAACCCGGCGTCCGGCGGGTCGACGTGGTGGAACTCGACGCCGGACTGATCCGGCTCGCCCGCCGCGACCCGGCCCTCGCCGCGCTCAACGGCCACGCCTACGACGACCCCCGCGTCCACGTGGTCACCGCCGACGCCTTCCGCTGGCTGCGCGAGGCACCGCGCTCCGGGTACGACGTGGTCATCGCCGACCTGCCCGACCCCGGCATCACGGCCAGCACCAAGCTCTACTCCGAGGAGTTCTACGGCCTGGCCCGCGGTGCCCTCGCCCGCGGCGGCCGGCTGGCCGTGCACGCCGGCCCCGTGCGGGCCCGTCCCGGCGTCTTCTGGACGGTCGCGGCGACCATGCGGGCGGCGGGCCTGGCACCGGCCCCCTACCGGGTCCTGGGCCGGGACGCCGGCTTCACCCCGGGCCCCGACCGCTCCGCGGGCGAGTCCAGGGCCCCGCACGACTGGGGCTTCCTGCTGGCGACGCCGGGGCGCCGGCCGCCACGGCTGCGGCTGCCGGCCGACGGACCGCCCCTGCGCACGCTGACCCAGCGGGAACTGACCCGGGACGCGCTGCCACCGCCCCCGCCGGACCTGCCGGTCTCCACCCTGGTGGATCCGCGGTACTGAGGCGGTACGGCTGCCCGTGCGTCGCGGAGTGGTGAGGCGGCGCGGCTCCTGGTGCGTCGAGGAGGGTGTGTCGGCCCGACTCCTGGGTACGCTCAGACGCCATGGAGCACCAGGTGTACGTACCGGCCCCGAGCGCGCGGCTCCGGGACGCGCTGGCCGACCCCGAGCGGGTCGCCCGGGCGGTCCCCGGCCTCCAGCAGGACGCGGGCGCCGCCCCCGGCACCGGCCGGCTCAAGGTCCGGATCGGCAGCCACTCGATCACCTACCGGGGTGCCCTGAGGGTCAGCGCCCGCGACGACGGGGCCTACGCGGTCGACGCCGACGCCACCGAGGCCCGCGGCACCGGCACGGTACGGCTGGCGCTGGTCCTGCGCCTCGCGGACGCGGACGAGGGCTGCGAGGTCACGGTGACCGGTACCGCCTCGGCGGGCGGACGGGCGGCGGAGCTGCCTGCGGAGGCGGTGGAGTCGGCGGCGGCGAGGCTGCTGAGCCGTTTCGTGGAGGGGCTGGGGGAGGCGCGGCCCGAGGCCCCGGCCGAACCGGCGCCGACGGTCTTCGAGACGGAGGTCCCCCCACCGTCCCTGGCCCCCGGACCGGCGGAGCCGGTGGAGGTGCCGATCGAGGAACCCCTCCCCGAGATCTTCGCGGAGGCGGCCCACGCCCGCCGCACGATGATCGGCCGCAGCGCGGAGGAGGTCGACCACGCCCCGCCGAGAGGACGCTACGCACCCGTCCCCGCACCCCAGACGGTCGCATCGAACCCGGCACTGCGCTGGGCAGCCCCGGCAGCGGCCCTGGCACTGGCATCGGCGATCGTGGTGACGAGGGCCCTGCGCAAACGCCGCTGAGTCGAGGCGCCTCGTGAGGGGCGCGGGCCCCGGTATCGACATGCGGCTCCGCCGCGTGGGCGCGATCAGCCCCCACCCACCCGCACCCGAAACGCAACCCACTTCCCCCAGTACTGTCATCCCGTGAGTAACGAAGACATCACGCTGACCGCGGGCGACGCGGAAGTGCGCCTCCACCCCGGCAACGGCGGCCGTATCGCCGGCCTCAAGGTCGGCCCCCTGGAACTCCTCCGCCAAGGCGACCGTTTCGGCTGTTTCCCGATGGTCCCCTGGTGCGGCCGGATCCGGGACGGCCGCTTCCTCGACGGCGCCACCACCGTCCAGATGCCCCTCAACTCCCCGCCGCACGCCATCCACGGCACCGCCCGCGACGGCGCCTGGCGCACCGCCCGCGTCTCGGCGGACCAGGCCGTGATCACGTACGAACTCGTCGCCCCCTGGCCGCACCCCGCCCGCATCACCCACGACGTGCGGCTCACCGCGGACTCGCTGACGCTGACCATGGGCGTCGAGACGTACGACGACTCCTTCCCGGCGCAGATCGGCTGGCACCCCTGGTTCAACCGGAGCCTCGGCGGCCAGGACGCCCGGATCGCCTTCGACCCCGCCTGGCAGGAGGAGCGCGGCGACGACCACCTGCCCACCGGCAAGCGCGTCGACCCCCGGCCCGGCCCCTGGGACGACTGCTTCGGCATGCCCGACGGCGTCGACGTCACCCTCACCTGGCCGGGACAGCTGGAGCTGAAGGTCGCCTCCCGCGAGCAGTGGGTCGTGGTCTACGACGAGCAGGAGGCGGCGGTGTGCGTGGAACCGCAGACCGGACCGCCGAACGGGCTCAACACGCTGCCCCGGCTGGTCACCCCGCTGGAGCCGCTGGAAGCCACGACCACCTGGACCTGGACGCGCCTCTAAGCTGTTCGGCATGACGGATGCGCGTGCTGAGCTGCTGGAACAGATCAAGAACAAGGCCGTGGTGCACGGCAAGGTGACCCTGTCGTCGGGCCTGGAGGCGGACTACTACGTCGACCTCCGCCGCGTCACCCTCGACGGCGAGGCCGCCCCGCTGGTCGGCCAGGTGCTGCTGGACCTCACCGAGGGACTGGAGTTCGACGCCGTCGGCGGTCTCACGATGGGCGCCGACCCGGTCGCCGCGAGCATGCTGCACGCGGCCGCCGCCCGCGGCCGCCGGCTGGACGCCTTCGTCGTACGCAAGGCGGCGAAGGCGCACGGTATGCAGCGCCGGGTCGAGGGACCGGAGATCAAGGGCCGCCGGGTCCTGGTCGTGGAGGACACCTCCACCACCGGCGGTTCCCCGCTCACCGCCGTGGAGGCCGTGCGCGAGGCCGGCGCCGAGGTCGTCGCCGTGGCCACCATCGTGGACCGGGCCACCGGCGCGGACGAGAAGATCCGCGCGGGCGCCGGTGTGCCGTACCTGTTCGCCTTCTCGAAGGATGAACTGGGTCTGGACTGACACCCAGGTTGACGGCTGGGATTGACCCCGATTTGACCGGCGCGTGGACCATCGGTTCATGTCTGGAAAGATGGGGACGACGATGACGTCGCCCCCAAGGTCTAGGTCAGGGCCGTAAGAAAAAAGCAGTACGCCGACCCGCACACTCAAGGAGCGGACAGATGCCCATCGCAACCCCCGAGGTCTACAACGAGATGCTCGACCGGGCGAAGGCAGGCAAGTTCGCCTACCCGGCCATCAACGTCACCTCGACCCAGACCCTGCACGCGGCGCTGCGCGGCTTCGCGGAGGCGGAGAGCGACGGCATCGTCCAGATCTCGACCGGCGGCGCGGAGTTCCTGGGCGGCCAGTACAAGAAGGACATGGTCTCCGGCTCGGTCGCGCTCGCCGAGTTCGCGCACATCGTCGCCGAGAAGTACCCGGTCAACGTCGCCCTGCACACGGACCACTGCCCGAAGGACAAGCTCGACGGGTACGTACGTCCGCTGCTCGCGATCTCCGAGGAGCGGGTGAAGAACGGCCGCAACCCGCTCTTCCAGTCGCACATGTGGGACGGCTCCGCCGAGACCCTCGCCGACAACCTGGCGATCGCGCAGGAGCTCCTGGAGCAGGCCCGCCGCGCCAACATCATCCTCGAGGTCGAGATCACCCCGACCGGTGGCGAGGAGGACGGCGTCTCCCACGAGATCAACGACTCCCTGTACACGACCGTCGACGACGCGATCCGCACCGCCGAGGCGCTGGGCCTGGGCGAGAAGGGCCGCTACCTGCTGGCCGCCTCCTTCGGCAACGTGCACGGCGTGTACAAGCCGGGCAACGTGGTGCTCCGCCCCGACCTGCTCAAGGAGCTGAACGACGGCGTGGCCGCGAAGTTCGGCAAGCCGTCGCCGTTCGACTTCGTCTTCCACGGCGGTTCCGGCTCCACCGAGCAGGAGATCCGCACCGCGCTGGAGAACGGCGTCGTGAAGATGAACCTGGACACCGACACCCAGTACGCCTTCACGCGGCCGGTCGCCGACCACATGTTCAAGAACTACGACGGCGTCCTGAAGGTCGACGGCGAGGTCGGCTCCAAGAAGACCTACGACCCGCGCACCTGGGGCAAGCTGGCCGAGGCGGGCATGGCCGCGCGCGTCGTCGAGGCCACCCAGAACCTGCGCTCCGCGGGCAACAAGATCAAGTAAACGGTGATCCAGCGGACCCGGCGCCTGTCTACGGCGCCGGGTCCGCTGTATACCTGGACCATGCCCGACGTCCGGCTCGCCTCTTCGCAGGGCAAGTGGATCCTGCTCACCACAGTCCTCGGTTCCAGCATGGCGATGCTGGACTCGACGGTCGTCAACGTCGCTCTGCCCCGCATCGGCGAGGACCTGGACGCGAGCCTGTCCGCGCTCCAGTGGACGGTCAACGCGTACATGCTGACGCTGGCAGGACTGATCCTGCTCGGCGGCTCGCTCGGCGACCAGTACGGCCGCCGGAAGATCTTCGTCCTGGGCGTCATCTGGTTCGCGGCCGCGTCCCTGATGTGCGGTCTGGCCCCGACCGACGCCGTGCTGATTGGCGCCCGCGCCCTCCAGGGCGTCGGTGGCGCCCTGCTCACCCCTGGCTCGCTCGCCCTCATCCAGGCCTCCTTCCACCCCGACGACCGGGCACGGGCGGTCGGCCTGTGGTCAGGCTTCGGCGGTATCGGCGCGGCCGTCGGCCCGTTCCTGGGCGGCTGGCTGGTGGACGGCCCCGGCTGGCGCTGGGTCTTCCTCCTCAACGTCCCGCTGGCCCTGGTCTGCGTCCCGGTGGCCCTGCGCCATGTCCCGGAGTCCTCCGACCAGCGCGTGCACGGCCGTTTCGACGTCCTCGGCGCGGTGCTGGGCGCGCTCGCCCTCGGCCTGGTGACGTACGCGCTGATCGAGGGCGGGGTGACCGGCGTCGTGGTGGCCGTCGCCGGTGTCGTGACCGCGGTGGCCTTCGTGCAGGTCGAGAAGCGGCGCCGGGACCCGATGCTGCCGCTGGACATCTTCGCCTCCCGCCAGTTCACGGCGGTCAACATCGTCACCCTGTGCGTGTACGCGGCCTTCAGCGGCTTCTTCTTCCTGACCGCGCTGCAACTCCAGGTGGTGGCGGGCTACTCGGCCCTGGCCGCCGGCACGGCCCTGCTGCCGTCGACGGTCCTGATGCTGTTCCTGTCGGCCCGCTCGGGCGCGCTCGCGGACCGGATCGGCCCCCGGATCCCGCTCACCGTCGGTCCGCTGCTGTGCGCCGCGGCGATGCTGCTGATGCTGCGGGTGGGCGAGCACGCGGACTACCTGACGGACGTACTGCCCGCGGTCCTCGTCATGGGCCTCGGCATGGTCACCCTGGTGGCCCCGCTCACCGCGACCGTCCTCGCCTCCGTGTCCACCGCCCGCGCCGGCATCGCCAGCGGCATCAACAACGCGGCGGCACGGGCGGCGGGCCTGATCGCGGTGGCGGGGCTGCCGCTGCTCGCCGGGATGGGTCCGGAGGCCTACCGGTCGGCGACCGCCTTCGACGCGGCCTTCGACCGGGCGATGCCGATCTGCGCCGGTGTCCTGGTGGTCGGCGCGGCCCTGGCCTTCGCCCTGGTCCGCAGGCCGGCACCGGGCTGCGTACGCCCGGAGTGCCGTACCCACGGGAACGTGACGTCGCCGCCGATCGAGGCGAGGGGCCGTTAGGGACGGGAGGCTACTGCCGACGGCGGGCCAGGGCGGTCCGCAGGTCGTGTTCGGTGATCTGGTCGGCGGGGCGGTCAAGTGTCCAGCGGTGCGCCTCGCCGCCGTCCATGGGCAGTACCTCGACGACGGTTTCCAGCGACGGGCGGCCGCGTGCGTCACGGCCGAGCTGGCGGATCACGACGGCGGTGTCGTCGTCCAGGCCGAGCAGGACGCGCACGGTGTCCCTCAGTTCGCGCAGCCGCGGGCTCGGCCAGGCGCTTCCCGGGCGTGGTTCCAGATACCCGGGAGGTGCGTCCTGCCGCCTGCCCGCGGCCATGGCCAGCTGCCAGGCCGCGAGGCACAGCAGCGTGCCGGTCTCGGCGAGGAGGCTGAGGCCGGCCTGCGGGGCGGGCTGGAGACCGCGTTCGGTGAACCCGAACACGCCGACCGTGCGCGAGGCCGCGAAGCCGCCGAGGGCGCCGAGCGCGACGCCGGCCGCCGCGGCTCGCAGCAACAGGGGCGGCGTCCCCGCCGCCAGCAGGGCGGCGAGGGCGAAGGAGACACTGGCCTGGAGGAGGAACAGCGGGCCGACGACGTGCACGAAGCGGTATCCGTCGACGTACAGCTGGGCGTGGACGAATCCGCCGGCGGCGAGGGTGCCGGCGGTCGCCCACCGCAGGGCGGCGGTGAGGAGTCCTTGGTTGTTCATGCCAGCCTCTGATCCTTGACGGCCAGTTCGCGGTCGCCCTGGCGGTAGCCGACGCTGCGGATGCCCAGTGCGTCCTTGAGCTGCCGGGCGGGGACGACCTGCGGGGTGGGGGCGGGGGCGCGGCCCGGTTTCGGCAGGGGGTAGGCGGTGGTGGTGGCGGAGTGAAAGGTGATGTTGCCCTCGGTCTTGGTGAACAGCTGGTGGACGTGCCCGTTGAGGCAGGTGACGGAGGAGAAGCGGCGCAGCAGGGCGATGACCTTGAGGGCGTCGTCGGTGCTCCAGCCCCACTTCGGGTACATGGCGAACAGCGGGATGTGGCTGAAGACCACGACGGGGGTGTCCGAGGGCAGGCCGGCGAGGTCCTTGCGGACGAAGTCGATCTGGGCGTTGCCGAGGTGGCCGAGCTTCTCCAGGCTCAGGGTGTTGACCAGGGCGATGAAGTGGACGCCGTGGGTGTCGAAGCTGTACCAGCCGTCGCCGAGCGTGCCCGCGCCGAAGGTGCGCCGGTAGGCGCGGCCCGCGTCGCCGACGGAGTCGTGCTCGCCCGGCACGGTGAACACCCGGTCGGTCCTCAGCCCGGACATCATCTGCTTGACCTGGTCGAACTGCCCGGCCGTGGACAGGTGGGTCAGGTCGCCGCTGTGCATGACGAAGTCGGGCCTGAAGCCGAGTGAGTTGACCTGGTTCACCGCTTCGGTGAAGGAGCCGGCCACGTCCGTGTTCGCCGGGCCCTGGAACCCGATATGGCTGTCGGAGACCTGCACGAACCGCAGCGTGGCGCTGCCCGCGGCGGCACCAGTGGCGGCCTCGGCGGTGGGGCCCCGGGAGCCGGCGATCTGGCTGATCACCTCGCCGCCGGCCATGGTCAGCACCACCGCGCCGCCGAACCACCCTGCGTGCCGCGCCAGTTGGCGACGCGTCATGCCGTGTTCCGTGACGGGCTCATCGGGTTCGTCGTGAGCGTCGTAGGCGGTCATCGGGTCACCTCCACGGTGGCGGTCATGAACGGATGGATGGTGCAGAGATAGGCGTAGGTGCCGGGCTTGGTGAACGTGTGGCTGTAGGTGGCGCCGGTGGCCAGGGCGGCGGAGTGCAGCGGGCCGCCCGATCCGTCGCTGGTGACGGTGTGGGCGTCGGTGTCCTGGTTGGTCCAGGTCACCGTCGTACCCACCGGCACCTTCAGCGTGGCCGGCGCGAAAGCGAAGTTCCTGATCGCGACGGTGTGCCCGGTCACCGCGGTGTCCGTGCCCGCGTGGTTCGCCGGCATCGGCATGCTCATGCTGGGCATTGGGGACGCGCCGGGACGGCCGGATGCGACGGCACCGGCCGCGGCGGCCGAGGAGTGCGGCGACGGGCCGCACGAGGTGAGGAGTCCCAGCGTGCCGACGGCGGCGAGGGCGGCGAGGGCCGACCCGACCGCGGTGCGTGAGCGTCGGCCGGTCGTGCGGGGGTTCGCGGGGCGGTGTGTCTCGGTCACGTCTGATCCGTCCTTTGCCGTGCGGGGGGTCTTGTCCGGCTCCACGGACGGCGACGGCCGTACGGTTCGGCACATATGCGCTTTTCTCGGATTTCTTCGGCGGCATGCGAAGCGCTACCCGTACCGCGCCCTGCGTTACAGGACAAAGAACTGCATGTGCGCGATCATCGACTTATGCCCCGGAGTTTCCGAAAACGTGAGCAAAGGGTTGATCCGGATCGCCCCGCGCGCCGTGTCTCCGGTAGAGGAACGCTTTCGACGGCGGACGAGGAGCTGCTGCGCACTCTCTACGCGGAGCACGCGGGGCCCCTGTTCCACTACGCGCTGCGACTGACCTCGGGAGATCGGCAATGGGCGGAGGACGTGGTGCAGGAGACGCTGCTGCGGGCGTGGCAGCACCCCGCGGCGTTCGAGCCCGCACGCGGCCCGGCCCGGGCGTGGCTGTGCACGGTCGCCCGGCATGTGGTCATCGACGCCCACCGGGCCCGGCGGGCCAGGCCGGCCGAGGCCGGCGGCGAGGCGCTGGAGCGGGCCGCCGAGCAGGCCCCGGGCGAGGACGAGATCGAGCAGGCACTGCAGAGCTGGGCGGTCGCCGACGCCCTCCGGGCGCTGTCCCCCGACCACCGCGCGGTGCTGGTGGAGACCTACTACCGGGGGCGGACCATGGCGGAGGCCGCACAGGTGCTGGGCATCCCGCTCGGCACCGTGAAGTCGCGGACGTACTACGCCCTGCACGCCCTGCGGCTGGCGCTCCAGGAGCGGGGGATCGAGCCATGACGGATCGAGCCATGACCGTGATGGGCGGGAGGTGGCGACCGTGAGCGCGGAGCACGATGCCCTCCGGCTGGCGCTGGGTGGATACGTCCTGGGCGCACTGCCCCCGGCGGAGATGGAACAGATGCGCGTCCACCTGGCCGAATGCCAGGAGTGCCGGTCCGAGCACGTCCGGCTGGCGGGCCTGCCCGCGCTGCTGGCGACGGTGACCGAGGCGGAAGCGGCGGGCCGGACGGTTCCGGCGCCCGACGGGGACCTGGCCGACCGGCTGGTGGCCCATGCGGCCGAGAGTGCGCTGGCCTCCTCGCCCGTGCCGCCGGTGGCGGCGGCACCGCCACGGGTGGGTGTGCTGGAGAGCCTGCTGCAGCGGGCCGCGGCCCGGCGGCGCAGGACCCGGCGGCTGCAACTGGCCGGTGCCGCCGCCTCGCTGACGTTCGTCGCGGCAGCGGCCGGCGGCACCTGGCTGGCGACGGTCGGGACCGTGACCAGTCAGGCGACGCCGCCCGGGGCGACCGCGCCGACCGCCTGGCGCACGTTCTCCGGAAGCGATCCCGCCACCGGTGTCACCGCCTCGGTGCGGGTCTACCCCTCCTCCTGGGGGAGTGTGCTCCAGGTTCACGCCAAGGGGGCGCCGGCCGGAATCACCTGCCGGCTCCAGGCGGTCGGGCCCGGCGGCGCCAGGGTGGACGGCGCCACCTGGCGGGCGGGCGAATACCCGCCCGGCACCATGGTCCAAGGGGCGGTCGCCATGTCTCCGGGGGACATCCAGCACTTCGAGATCCTCGCGGGCGACGGCCGGAAGCTGGTCACCGTCCGGGCGTGAGGTGCCGCCAACCAGCCTGCTGTGCGGGCGACTTGGCGCCGGCCGTGACGTGACGCCGAGAATTCCGACAAAAGGTGCGAACGGTTCGAACCGTCGGGCACGTGCCGTCCGTGGAACTGGATGAGCGCATACATGCAGGACCGGCACACCGACCCCCGGCACTGTCGACGGTCTCCCCCCGTTCCGGTCTCCGCACCTCCACGGAAGAGCCAGAAGACCATGTTCGTGACCGATTCGCCCGGCCCCGGTCCACTGTCCGGCCGGTCCAGCCGCCATCAGGCGCTGCTCGTCCTGCCCGCGCAGGAGGCGCACGTCTCCGCCGCCCGTCACTTCGCGGCCGATCTGCTGGAGACCTGGAGCGTGCCCGCGAGCGAGCGGGACTCCGCCGTTCTCATCGTCGACGAACTCACCGCCAACGCCGCCCAGTACGGCCGCGAGCACATGACCCTGTCGCTCGCCCTCGACCACGGCACTCTGCACATCGTGGTCACCGACTCCGGCACGACGGTGGAGCGCCGTCGCCGCGACGCGGCCCCCGACGAACACGGCCGCGGCACCGGCATCGTCCAGTACCTCGCCCAGTCGACCGAGGTCCACCAGACCCGCGGCGGCCGCGAGGTCCGCGCCTGCCTGAGGTGTTCGGCATGACCGGCCCTCGCGCCTACGCGGACGCGCCCGGGCTGCGCCGCGAGATGCACCGGCTGCTCGCGCTCGGGGCCGAACGCGACGGCCGCGGGGCCGGGCCGGTCACCGGGCCGCCGGCCGACCCGACGGCCGCCGAGCGGGCCTGGCTGCTGCGCAGGGCCGCCCTCATGGACCGGATGGCCCTGGGCGGCGGCTCCTGCCCGGCCGCGGCCGCCGCGGAGACCGCCGAGCGGCTCGTCCGGTTCGACCGCCGCCATCCCGGCCTGGTGGCCGGCCCGTACCGTCCCGACACGATCACGCTCGCCCGCAGACGCCGGCTGTACGTCCGCCAGGAGTACGCCGCCTGGACGGCTGCCGGGTGCCCCGGAAGCTGAGCCGCTCCCTGCCACCGGAGGCTGAGCCGCCCCCTGCTATCCGTGCAGCTCGGCGTACGCCTCCGCACTGCTGTCCTTCAGGAACTGCCAGCAGCGCTCGTTCTCGTCCTTCTCGCCGATCTCGCCGGCGGCGCGGGCGAGCCCGGCCAGGCAGCGCAGGAAACCCCGGTTGGCCCGGTGTTCCCAGGGCACGGGGCCGTGCCCCTTCCAGCCGGCGCGGCGCAGGGCGTCAAGTCCGCGGTGGTAGCCGGTGCGCGCGTAGGCGTACGACTCGACGACCGCGCCGCGCTCGAACGCCTCGTCGGCGAGCAGCGCCCAGGCCAGCGAGAAGGTCGGGAACTTCGCCGCCACCTCGACGGGAGCCAGCGACTCCTCGCCCAGCAGGCGGTACGCCTCTTCGTTCTCCGGCAGATACGTCGGCTCCGGGCCGCCGAGCAGGTTCGTGTGCGTCGTCATGGCGCAAGTCTGCCACCGCCGGGAACCTCCCCGGCGTCCCGTCGCCGCCGGACGGGCGTTCCCGGCGGGCGGGCCTTGCCGTGTGCGGGGTACGTTGCGGAAGATGCGGGTGGGGACCGGGGCCCCCGTGTCGGCATCGGCAGGGGCGGACCGCTACCCGGAGTACTAACAGGAGACAGCGATGTCCCAAGAGGCTCTCGAAACGAACGAGCCCGAGACCCCGCATCTCGACTTCGCCGGCACCACGCCGTACGAGGACTACGTCAAGGCCGATGTCCTCACCCATCTCCAGCACACCCTCTCCGACGATCCCGGAGAGATGGTCTTCCTGGTCACGACCCAGGTGATGGAGCTGTGGTTCACCGTCATCGTGCACGAGTGGGAGACGGCCGCGGCGGCCCTGCGCGGCGACGACATCCCCACCGCGATCGCCGCGCTGAAGCGTTCCACCCGGGAACTGGAGGCGCTGAACGCCTCCTGGAAGCCGCTCGGCCAGCTCACCCCCGCCCAGTTCAACTCCTACCGCTCCGCCCTCGGCGAGGGCTCCGGCTTCCAGTCGGCGATGTACCGGCGGATGGAGTTCCTGCTCGGCGAGAAGTCCGCGTCCATGCTCGTCCCGCACCGCGGCGCACCCCGCGTCCACGCGGAACTGGAGAAGGCCCTGCACGAGCCGAGCCTGTACGACGAGGTGGTACGGCTGCTCGCGCGCCGCGGCCACGCCGTACCGGACGCGGTGCTGCGGCGTGACGTGTCCCGGCGCTACGAACCCGACGACGCCGTGGAGGCGGCCTGGACGGCCGTCTACTCCGGTGCCGAGGACGCCGACCTCGCGCGCCTCGGCGAGGCGCTGACGGACGTCGCCGAACTCGTCTGGCGCTGGCGCAACGACCACCTGGTCGCCACCCGCCGTGCCATGGGCGCCAAGCCCGGCACCGGCGGCTCGGCCGGCGTCGCCTGGCTGGAGAAGCGCGCCCGCAAGAACGTGTTCCCCGAGCTGTGGACGGCGAGGTCCCATGTCTGAGCAGGTGCTGCGGGCGGAGAAGGCGGACGCGGCGGACGAACTGGCCGGCGTCCGGGAACGCTTCGTCCTCGACGAGGTCGTCTACCTCGACGGCAACTCACTGGGCGCGCTGCCCGCACACGTCCCCGGCCGGGTCGAGGACGTCGTACGACGGCAGTGGGGCGAACTGCGCATCCGGTCCTGGGACGAGAGCGGCTGGTGGACGGCGCCGGAGCGGATCGGCGACCGGATCGCCCCGCTGGTCGGTGCCGCGGCCGGGCAGATCGTGGTCGGCGACTCCACGAGTGTCAACGTGTTCAAGGCGCTCGTCGGCGCGGTACGGCTCGCGGGGGAGGGCCGCGACGAGATCCTCGTCGACGCGACCACCTTCCCCACCGACGGTTACATCGCCGGCTCGGCGGCCCGGCTGACGGGGTGCGTGCTGCGGCCGGTGACACCGGCGGAGGTGCCCGCGGCGCTGGGCGACCGTACCGCCGCCGTGCTGCTGAACCACGTCGACTACCGCACGGGCCGGCTGCACGACCTGCCCGCCCTCACCGCCGCGGTCCGCGCGGCCGGCGCGGTGTCCGTCTGGGACCTGTGCCACAGCGCGGGCGCGCTGCCCGTCGGCCTCGACGAGCACGGGGTGGACCTGGCGGTCGGCTGCACCTACAAGTACCTGAACGGCGGCCCCGGTTCACCGGCGTACCTGTACGTGCGGCAGGGGTTGCAGGACCGCTTCGACTCCCCGCTGCCCGGCTGGAACTCGCACACCGAGCCCTTCGGGATGCGACCGGAGTACGAACCGGCCGCGGGCGCGGTACGGGGCCGTGTCGGCACCCCGGACATCCTCTCCATGCTGGCCCTGGAGGCCGCGCTGGACGTCTGGGACGGCGTCACGGTCGACGCCGTGCGCGCCAAGTCCCTCGCCCTGACGGACTTCTTCCTGGAGTGCGTCGAGGCGTACCTGCCGGCCGGCCGCGTCGACTGCGTGACCCCGGTGGCGCACGAGGAGCGCGGCAGCCAGATCGCGCTGCGCTGCCCCGACGCCGGGGACGTGATGCGCCGGCTGATCGAGCGGGGCGTGGTCGGGGACTTCCGGCACCCCGACGTCCTCCGCTTCGGCTTCACCCCGCTGTACGTCGGTTTCGCGGACGTGGAGCGGGCGGCACGGGTGCTGGGGGAGGTCGTGCGGCTGCCCTGAGGGGTCGACATAGGGATACGACGACCCCGGCGGAAACTGCCGGGACGGTACAGAACCGTTCAATCCTCACCGTGCGTGACATCCACGTGTCCCCGCACGTCACCGGCCTGATACCGTCCCGGCCAACGGCCGATCTCCCCACCTGGTCCGCCGACATCTCCCGCAGCGCCGAAAGCCCGGAAGGTGTCCCCATCGTCGTTGAGAGGTTGGAGCATGCCGGACGACGCCGCAGCCGCACGGGCCGCCGCCGAGGAGGAGTCGGCCTTCTCGCACCCGCAGGTCGCGCCCGACGCCACGGCGGCCTACGGCGACCATCCCGACCAGGTGATCGACTTCTACGCCCCGCGGGCCGGTGAGCCGTCGGCCCCGCTGGTCGTGGTGCTGCACGGGGGCGCGTGGCGGGCGCCGTACGACCGCGGCCACATCACCCCCTTCGCCGACTACCTGGCCCGGCGGGGCTTCGCGGTGGCCAACGTCGAGTACCGGCGCGGTGCGACGCTGCCCGCGCAGGGCGGTACGGCGCCGGTCGCCGGCCGCTGGCCGGACACCTTCGACGACGTGGCCGCGGCGCTGGACGCGCTGCCGGCGCTGGCCAGCGAGGCACTGCCCCAGGCGGACCTGCGCCGGACGGTCCTCACCGGTCACTCGGCGGGCGGCCACCTGGCCCTGTGGGCGGCGGCGCGGCACGTCCTGCCCGCCGACGCCGTGTGGCGCACCCCGGCGCCCGCGCTGCTGCGGGGGGTGGTGGCGCTCGCGCCGATCGCGGACTTCGCGATGGCCGAGAAGCTGGAGGTCTGCGGCCATGCCGCGCTCCAACTGCTCGGCGGGAACGACCACTTCACCGACCGGCAGCGCTATGCCGACCCGGCGCTGCTGCTGCCCACCGGCATCGCGACGACCCTGGTCCAGGGCCGCACGGACGTGGTCGTACCGCAGGCGGTCGCCGAGTCCTACGCGGACGCGGCGGCCAAGGCGGGCGAGGTGGTGGGCCTGACGCTGCTGGAGGAGGTCGGCCACTTCCCGCTGATCGACCCGGCGGCGGACGCGTGCGCGGTGGTGGCGGAGGAGATCGCCCAACTGGCCTACTGAGCCCAGGCCGTGACCCCCTCCGGGGCCTCCCCGGAGATACCCGTAGTACCTGAGAGCTACCCCGAGACTGAGCTCCCAGGCGGGACGCGAACGACAACCCCCGCTCCGTAACTTCCCGTTCAGACCAGCCCGGCACCGAGCCGAACTGAACGGGGACCACACAATGCCCAACCCAACGGGCACACCAACGGGAGACCGAGGGCACAGTTCCCACATCCCCCACAGCCACGAACCGCGGCCACGGCCGGTCAGCTTCCTCCGCAACTGCGCCCCGCAGGGGCAGGCGCGGGGCTCTCTCGGTTTCCTCCTCAGCTGCGTGCCGCGGGGACGGACGGTCGGCTTCTTCGGCTTCTTGTGCCTCCTTAGCTGCGGGCAGTCGTGCCGCTGGGGCGGCACGGGTGGGCGCGGCGGCACCCCGCCGACGCGGGTGAGCGAGACTCCGCGCCTGGGCGGCACCGAGCTCGCTGTACCGGCGTGGGTGAGCGAGACTCCGCGCTCCGGCGGCACCCTGCTTGCGCGGGTGAGCGGGACCCCCCGCCCCGGTGACACCTCCCTCGCGGCTTCGGCAACGTCCGCTGCCACCCCCTCCCGCACCCGCCGTACCCTTCTCGCCGCGCTCCTCGCTGCCGCCGTGGTGCTCCCCCTCTCCGCGGCGACCCAGTCCCACATCCCCGCCCCGCCCCCGGCCACGCTCCCCACCCCCCTCACCCCGGCCGGCCTCGCCACCGCCTACGCGGCCAACCGTGCCGACGCCCTCGACGCCGCCCGCATGGCCGCCGCCCACGGCGACACCTCCCGCGCCGCCGCCGACCGCGCCCTCGCGAGCCCCGGCCGCCGGCTGCTGCACTTCGACGCCCGCGGCGGCGGCCAGGCCACCGAGGTCCTCGGCGACCTGGCGCACGCCACCCGCGTCGCCGTCCTCGTCCCCGGCTCGGACACCACCCTCGACACCTACGCCCGTTTCCACACGGCGGCCGACTCCCTGTACCGGCGTCTCACTCACGAGCAGCCGCACACCCGGACCGCCGTCATCGCCTGGCTCGGCTACCAAACCCCCGCCACGATCAGCGCCACGGTCCTCACCCCGGGCCGCGCCGGCCAGGCGGCCCCCGTCCTGCGCGGGTTCCTGCGCGAACTCCGCGCCCTCACCGCCCGCCCGAGGCCCGCGGCCGTCTCCCTGCTCTGCCATTCCTACGGCACGGTCGTCTGCGCCCGCGCCGCCCCCACCCTCACCGGTCTCGGCGTCACCGACATCGCCCTGGTCGGCAGCCCCGGCACCGGCGCCGACTCGGCCGCGGCCCTGCACACGTCCGCCCGGATCTGGGCGGCCCGAGGAGCCGCCGACTGGATAGCCGACGTGCCGCACCTGCGCGCCGACCTCTTCGGCACGAGCGTCGGCTTCGGCACCGACCCCGTGTCCCCGGCCTTCGGCGCCCGCGTCTTCGCGGCGGGACCCGGCGGCCACAGCGACTACTTCACCCCGGGCTCGGCCTCCCTGGCCAACCTCGCCCGGATCGTCCTCGGCGAGACAACGGAGGTCACCCGTGGGTAAGCCGCCGGCACCCGTACTCCAAAAACCCCGTGTCCCCGCCCCCTCCACCGCCGTACGCCGGTTCGCGCACCGGGTGGACGCGGCCACCCCGCCCGGCCGGGACCGCGCCGTGGACGCGCTGCGCGCGTTCGCCGTCCTCGGTGTGGTCCTCGGCCACTGGCTGGTCACCGCGCTGGTGGCGGACGGCGGCAGCCTGCACACCAGCAGTCCCCTCCAGCACCTGCCCCAGCTGGCCCCGGTCTCCTGGGTGTTCCAGACGCTCGCCGTGTTCTTCATGGTCGGCGGCCACGTGGCGGCCCGCGGTCATGCCACCGCAAAGGCCGGCGGAGTCCCGTACCACCGCTGGCTGCGCTCCCGCCTGGCCCGCCTGGGCAGGCCGGTCGCCGCCCTGCTCGTCCTCTGGACGGTCGTGGCCACAGCCCTCCTGCTGTCCGGCACCGACGTCGCCACCGTCCACACCCTCGCCAAGCTCGCCCTGTCCCCGCTCTGGTTCCTCGTGGTGTTCGCGGCGCTGACGGCGGCGACGCCGCTCGTCGCCCGGCTCAACCCGGTGTGGCCGCTGGCCGTCGTCCTCCATGTGGACCTGCTCCGTTTCGGCTTCGGCGCCCCGGCCGCCGTCGGCTGGGTGAACCTGGCGGCCGGCTGGCTGGTGCCGTACACCCTGGGCGCGGCCTGGGCCCGCGGCGAACTGGACCGCCCGCGGGCCGGCTGGGTGCTGCTCCTCGGCGGTGCGGTGGCGACGGCCGGGCTCGTCGGCTGCGCGGGCTACCCGGCGTCGATGGTCGGCGTCCCCGGCGCCGCCGTCTCCAACCTCGACCCGCCCACCCTCGCGGCCGTCACCTTCGGCCTGGCGCAGTGCGGTCTGGCCCTGCTCCTGCGTGAGCGGCTGCGCCGTGCGATGCGCCGCCCCCTCGCCTGGGCGGCGGTGGCCTTCGTGAACCTGTCCGCGATGACGATCTTCCTCTGGCACCAGACCGCCCTGATGGCGACCACGGCCACCGGCCTGCTGCTGGGTCGGCTCCCCGGTCTGCACACGCCCCCCGACCACATCGCGTGGGTCGCCGAACGCCTGCTGTGGCTCCCGGTGTTCGCCCTCGCGCTGGCCGTCTGCCGGGCGGCGTTCCACACCTGTGAACGCCCCGGCCCGCCACCTCGGGTCACGCGGGTGGCGCGGACCCGTCGTTCGTCCGGTCGGGCGACTCCGAGAGGAGCACGCCGTGTCTAGGCTGGCCGGTGTGACGGAGACGGGGACCGGGCGGGCGGAGCTGATCCGCCGTGTGCCGCGCTGGCTGCGGATACTCCGCGAGGATCTGTGCACGGTCCGGCCGGACCCGCTGCCCGCCTCCGTGTGGCTGCGCTGGCTGCCGCACGGCGTGCTGTGGCTGGCGGCGGTCGGCATCACGATCGGCGGCGTGGCCCAGCTCCAGCACAACGGGCATCTGGGGGCCGGCCCCGCCTCCCTGCTTGGGTTCGCCCCCGGCGGTGCCGTGCTCCTCGCGATGTGGCGGCCCGTCCCGGCCTGGTGGCTGTCGACGTCGGCCATGCTGGTGGCCGCCGTCGCGCTGCACGGCCGGCTGGGCGCGACACCGGCGGTCATGTTCACCTGGCCCTGGACGGTTGCCGGGATGATCGCGCAGCTGCTGGTGCTGCTGCTGCTCACGCTGCGGGTCCGCGCCCGTGTGGCCGTCGAGGCCCTGGCCCTGACCGCACTGGTCACCTGGCTGCTCGACGGCGTCTGGGGCGCGCCGCCGCACCAGTCCACCTCGGTGGTCACCGTCGTCCTGTCCGCGATCGTGGTGGCGCTCGGTACGGCGCTGCGCGGCCGCCGCGTGGCCCGTGCCGAACTCAACCGCCAGACCACGCTCACCGCCGAGGAACGGGCCCGGCGCACCCTCCTGGAGGAGCGCAGCCGGATCGCCCGCGAGCTGCACGACGTGGTCGCCCACCACATGTCGGTCATCTCCATCCAGGCCCAGGTGGCCCCGCATCTGGTGGAGAACCCTTCGGACGAGCTCCGGGAGAATCTCGACGGCATCCGGCACAACGCGCTGGAGGCGCTCGCCGAACTGCGCAGGGTCCTGGGCGTGCTCCGCTCGGAGAGCGCCGACGAGGACGCCTCCGACGACGCCGGACCGCACAGCCCGCAGCCGACCCTGGACCGGCTGGACGCGCTGGTGGAGAACACCCGGGCGGCCGGTCTGACCGTCACCACCCGGATCAACGGCGAGCGCCGCCCGATGCAGTCGGGTGTGGAGCTGTCGGCGTACCGGATCGTGCAGGAGGCGCTGAGCAACGTACTGCGGCACGCGCCGGGAGCCACCGCCCACGTCGAGATCGAGTACATCCCCTACGGGCTGCTGCTGTCCGTCAGGAACTCCCGGCCACTCCGGGCGGCTCCGCCGTCGCCGGGCGCCGGGCACGGCCTGCTCGGCATGCGGGAGCGGGCCGCGATGCTCGGCGGGTCGCTGCGGGCGGGCACCGAGGCGGACGGCGGCTACCGGGTCTTCGCGGAGCTCCCGGCCACCGCCCCCGGAATGATGGCCGCCCGCACCCACGGCCGCGGCAGCAACGGCACGCCCCGTGCCCTCGACGCGAAGGACGACCGCGCATGACGAACAGCAGTGGCAGCACCATCCGGGTGGTCGTCGCCGACGACCAGCAGATGGTCCGGCAAGGCTTCACGGTGCTGCTGAACGCCCAGCCCGGGATCGAGGTGGTCGGTCAGGCGGTGGACGGGCTGGACGCGGTGGCGAAGGTCGCCGAACTCACGCCGGACGTCGTCCTGATGGACATCCGCATGCCCGAACTCGGTGGTATCGAGGCCACCCGCCGCATCATCGGGGAACGCCCGCACATCAAGGTGCTGGTGCTCACCACCTTCGACCTCGACGAGTACGTGTACGAGGCGCTGCGGGCGGGGGCCTCCGGCTTCCTGCTCAAGGACGCGTCCGCGGCCAAACTCGCCGAGGCGGTCCAGGTGGTGGCGGCCGGCGACGCGCTGCTCGCGCCCGTCATCACCCGGCGGCTGATCGACGAGTTCTCCCGGCTGGACGGGGGCGGGGTGCGGGCCCCGCTGAAGGCGCGCATCGGGGAGCTGACCGAACGTGAGACGGAGGTCCTGGCGCTGATCGCGCAGGGGCTGTCGAACGCGGAGATCGCCGAGCGCCTGGTCGTCGCGGAGCAGACCGTGAAGACGCATGTGGGCCGCATCCTGGTGAAGCTGGGACTCAGGGACCGTACGCAGGCGGCGGTGTTCGCGTACGAGTCGGGGCTGGTGCGTCCCTCGGGCCGCTGACTGCCTCCCGTAGTACCTGAGGGGGATCCCGGAGGACCCTTCTCACTGGTGACGACGGTGACCCCGGCCGCCGCCTACCGTCGTGTACGTGACCGAGACGACCCACACGCACGCCACGCCGCCGGAGCCACCGGACGGCGCGTTCGAGCCGTACAAGCCGCGCAGCCCGGAGTTCCGGGCCGCGATGGACGCCCTGCGCGGGCTGCGGCAGGACCTGATCAACGACGCCTTCGCCTACCGTCCGCTGCCTCGGGCGGGTGCCGGCAACCGGCTCAGCCGCAGGCTGTCGGGCCGTCCGCGTGAGTACGCGCTCTGGGCGCCGCACATCCTGATCGCCGCGGGCGGCCTGGTCGCGATGCTGACCGCCTCCGACGACGACTTCCGCGGCTCGACGGTCAACCTGGTGCTCGGACTGCTCGCCCTCGCCCCGGTCCTGCTCACCATGGTGCGGCCGGTCGGCGCGTTCTGGCTGTCGATGGCGGCGACCCCGGCCGCGGCCGCGCTGGGCTCCGAATGGGACAGCGAGTGGCCCTGGCTGCCGGGCAGCTTCCTCTGCCATCTGCTGGTGCTCACCATCGTGGCCATCCGCACCAGACCGCGCACGGCGGCCTGGATGTGGGTGCTGACCGGCGTCTACGGCGTGACGGCCGAGACCGGCTTCTTCCGGGGCGGCCACTACTTCGGCTCAAACACGGTGGAGCTGCTGTTCCTGTCCGCGCTGTCCCTGCTCGGCGTGACCATCTGGCACATACGCAGCGATGCCCGGCAGGAGGTGACGGCCCAGCGGACGGTGACCGCGCACGAGCGTTCCCGGCGCACCCTGCTGGAGGAGCGCACGACGATCGCCCGGGAACTGCACGACGTGGTCGCCCACCACATGTCCGTCGTCGCCATCCAGGCCGAGGCCGCGCCCTACCGGGTCGAGAACCCGCCGCCGGAGCTGGAGAAGGCGTTCCGCACGATCCGGGAGAACGCGGTGGCGGCGCTCACCGAGCTGCGCCGGGTGCTGGGCGTGGTCCGCGCCGAGGACTACGAGGCGCCGGACGCCCCGCAGCCGACCCTCGCCGACCTGGAGGGGCTGCTCGCCAACGTGCGGGAGGCGGGCCTGAGCGTGGACGAGGTGGTGACCGGCGCGGTGCGCGAACTCCCGCAGGGCGTGGAGCTGTCCGCGTACCGGATCGTGCAGGAGGCGCTGAGCAACACGCTGCGGCACGCGCCGGGAGCGGTCGCCCGGGTGGAGGTCGCCTATGTCCTCGGCGGTCTGGGCCTGCGCATAGTCAACGGCCCGCCGCCGCGGTCCGCCCTCCACAAGCCGTCCCCGGGCGCCGGCCACGGCATCACGGGCATGCGGGAACGCGTCTCGATGCTGGACGGCGAGATGACGGCGGTCCCCACGGACGAAGGCGGCTACGAGGTGACGGTCTTCCTTCCCGTCGCCGCCCTCCCCGAAGGTGACGCATGACGATCCGGGTACTGATCGCGGACGACCAGATGATGGTGCGCGAGGGCTTCTCGGTCCTGCTGAACGCGATGCCGGACATCGAGGTCGTCGGCGAGGCGGTGAACGGCCGTGAGGCGGTGGACCGGGTCCGTGAACTGACGCCCGACGTGGTGCTGATGGACATCCGGATGCCCGAGCTGAACGGCATCGAGGCGACCCGGGAGATCGTGGCCGCCGACGGCACGGCGAAGGTGCTGGTCCTGACCACCTTCGATCTGGACGAGTACGTCTACCAGGCGCTGCGCGCGGGAGCCTCCGGCTTCCTCCTCAAAGACGCCTCGGCCCGCCAACTGGCGGACGGGGTGCGGGTGGTGGCGGCGGGCGAGGCCCTGCTGGCCCCTTCGGTCACCAAGCGCCTCATCACGGAGTTCTCCCGGCTCTCCGGCACCCCGCGCCTGATGGCCACGGCCCACGGTGCCTACGGCGACCTCACCGACCGGGAGACGGAGGTCCTGATCCTCATCGCGCAGGGCCTCTCCAACGCGGAGATGGCCGGACGGCTGGTGGTGGCCGAGTCCACGATCAAGACGCATGTCAGCCGGGTCCTGGTGAAGCTGGGGCTCAGGGACCGCACCCAGGCGGCGGTGTTCGCGTACGAGGCACGCCTGGTGACGCCGGGCTAGCCGCCGCCATGACGGCCCGTCCCGCCGACCCCCCTGGTCAGGAGGGGGACCGCCGGTCTAACGTCCGTCCATGACAGCCTTCGACCCCTGGGACCCGGACTTCCTGGCCGACCCGTACCCCTCCTACGCCGAGCTCCGCGCCCGGGGCCGGGTGCAGTACTTCGAGGCCACGAACCAGTGGCTGGTCCCGCACCACGCCGACGTGTCGGCGCTGCTGCGAGACCGGCGGCTGGGGCGGGCGTACCAGCACCGGTTCACCCATGAGGACTTCGGGCGGACCGCGCCGCCGCCGGAGCACGAGCCGTTCCACACGCTCAACGACCACGGCATGCTCGACCTCGAACCGCCGGACCACACCCGCATCCGGCGCCTGGTGTCGAAGGCGTTCACCCCGCGCACGGTCGAGCGGCTCAAGCCGTACGTGGCGAAGCTCGCCGGTGAACTCGTCGACAGGCTGGTGGAGAAGGGCGGCGGCGACCTGCTCACCGACGTCGCCGAACCGCTGCCCGTCGCCGTCATCGCCGAGATGCTGGGTATCCCGGAGGCGGACCGCGCCCCGCTGCGGCCCTGGTCGGCGGAGATCTGCGGGATGTACGAGCTGAACCCGTCCGAGGAGACGGCGACGAAGGCGGTCCGGGCGTCCGTCGAGTTCTCCGCGTACCTGCGGGAGCTGATCGCCGAGCGGCGCGCGGCACCCGGCGACGACCTGATCTCCGGGCTCATCGAGGCGCACGACGAGGACGACCGGCTCACCGAACAGGAGATGATCTCGACCGCCGTCCTGCTCCTCAACGCCGGTCACGAGGCGACCGTCAACGCCACGGTCAACGGCTGGTACGCCCTCTTCCGCAACCCCGCCCAGCTGGCCGCCCTGCGCGCCGACCACGCCCTGATCCCCACCGCGATCGAGGAGCTGATGCGCTACGACACCCCGCTCCAGCTCTTCGAACGCTGGGTGCTGGACGAGGTCGAGATCGACGGGACCACGATCCCGCGCGGCGCCGAGATCGCCATGCTCTTCGGCTCCGCCAACCACGACCCCGCCGTGTTCGAGGCTCCGGGGACCCTGGACCTCACCCGGCGCGACAACCCGCACATCTCCTTCAGCGCCGGCATCCACTACTGCATCGGCGCCCCGCTGGCCCGGATAGAACTGGCGGCCTCCATGACGGCCCTGCTCGAACGGGCCCCGAACCTGACCCTGGCCGCGGAACCGCAGCGCAAACCGAACTTCGTGATCAGGGGGCTGGAGGGGCTCGCCGTCACGGTCTGAACCGGTGGACCAGGGCCCATACGGCGAGCGCGGCAGCGGTTCCGCCCAGTACGGCGAGAGGCAGTTCGGCGTAGAGGACGCTCCAGTCCGGGGCCTGTTCGAAGCGCCACATCCGGGAGCGGACGTCGACGGCCCACACCGCGAGCCCCGCGCCCGCGCCGACGGCCGCGGTCAGGCAGCCCGCCGCGGCCTGCATGCGTTGTCCCATGCCCAGAAGAGACGTCTGCGGCCCGGCCGGGGTTCCCGCCGGGCCGCGGTCAGGCCGTCAGGTCCCTGGCTCGGTCAGGCCGGCAGGTCCCGTCGGCGGAGTGCCGCCAGGCCGCAGGCGGTCGAGACGGTGGCCAGGGCGAGCAGGGTCAGCAGCGGGGGTCCGCTGAGATGGCCGCCCGGCAGCTTGGGGAGGTGGCCGAAGGGGGAGAGGTCGAGGACGGCCTGGGGGACGTTCAGCGCCGGGCCCACCCAGCCGACGAGGAGGACGGCCGCCGCGACGCCCCAGGCGGCCGGGGCGAGGCGTGGCGCGGCGCCGTACAGCAGCACCGCCACCCCGCCGATCACCCACACGGCCGGGAGCTGGACCAGGCAGGCGGCCAGGACGGCGCCCGGCCGCCCGCCGTAGCCGACGGCCAGGCCGAGGCCCGCCAGGAGCATGATCAGAGCGGAGCCGCCGAAGGCGGCCGTCAGGTGGCCGGCCGCCCAGCGCAGTCGGCTCACCGGGGCCGCCAGGAGGGGTTCGGCGCGGCCCGAGGTCTCCTCGCCGTGCAGGCGGAGGACCGACGCCACGACGTACAGGGCGGCGACCAGGCCCAGCATGCCGGCCATCGAGGCGAGGAACGCGTCGGTGAGCCCGTTGTGCCCGCCCATCCGCTCGAAGACCTCGCGGGTGTTCCCGTTGTCTCCCACCAGGTCGGCCGCGCCCCGCGCCAGGCCGCCGAAGACCACGCCCGCCAGGAGGAAGCCGAGCGACCAGCCGAGCACGGCGCCCCGCTGGAGCCGCCGGGCGAGCGCGGCGGCGGATCCGAGGCGCCCGGTGGCCGGTCCCGGCCGGGACGGGAAGAAGCTCATGCCGAGGTCCCGGCGGCCGGCCAGCCCGTACGCGAGCGCGCCCTGGGCCACCACCGCCGCCGCGAAGAGCAGCAGCACCCACCAGCGTTCGGCGGCGAAGGGGCGCAGGTTCTCCAGCCAGCCCAGCGGTGACAGCCAGGTCCACGGCGACGAGCCGTCCGGCCGCGCCGAGTCGCCCGCCGCCCGCAGGACGAACGCCGTGCCCAGGACCGCCGCCGTGAGTCCCCGCGCCAGTCTCGCGCTCTCCGTCAGTTGTGCCGCGACCGCCGCGGTGGTCGCGAACACCATGCCGACGGCGCCGACGCCGAGCCCGAGGGCCAGCGCTCCGGCCGCGCCCTGCTGCGCCAGGCCCGTCGTGATCAGCAGCGCGAGGACGGCGTTGGCGGCCCCCGCCGCCAGCAGGGCCGCGGTCAGCGACGCCCGGCGGCCCACCGCACCCGACGCCAGCAGTTCCGCACGGCCGGTCTCCTCCTCGTCGCGGGTGTGCCGTACGACGACGAGCAGGCCGGTCACGGCCGCGAGGAGACCGGCGTACACGCCGACCCGCCAGGCGGTCAGACCGCCGATCGAGGTGTCGTGGAGCGGGCCGATCAGCGCGCGGAAGGCGGCGTTGGACCGCAACTGCCTGACCAGATCGGCGCGTTCGGTCGGCGTGCCGTACAGGCTCTGCAGGGTGTTCGGCATGGAGAGGACCATCAGCGCGTTCACCGCGATCCAGACCGGGGTCGTCACGCGGTCGCGGCGGAGCGCGAGGCGCAGCAGGGTGCCGGTGCCGGCGAGGGTGGTCATGCCTGGTCCTGGTAGTGGCGGAGGAAGAGCTCCTCGAGGGTGGGGGGAGTGGAGGTCAGGGACCGCACGCCGGACTCGCCGAGCGAGCGCAGTACGGCCGTGAGGTGGTCGGCGTCGACCTGGAGCCGGACCCGGTGGCCCCGCACGTCGAGGTCGTGGACGCCGGGCAGGTGTGCCAACCCGTTGGGGGGACCGGCCAGTTCGGCGGTCACGCTGGTACGGGTGAGGTGACGCAGGTCGGCCAGGGAGCCGGACTCGACGGTGCGGCCCGCGCGGATGATGCTGACGCGGTCGCAGAGTTCCTCGACCTCGCTCAGGATGTGTGAGGAGAGCAGGACCGTACGGCCGCGGTCGCGCTCCTCCGCCACGCAGTGCTGGAAGACCTCCTCCATCAGGGGGTCGAGTCCGGACGTCGGCTCGTCGAGGATCAGCAGGTCGACGTCGGAGGCGAAGGCGGCGACCAGGGCGACCTTCTGGCGGTTGCCCTTCGAGTAGGTGCGGCCCTTCTTCGTCGGGTCCAGCTCGAAGCGGTCGATGAGCTCGGTGCGGCGGCGCGCGTCCAGGCCCCCGCGCAGGCGGCCGTACAGGTCGATGACCTCGCCTCCGGAGAGGTTGCGCCACAGGGTGACGTCCCCGGGGACGTAGGCGATCCGGCGGTGCACCTCGACGGCGTCCGTCCAGGGGTCGCGGCCGAGGACCTGGGCGGCGCCGGAGTCGGCGCGCAGCAGGCCGAGCAGGACCCGGATCGCGGTGGACTTCCCGGCGCCGTTGGGGCCGAGGAAGCCGTGCACCTCACCGGCCTCGACGGTCAGGTCGAGGCCGGTGAGGGCGGGGGTGCGGCCGAAGGACTTGTGGAGCCCGGCGACCGTGATGGCCTTCGTCATGTTTCAGAACGTACGCTTGCTTCAGAAATTTGTGAAGTTAAGGAAGTGTGGAAACCGACGCTAGGGTGGTGACCATGACTACGGATGCGGCCGGACGCGACGGAGGACGCGACAGGGGACGGGGCCAGGGGCGCGGCCAGGGACGCGATCGGGAGGCCGTCTCGAAGTTCGTGGAGAGCTTCGCGGCGCAGCTCGTCGAGGCCGGGATGCAGCGCATGCCGGCGCGTATCTTCGCGGCCCTGCTCTCCTCCGACTCGGGCACCCTGACCTCGGCGGAACTGGGGGAACTGCTCCAGGTCAGCCCGGCGGCGGTGTCCGGCGGGGTGCGCTACCTGGCGCAGCAGCACATGGTCGCGCGGGAGCGGGAACCGGGATCGCGGCGGGAGCGGTACCGGGTGCACAGCAACCAGTGGTACGAGGCCCTCACCAACCGGGAAGCCGTGATCAAGCGCTGGGAGGGGGCCCTGCGGGAGGGCGTGACCAGCCTCGGCCCCGACACCCCGGCGGGGCGGCGGATGGCGGAGACGCTGGCGTTCTTCGAGTTCGTGGACGGGGAGATCGCGCAGATGATGGAACGGTGGCGGGCCCGCCGCGAGGAACTGTTCGGCGGCGAGTCCCGACAAGAGTGAGCCCCGGTAGGCGCGAGCCTCGACAAGGGCGGGGCGCTCACCGCTCCCGTGTCTCCTCCAGCACCGTCCGGCCCAGCAGCGCGTACCGCTCCGGTGACCGCCGCTTGAGGTACTGCGCGTAGCCGACGCCCGTGCCCGCGACCAGCGCCACCAGCCACGGAGTCGCCTTCAGCAGCAGTGAGCCGGACTCGGCGCCCGCCGCGGCGCCCATGTTGGACACCAGCAGGGCGACCACCCCGAGCATCGCGACGCCGCCGACGAGCGGGGCGGTGAAGGTCCGGAACCAGTGCCGGCTCTCGGGGTGGTTCCGGCGGAAGTACACCAGCACCGCGAACGAGCAGACCGCCTGCACGACCAGGATCGCCATGGTGCCGAGGATGGCGAGCAGGACGTAGAGGGCGTTGTACGGGTCCTTGCCCGCGATCCAGAACGCGGCGATCAGGACGGCGGAGACCACCGTCTGGACCAGACCCGCGATGTGCGGGGAGCCGTGCCTGGCGTGGGTGCGGCCGACGGTGTCCCGGAGCTTCGGCAGCACGCCCTCCCGGCCCAGCGCGTACATGTAGCGGGCGGCGCAGTTGTGGAAGGCCATGCCGCACGCCAGCGAGCCGGTGATCATCAGCCACTGCATGAGGACGACCGCCCAGTGGCCGACGTAGTGCTCGGTCGGGTCGAAGAAGAGCGCCAGCGGGTTCGCGGACGAGGCCGCCTTCACGGCCGCCGCCTCGCCGTTGCCGGTGATGGCCATCCAGGAGACGAAGACATAGAAGACGCCGACGCCGAGGACCGAGATCATCGTCGCCTTGGGGATGATCCTCTTCGGGTCGCGGGACTCCTCGCCGTACATCGCCGTCGACTCGAAGCCGACCCAGGACCAGAAGGCGAAGAAGAGGCCGAGGCCGGCGCTGGTCCCCTTGAAGGCGTTGACCGGGTTGACCGGGGCGAAGGTGAAGCCGTGCGGGCCGCCGCCGTGCAGGGCGACCGAGATCGCCATCGCCGCGAGCACGGTCACCTCGGTACCGAGGAGGACGACGAGGAGCTTCTCGGCGACGCTGACGCCGAACCAGGTGCCGGTCGCGTTGATCGCGAGCATCAGGATCGCGAACGCCCACCACGGGACGTCGAGGCCGGTCTGGTCCTTGAGCGTCGTGTTCGCGAAGACCGAGAAGATGCCGATCAGCGCCGGTTCGAAGACGACGTACGCGAAGGTGGCGAGCAGCCCCGAGGCCAGGCCCGCGGTGCGGCCGAGACCGTAGGAGATGAAGCCGTAGAAGGCGCCCGTCGACGTGATGTGCTTCGCCATCGACGTGAAGCCGACGGAAAAGATTGCCAGGACGACCATTGCGACGAGATAGCTCGCCGGCGCGCCGATGCCGTTGCCGGACGACACCATGAAGGGCACGTTGCCGGTCATCGCGGTGATCGGCGCGGCGGTCGCGACGGCCATGAAGACCACGCCGAGCAGACCGATCGCGTTGGGCTTGAGCCGGTGAACCGTGCCGTCGCCGTCGGCGCTCCCGCCTGTCTTCGTCGCCGGGGCGACTCCCTCGTCCACTGCCATCGGGGTGGCCCCTCTCCTGCTGTTCGCTGGCTGTACCGAACCGGAACTCTGTAGGCCGAATGAGTCCGTCGAGGGGCTCGGTGCGTTAAATGTTTGTCACTCAGACCTTTAGAAATCTGAGGCAATCTGCCGGCAACACCCGGCTCGTACGGTCGCCGCCATGACCACGTACACGGCCACCCTCGGTGGCGAACGCCACCGCTTCGGCTCCCTGGCCCGCCTGCTGGCCGCCGCGAGCCCCGAACGCTCCGGCGACCGGCTGGCCGGCCTCGCCGCCGCGAGCGCGCGGGAACGGGTCGCGGCCCGCTGGGCGCTGGCGGAAGTGCCGCTCGCCACCTTCCTGACCGAGCCGGTGATCCCGTACGAGGACGACGACGTGACCCGGCTGATCCTGGACACGCACGACGTGGCCGCCTTCGCGCCCGTCGCCGGCCTGACGGTCGGCGAGTTCCGCGAGTGGCTGCTCGCGGCGGATTCCGGGGCGCTGGCCGCGGTGGCGCCGGGGGTCACGCCGGAGATGGCCGCCGCCGTGTCCAAGCTGATGGGGAACGCGGACCTGGTGGCCGTCGCCCGCAAGGTCCGGGTGGTCACCGCGTTCCGCTCGACGATCGGCCTGCCGGGGCGGCTCGCGACGCGGTTGCAGCCCAACCACCCCACCGACGACCCGGCGGGCGTGGCGGCCGCCCTCCTCGACGGCCTCCTCCTCGGCTCCGGCGACGCGGTCATCGGCATCAACCCGGCGACCGACAGCCCCAGGGCGGTCCGCGACCTGCTGGACCTCCTGGACGGCGTGATCAGCCGGTACGCCATCCCCACCCAGTCCTGCGTCCTGTGCCACGTCACGACGAGCGTGGACCTGATGGAGCGCGGGGCCCCGGTCGACCTGGTCTTCCAGTCCATCGCCGGCACCCAGGCCGCGAACGCCTCCTTCGGCGTGACACTGGGCCTGCTCGACGAGGCGTACGAGGCGGCCCTCGCGCTCGGCCGCGGCACCGTCGGCGACAACGTCATGTACTTCGAGACCGGCCAGGGCAGCGCCCTGTCGGCCGACGCGCACCACGGCGTCGACCAGCAGACGGTCGAGGCACGGGCGTACGCGGTCGCCCGCCGCTACCGCCCGCTCCTGGTGAACACCGTCGTCGGCTTCATCGGCCCCGAGTACCTCTACGACGGCCGGCAGATCCTCCGGGCCGCCCTGGAGGACCACTTCTGCGGCAAGCTCCTCGGCCTGCCCATGGGCCTGGACATCTGCTACACCAACCACGCCGACGCCGATGACGACGACATCGCGACGATGCTCACCATGCTCGGCGTGGCCGGCGCCTCCTTCGTGATCTGCACGCCGGGCGGCGACGACATCATGCTCAACTACCAGTCGGCCTCCTACCACGACGCGTTGTACCTGCGCGAGGTGCTGGGCCTGCGCCCGGCCCCGGAGTTCGAGGCGTGGCTGGAGTCGGTCGGGCTGCTGGCCGAGGACGGCGGCGTACGGGAGGTCGGCGGCCACCCGCTGGCGGCGATCGGAAGGGAACTGGCCGCATGACTGACATGACTGAGATGACGACGGCCGCCGGACTCGACGAACTCTGGCCCCTGCTGCGCCGCCGGACCCAGGCCCGGATCGGCCTCGGCCGCTCCGGCCCCGCCCTTCCCACCCGGCACCGCCTGGGCCTCCAGGCGGCGCACGCGGCGGCCCGGGACGCGGTCCACTCGCCGTTCGAGCCGGACCGGGTCACGGCGGAACTGGCGGGCCTGCCGACGGTCCGGGTCCGCAGCGCGGCCGGTGACCGGCTGACGTATCTGCAACGCCCCGACCTGGGCCGCCGCCTCGACCCCGTGGACCGCGCCCACCTCCCGGCCGGCAGCTGGGACGTCGTCTTCGTCGTCGCCGACGGGCTGTCCAGCCGGGCCGTGCACGCGCACGCGGCTGCGGTGGTCCGGGCGACGGCCGCCCGCCTCCCGGCCTGGCGCGTCGCCCCGGTGATCCTCGCCGAACAGGCCCGGGTGGCCCTCGGCGACGACATCGCCCACACGATGGGTACGGCCCTGGTGGTGGTCCTCATCGGCGAACGCCCCGGCATGTCGGCGGCGGACTCGCTGGGCGCGTATCTGACGTACCGGCCGGTGCCGGGCGTGACGACGGACGCCGACCGCAACTGCCTGAGCAACATCCGGCCGCCGCGGGGCCTCGACTACGAGACGGCGGCGGCGAAGCTGGCGGGGCTGATGGGGAGGGCGCGGGAGCTGGGGCGGACGGGGGTGGAGCTGAAGGACGAAAGCGATCACGGAAATGTGATCGGTCGGATACTCTGAGTGGTGTCTGGTCCGCATCACGGGGAGGGCGCAGAATGACGTTGATGACTGAGCGACCGACGATAAGCGGCACCGAGCCCGACAGCTTCGAGGATCTGCTGGACGCCCTCGACGAGTTGGACGTGCCCGATGGCTATAAGGCCGAGATCATCAAGGGGAGCATCGTCTTGTCGCCGTGGTCGAAGGGGTACTACACCCGCGTGATGCGCCTGGTCTGCCAGCAACTGGAGGCGTACCTTCCGGAGGGCCACGTGATCGAGCGGGCGCCAAACCTCTTCGTCTTCCCGGGGGACGAGCGCGCGTACGGACCCGATATCCACGCGGCGGACGAGCGGGTCTTTGATTCCGACAGCACTCACCTGGACGGCGAGGCCCTTTCCTTCGTTGCCGAGCTGACCTCCTCATCTACCCGGGACGGCGACCTGACCGACAAAGTGCATGTCTACGGAAGGGCGGGTATCCCGGTCTACCTGCTCCTCGACATGCAGGAGAAGCGGGCCACCGTCTTCTCGACGCCCTCGGCCAAGGGCTACGAGTCACGTGAAACGAGGCCGTTCGGAGAGAAGCTCTCCATCCCGGCCCCCTTCGACTGCACCCTCGACACCACCGGCTTCCAGCCCCCCGTCAAGAAGAACTCGGCACCGTAAGCCCCCACGCGCCCTCCAGTACCCGCCACGTCCGGCGGCGTACCGGGCCCGCCACCCCCGCGTCGGCCCGGTACCGGAAGTCCGCGCCCACCACCGTCACCGTCCGGCCCGACGCGCGTAGCGGAGCCGCCGCGGCGCCCACCGACAGCGGGCGCACCTCCACCTCGGCCACCCCGCACGCGCCCGGGGTCACCGACACGCCCTCCACCGGCTGGTCCAGGTCCACCACCGTCCGCCCGTCGACCTCCACCCGCAGCCGCGCGGGCCCCGGCCGGGACACGACCGGGGCCGGGCGGGCGGACAGGGACCGTACGAGGGTCTGGTACGGCCGCAGCCACGGCCGTATCGCGGTCTCAGGCGACGGCTCCGGCACCTCGGGCTCGGCCGCCACCGGCGGGATGCGCAGCGCACCCAGCACCACCCCGTCGCTGTCGTCGACCAGGAGGTCCATCCGGCGCTCCACCCCGTCCAGCACCGCCCGCGCCGCCGCCACCGCACCGGCGGGCACGCCCAGGGTGTGCGCCACGCTCTGCGCGCCCCCGACCGGGACCACGGAGAGCACACATCCGGCCAGCTCCCGGCGGCGGTGCAGCAGGGTCACCGCACGGACCAGGGCGCCGTCGTCACCGATGACCACCGGCCGCCGCGAACCCCGGCGGGACAGCGCGCGGGCGAATTCCTCGGGGCCGTCCGGCATGCACACCTTGGCAGCCGCACCCGCGCTGAGCACGTCTTTCGCGATCCGGACGGATTCGTTGTCCGTTTCCCTGGCCACCGGATCGATGATCACCAGCAGCTGATCGGACGTCGCGAAAGTCGCCACCTCGGTCCTGCCTCGCTTCCTCGGGTAGCATCACTGTGCAAGAGCCCCTTGCGCTATTGCGCCAGGGGCTTCGTCTATTCCGGGGCATCCGGTCCGACGGTTGTGCGGCCAACGACGGTCGCGGTGGTACGCGGCGCTGAACAATACGCGCACGCCCCTGACCTTGGACATGCCCCGCCCGGAAGGGGTGTACGCGCGTGCCCGCACTTGTGCTGCTCGGTGCTCAGTGGGGTGACGAAGGCAAGGGAAAGGCGACGGACCTGCTAGGCGGTTCCGTCGACTACGTGGTGCGTTATCAGGGCGGCAACAACGCCGGCCACACGGTCGTCGTGGGCGACCAGAAGTACGCGCTCCACCTGCTCCCTTCCGGAATCCTCTCGCCCACGTGTGTCCCGGTCATCGGCAACGGTGTCGTCGTCGACCCGTCGGTCCTGCTCTCCGAGCTGAGCGGTCTGAACGAGCGTGGCGTCGACACGTCCAAGCTCCTGATCAGCGGTAACGCGCACATCATCACGCCGTACAACGTGACCGTCGACAAGGTGACGGAACGCTTCCTCGGCAAGCGGAAGATCGGCACCACCGGGCGCGGCATCGGCCCGACCTACGCCGACAAGATCAACCGCGTCGGCATCCGGGTCCAGGACCTGTACGACGAGTCGATCCTGACGCAGAAGGTCGAGGCGGCCCTCGACGTCAAGAACCAGATGCTCACCAAGCTCTACAACCGGCGCGCGATCGCCGTGGAGCAGGTCGTCGAGGAACTGCTGGGCTACGCGGAGAAGCTCGCTCCGTTCGTTGCCGACACGGTCCTCGTGCTCAACCAGGCGCTGGAGCAGGACAAGGTCGTGCTCTTCGAGGGTGGCCAGGGCACGCTCCTGGACATCGACCACGGCACGTACCCCTTCGTGACCTCGTCCAACCCGACCGCCGGCGGTGCCTGCACCGGCTCCGGTGTCGGCCCGACGAAGATCAGCCGGGTCATCGGCATCCTCAAGGCGTACACGACCCGGGTCGGCGCCGGCCCGTTCCCGACCGAGCTGTTCGACGCGGACGGCGAGGCGCTGCGCCGGATCGGCGGCGAGCGCGGTGTGACCACCGGCCGGGACCGCCGCTGCGGCTGGTTCGACGCGGTCATCGCCCGCTACGCGACCCGGGTGAACGGCCTGACCGACTTCTTCCTCACCAAGCTCGACGTCCTCACCGGCTGGGAGCAGATCCCGGTCTGTGTCGCGTACGAGATCGACGGCAAGCGAGTCGAGGAACTCCCGTACTCGCAGACCGACTTCCACCACGCGAAGCCGGTCTACGAGAACCTGCCGGGCTGGTCCGAGGACATCACCAAGGCCAAGTCCTTCTCGGACCTGCCGAAGAACGCCCAGAACTACGTCAAGGCGCTGGAGGAGATGTCCGGCGCCCCGATCTCCGCGATCGGCGTGGGTCCGGGCCGGGACGAGACGATCGAGGTCAACTCGTTCCTGTAAGTCGTGCGTACGCGCGTCCACTTGGGCCGGTCTTGGGAATCCTTGACCGGCCCTTGGGCTTTCCGTGGTTACGCCGGTAACGGGCGAGGGTCAGCATCTACGCGGGTAGCCCGCCGCGGCCCGCACGCCTCACCCGTCCTCTGTGCCTCTCCAGGAGTCCTGAATGCCCGTCAATCCCATGAACCGTCGTGAGTTCGTGCAGAAGTCGGCCGTCACCGGCGCCGCCGTGGCCGTCGCGGGAACCGTCGGTACCGGCAGCGCGCAGGCCGCCGAGCGCGGCCACGGCGGTGCCAAGCCGCCGAAGGCGCCCAAGACCTGGAGCTTCTCCATCCTAGGCACCACCGACCTGCACAGCCACGTCTTCAACTGGGACTACTACACCAACGCCGCCCCGAAGGACTCCAAGGGCAACACCTACGGCATCGCGCGCATCGCCACCCTGGTGAAGAACATCCGCAAGGAGCTGGGCGCGGACCGGGTCCTGCTCGTCGACGCCGGTGACATCATCCAGGGCACCTCCCTCGCCTCCTACTTCGCGAGCGTCGACCCGATCACCGGCAAGGACGGCAAGCGCGGCCCCGAGCACCCCATGGCGATCGCCATGAACGAGATGCGCTACGACGCGGCCGCCCTCGGCAACCACGAGTTCAACTACGGCATCGAGGTGGTCCGCACCTTCGAGAAGCAGTGCGACTTCCCGCTGCTCGGTGCCAACGCCCTGGACGCCAAGACGCTGAAGCCCGCCTTCCGGCCCTACACCGTCAAGCACATCAAGGTCCCGCACGGCCCGGACATCAAGGTCGGCATCCTCGGCCTCACCAACCCGGGCATCGCCCTGTGGGACAAGGACAACGTCTCCGGGAAGATGGCCTTCACCGGTCTGGTCGAGCAGGCGAAGAAGTACGTGCCGCGGCTGCGCGCCCTCGGCTGCGACGTCGTCTTCCTCACCGACCACTCCGGCCTGGACGGCTCGACCTCGTGGGGCGACGAACTCCCCTACGTGGAGAACGCCTCGAACCTGGTCGCCGAGCAGGTCCCCGGCATCGACGCGATCCTCGTCGGCCACACCCACGTCGACGTCCCGTCGTACACGGTGAAGAACGCGGAGACGGGCGAGGACGTCCTCCTCTCCGAGCCGTACTGTTACGGCTACCGGCTCTCCCGCTTCGACTTCGAGCTGGAGCACGTGCGCGGCTCCTGGAAGGTCACCAAGAAGACCGCCACCACCCTGAACAGCAACACGGTCGCCGAGGACCCGCGGATCACCGAACTCCTCACCGCCGACCACAACCTGGTCGTCAAGTACGTCAACACCGCGATCGGCACCTGTACCGCGGCGATGTCGACGGCGGAGGCCTGCTGGAAGGACGTCCCGGCCATCGACTTCATCCAGCAGGTCCAGATGGACGCGGTGAAGGCGGGCCTGTCGGCGGCGGACGCCGCGCTCCCGCTGATCTCGGTGGCCGCGTGCTTCAGCCGTACGGCCACCATCCCGGCCGGCGACGTGACGATCCGCGACGTGGCGGGCCTGTACGTCTACGAGAACACCCTGTACGGCAAGAAGCTCACCGGCGCCCAGCTCAAGGACTACCTGGAGTACGCCGCGAAGTACTACCACCAGGTCCCGGCCGGCACGGCGGTGGACACCGCCACCCTCACCAACGCCAACAGCTTCTGGGACTACATGTACGACATGGCGGCCGGCGTCGACTACGAGATCGACATCGCGGCGGCCGAGGGCTCGCGCATCAAGAACCTCAGCTACAACGGCGCGGCGGTCGCCGACGACCAGGTCTTCGTCGTCGCCGTCAACAACTACCGCGCCAACGGCGGCTCCGGCTACCCGCACATCGCGTCGGCGGAGATCGCCTACAGCTCCACCAACCAGGTCCGCGACCTGATGGTCGCCTACGCCACCGCCAAGGGCACCATCGACCCGTCCGCCTTCGCGGCCACGAACTGGAAGCTGACCCAGGCCGGGACGCCGGTCTTCTGATCCTGGCGTCCCGTCACCACCCCGGGCCGGCGTCTCAGGCGAGTTCCGCCGCGGCCGGTGCGGGGTGGGGGTCGCGCAGGGTGAACGCCGTCGGTCCGGGGCCGTGTTCGCGTACCAGCGCGACCCGCTCCAGCGCCTCGGCGAGGGTCGGGCGGTGGCCGGCCGGGATCCACCACAGGGCCAGGTGCGGCTCGAGCGCGCGGCGGAACCACTCGCGGCGGCGGCTCAGTACGCGCAGGTGGTCGGAGCGGTAGGTGAAGTCCCGCAGGGCTTCGAGCGATTCCCAGACCGAACAGTTGATCAGGAGGAGGGCGTCGTCCCGGTCGGCGCGGATGCCGGTCGCGTCCGCCCCCTCGTCGTCGACCATGCGCCACACGAATCCGGGGCTGCGGTCGGCGAGTCCGTTGATCTCCGGCTGCAAGGCGACGAAGTCGGCCAACTCGGGTCCGTCCAGCGGGGCGACGATGCGGCCGACGTTGACCTGCGCGAGATGAAAGCCAGTCATGGGTCCAGCATGGCCGGACCCGGCTTCTATAGTCAATGAGATTTGTTTTTAGAGAGGGCCACACAGCACCCGCCGGGACACGGGTCCATCGCCGGCGACCACTCCTCGGACGCCAGACCTTCGAGGAGCGCGAGGTTCATGCCGCAGACCAGCGCCGGGAACTCCGCGGCCAGCGCGTGGAAGGGGCAGTTGTGCAGCCGCAGCGTCTCCCCGTCCCAGAAGGGCTCGTAGCCGCGGGCCCGCAGCACCTCGACCAGGTCACCGGCGCCCGCGTCCGGATCCGCCGCGCCCGCGGCCCGCGCCGCGGCCTGCAACTCCCGGTCCAGGCCCGCGCTCTCCACCACCTCGGCGAGCAGCCGGCCGGCCGCGTCGTAGGACCGGGGCGGGACGGACACGGAGTGCTCGCCCTCGGCCCGCCGGTACACCTTCGCCGGCCGCCCGGCCCCTGGACCGGTGCGCCCGGAGAGCCGCTGGAAGGACACCTCCAGCAACCCCGCCTCGACCAGCTTGTCCAGGTGGAAGGCGGCCAGCGACCGGGTCACCCCGACGGCCTCCGCGGCCGCGTCGCGCCCGACCGCACCCGGCGTGGCGGCGACGTGCCGGTAGAGCCGACGGCGCACGGGATCACCCAGCACGCCCAGCACCGCGAACGCGGAATCTGCGGGATCGGCGGGATCTGCGGAATCTTCAGCGGTCACGCGCCGAGTCTAGGGTGACGGGCCGGCCGCGGATCCGGCGAGTTGAGTAGCCGTACTCAAGCGGGAACGCGCGAGTGGGGGCGACATTGGGGGCATGAGCCTGCCGCCGCCCGTGTACCCGCCGTCGTACGGTCCCGCGTTGCCGCCGCCGCGCCCCGCGCCGAGTGGGCCCGCGTGGGTGGGCTTCGCCGTGCTCGCCGGGCTGCTGCTCGCGGCCGCCGTCGCCGTCACCGGGCTGTTGTTCTTCGGCATGCTCTTCGCCGGCGACAGCTGTGGCACGTCGGCCGGGACAGGGCGGTTCTGCGACGACTCCGGCGCCTGGATGCTGGTGGCGATGTTCGGGCCGACGGTCACGCTGCTGGCCGCGGTGGTCACGGTCGTGCTCGGGGTGGTGTGGGCGCGGCGGCCGTGGACGTCCCTGGCCCTGGGCACGCTCGTCTACGCGACCGGCCCGGCAGTCGCCCTGTTCACCGTCTTCGGCTAGCGCCCCGCCTCCGCCTCCAGGAAGGCACCCCAGGCGGCGGGGGAGAGGGTGAGCTGAGGGCCGCCGGGGGCGGTCTTGGAGTCACGGATGTGGACGGTGTGGGGGCAGGGGGATATTTCGACGCAGTTCCCGCCGCCGCTGTCGCTGTAGGAGGACTTGCGCCAGGTGTAGGCGGTCTCGACGCAGTTGCCGCCCCCGTCGTCGCTGTAGCTGGACTTGAACCATCGCAGGGTTTTGGTGCGGGTCATCGCTTCTCTCCTGCCAACCGTTCGATGAGGCTCACCGAGTCGTCGGTACTCAGGGCCTGTGCGCGGATCTTCGCATAGCGGTGGGCGAGTTGGGAGACTTCCTCCGGTTCGCTGACCAGGATGCCCTGGTCCTCGATCTCCATGTAGACGACGTGTTCGTGCTCCGCGGTCACCACCATCTTCATGGGGCCGCGAGCACCGGCGTACGTCCCCCGCAGCCCCCGCTCCATCGGCAGCACTTGCAGGCACACATTGTCGCGCCGCGCGTCCTCGACGAGCGAGAGCAGTTGTCGCCGGAGCACGTCCCAGGAGCCGAACGGCCGGCGCAGCACGCTCTCTTCCAGGATCAGCTCGATCATCGGCGCGGGCTCCCGCTTGAACAGCGCCCGGCGGGCCAGCCGCGCCTCGACCAGCTCCTCCCGCTTCTGCTCGGTGACCGGCGGGAAGCCGCCCCCGATCAGTGCCCGTGCGTAGTCCTCGGTCTGGAACAGCCCGTCTACCACATGCGTCTCGTACGACGAGATCGTGACCGCCCCCGCCTCCAGCTCCGAGAAGCCCCGGAACCGGGCGGGGTACTTTTCCAGCAGCATCCACTTGCGGGCCTTCTCGAAGACCCCCATTCCGTTGCCGATGGCCTCTTCCAGCGCCACCAACATCTTGTCGCTGGCGGGCTGCGCACACGTCTCCATCGCGCTGACCGCGGAGGCCGTGTAGCCGGTCCGCTTCCCAAGCTCCTCCTGCGTCAGCCCTTGTTGCTCACGCAGCGCCTTCGCCAGGGCGGCCACCATCTGTGCCGTACCGCCCGCTTCCTCTTTGTTCTCAGCCCGCGCCATTGCGGTCACCCCCGAACTCAACCGAACTCAACCGGTCACAACCGACGCACCCCGATTTCCGACCGTATTCAACGGTCGACCCCGAGTCATGGAAAAGCTAGCCCCGGCTGCCGAAACTGATCCCATGAACACGGAAAGTGACTCCTTAAAGCTGGGCTGGGTTCCGGCGCACGGCGTGCAACTTCGCAAAGCCGGTGTTCAGTTCGACGCCGTGCGGGTGGACGACGGGGAGCGGGGGCGGCGGCTCGCCGACCGGCTCGCGGAGCTGACCGGGGGTGATCCCGGGCCCGTCATCGAGGTCGCGAGCGGCCGGCGCTGCGTGTACTTCCTCGTGCCGGCCGGGAGCACGGACCACCTGCCGTGGCCTGCGGAGGTGACCAGGTTGACGGCGGTTCCGGACCGGGTGTCGTACATCCCGATCCCCGCGCTGGACGACATGACCTGGCCGTTGTCGTGGCGGTACCGGCCGACCTGTCCCGACCGTTTCGTGCACACGCGACTGCTGCGTTCCGCGCTTCACTCCCCGGAGTGAAATCCGTCAACGTGGCGCCGGGAAAAAGGGATTGTGGCTTGCGCTCGGCTCTTTGCGGGGCCCTAAAGTCACGATCAACAGATTGCCCCCGCGGTGCGCCAACACCCGGGGGCTTGACACTGGAGAAAGCCCTCCGATGCACGTTCATCGTATGGCGCCCGTGCGCGCCTTCGCAGCCCTTGCCCGCACCCTTTCCCGGGACCGTCGTCTGTCCTGGGGTGCGGTAGGCGTACTGGCGTACCTCTTGGGGCTGCCCGACGGTTCCTGGATCACCGAACGCATCCTCGCCGAGCGGCGCCGGGAAGGGTGCATGTCGGTCGTCGCCTCCCTGCGTGAGCTGGAGGAACGGGGTTATCTGCGGCGGGTGGTGTCGCGGGACCCGGTGACCCGGCAGTACTCGACGGTCTGCGAGGTATTCGACAGGCCGTACGAATCCACTGCACCGACGGGTGAAATGCAAAAAGTTCGCCTCGTGGCGGCTTAATTCCAAGGAGAGAAGACTGCAATGACTGCCTTGCTCGAACGGCCCGAGACGGTATACCGGAGGTATACTTGCGTCATGGCTGACACCACCGTCAAGGTCGACCCCGCTGTCCGTGACCGCCTCATGGTGCTCGCCAGGGAGCGCGGGATGACCATGCGCGACCTGATCGCCGAGCTCGCGGGGGCCACGCCCACGCAGGAGGAACTGCACAAGCGCTACGAGGAGACGAAGGCGTACTGCGAGACGCACTTCGGGGTGACCTTCACGCAGGAGGACCACGACCGGGTGGAGAAGGTCTGGCAGGACCTCGAGGCCGGCCGCCCGGTGGACAGTCTGTGAGCGCGATGAGGGCCGGTTCCACCGGTGTCGTCTTCGACGAGTCCGCCCTGCTGGCGCTCGGCTCGGGGAACTCGCTGGCTTCCCACTTCGTGGCGAACACGGAACACGGGCCGACCCGGCACGTGTACGTTCCCGCGCTCTGTCTGGCCGCGGCCGACGGTATGCGCAAGGGGCTCGCGGAGCACGTCGGTGCGCTTCCGGCCGTCGAGATCGTGGAGTTGGACTTCGCGGGTGCCTCCACGGTCGGCGCGCTGTTGCGTGACGGCGTGGAGTGGCGGCTCGGGCACGCGGTTCACCTGTCCCGGCCCACGCTCGACTGGCCCGACGGTCGTCATGTCGTGACCGTCGATCCCGGCCGCTATGCCGACATGCCCCTCGTGCGGACCATCAGGCTGCCGCAGCAGAGGTGACCGACGGACACCCCAGAGCTCCGGACCGACAACGGTCCGGAGCCCTGTCCACTTCACTCAGAGATGATCACGCGGCTCAAGGCCGGTTCAGTCGGTGCGTGGCGGCCTACCAGCCGTGGCCGCAGTCGGAACCGATGTCGGTGAACTGCGCACCCGGGCTGCCCTCGCCGTTGAGGAGGTTGCCGGCGAGCCCGTTGGCGATGCCCACCTCACCGAGGATGTCGAGGTTGAAGTCGTGCGACCGGCAACCGCCGCCGTGGTGGCCGCCCTGCGGCAGAGCCGTGGCCGGGACGGTGCCCATGAAACCGACGCCGCCGATGATGGCGACCGCAACAGCTGCTTTCTGAAGCTTGCGCATGTCTCCTCCTTGGGTTCGCTGGAGCGCGCGACAAAAGATCTGATAAGCGCTCATTTCGGAGGCTAGATCGACATCTCTCGCCGCGCTCCCCGGGGGGAGCCATACGGGGTTCCGCCGTACGGGGGCGGTTTCACGGACCGTCAGCTGAAGACGATCATGGAACCCTGCGCCAGGCTGCGGGTCGCCGCCGCGTGCAGGCCCAGCCATACGTGCCGTTCGCGGGCGAAGGGGCTCGGGTCGTAGGGGGCCGGGACCGCCGGTTCCTCCAAGTCGGTCGGGGCGGACGGCGGTTGGGGCGCGGCCGGCGGGTTCGCCGGGTCGATGCCGATCGACGGGGCGACGTACTCCAGCTCCCGCAGCAGCGCGTGCGAGGAGCCCAACGGGCCGCCACTCGCGAGCAGTTCGTCACTGGCGAGCGGGTGCGGGAAGTCGACCGGGACGTAGGCACCCGCGTGGTCGTAGTGCCAGACGAGGTGGGACTGCTGGGCCGTCGACTCGAACATCTCCAGGAGCTGCTCGTAGTCGCCGCCCAGGTCGTCCACCGGGGACACCGGCAGACCGCAGACCTGGAGCAGATAGGCGCGGCGCAGGAAGTGCAGCGCGTCGTAGTCGAAGCCGGCCACGGGTGCGACCTCGCCAGACAGGCCCGGCATGTACTGGTACACCGGCACCGGTGGCAGTCCGGCCTCGGCGAGCACCTTGTTGTATTGCGCGAGTTCCTCGGCGAACGGATTGTCGGGGGTGTGGCACAACACGTCGACGAGCGGTACCAGCCAGAGGTCACAGGCCAAAGAGGGCTCCTCGTATCGGTGCGTTCACAGCTCGTGTACAGCCAGGTGGTCAGGAAGAGTAGTCGGTGCGGAGCCGGTCAGCTCCCCCCGTGCAGGTCCCATACCCAGACCCCACCGGTCCACTTACCGGGTTTTCCGGTCAGTGCCGACACGGCCTGCCGGAGCTTGTCGTCGTTGGGCTGCGGGGCGACCACCAGGGCGCCCGCCTTCCAGAAGGCGAAGTCCTTCTTCGCCTGCGCCCGCCAGTTCTCGCCGATCACCGGCACCTTCCCGGTGTAGCGGACGTCACGCAGCATGTCGGAGGTGTAGCGGGGGACGGCGCCGTAGATACCGATACGGTCGTTGCCGTAGGGGCCGTTGAAGTATCCGCCGGGCAGTCTGAAACCGAGGCCGGCGGTGGTCTGCCAGTGCAGCGCCTCCGCGGCGCCCGGGTCGGGAAGCGGAACCGGGACGAGCGACTCGCCCTTCGCCACGTACGACTTCCACGCCCCGCTCGTGATGAACGCCGGGACCGCCTCCCGCTGCTGTGCCTTCAGGGGTGCCGGGATGATCGGCAGCAAGGCGAGGGCGACCGAGAGCAGGCCGAAGTAGAGGGTGCCGATCCGCCGGGCGGACAGCACCTTCTCCAGGAAGACGGCCAGCAGGACACCCAGCGCCGGCGCGCAGACCATCGCGACCCGGCCCTCGATCACCGACTCGAAGAGCGGGAACTTCCGCACCAGCGCCCACGGCCCCGGATACACGGTGTCCGTCAGCGGGATCCGGACCTGCGGTCCGAGCGACAGCAGCGCGGCGGCCAGCGAGGTGAACGCCAGCGCCTTGACCAGCGGCCGCTCCCACAGTCGTACGACGATCGCGAAGGCGAGCAGCACCAGCGGCCAGCCGTAGAAGGCGTTCTGCTCGGTCGGGTTCAGGGACAGCTCGTTGGCACGGGCCGCGTCCCCGAAGAGCATCGACCGCTCGGCGAAGGCCAGCAGGGAGAGCGGACTGTTCCCGGCGTCGTCGCCGTGCAGGACGCTGTGGTAGCTCTGCGGCCCGGTGAACTGCCAGTACAGAGGGAAGGCCACCAACGGGAGGCAGACCGCCCCGGCGACCAGCAGACCCTTGCCGAGGGGGCGCCAGGCCTCCTTCGCCACCTGCGGCCGTACCGCCGCGTACCCCACGGCGAACAGCGCCATCCCCAGCGCGGCCAGCAGCAGCGGCTCCTCGCCCAGGAACACCTGGTAGGCCGTCAGGGCACCGAGCACGATGCCGTCCCGCCGGACCCGCGCACCGGTCGTCAGCCGCAGGGCGCGGTCGACGATCAGCGGGATCACGAACAGGATCACGAAGTTCGGGTGCGCGTTGGCGTGGCTGACCATCGGCGGTGCGAAGGCCGCGAGGGCCGCGCCGACGGCAGCCGCGCCCCGGTGCCCCGTCACCCGCTTCACGATCAGCCAGTACCAGGCGACCGCGGTCGCGGCCAGGCCCAGCGCCATGCAGACGGAGAGCGAGACCGCGGGCCCGGCGAGCAGCGTGAGCGGGGCGAACGGGACGGACAGACCCAGCATGACCGTGTTGGCCATCAGGTTCACGCCGTCGGGGAAACCCTGGAGATCGGAGAAGAGCGGATTGCGCAGGTGCGCGAGGTTGTCCGCGGTCACCGCGAAGAACCACTCCCACTGGTTCTGGTCCTGGAGGGAGTCGACGAGGTAGCGGTGGTCCGGGTCGAAGAAGCGGCCCGAGTACAACGCCACGGACAGCACCAGGAAGAGGGCCGCCACCAGCAGGTCGGCCGGGCGCAGCCGGCGCAGCCGCAGCCGGGCCAGGTCGGCGAGGACCCTCGGGTAGTCGAGCGGGCCCACCTTCGAACCCGGCTGGTGGCTCCAGCGGACCGGGACCTCGGCGATGGGATGGCCGCCCCGGTGCAAATCCTGGAGGACCTCGACGTCGATGCCCCAGCCGTCCAGGCGGGACGCGGCGAACGACGCACGGGCCAGGTCGCCGTCGAACAGCTTGAAACCGCACTGGGTGTCCCGCAGACCCGGCACGGCGGTGGCGCGTATCAGGAGGTTCCCGGCCCGGCCGAGCAGCTCGCGCAGCCGGTGCTGGTGGTCGGCTATCTCCGCGCCGGGCACCGCACGCGAGCCGATCGCCGCCGCCGCGCCCTCGCCGAGCGCCTTGTCGAGCCGTTCCAGCTCCTCGACGGGGGCCGCGAGGTCGGCGTCGGTGACCAGCACCCGGCCGCCCCTCGTCGCGGCGACGCCGAGGCGCAGGGCGTTGCCCTTGCCCCGGTTGCGGTCAGCGGCGACCAGCCGGACACGCGGATGCGCCAGGGCGGCGACCTCGCGGGTGCCGTCCGTCGAACCGTCGTCGGAGACGATCACTTCCCAGGAGCCGAAACGGCTCTCGTTGTCCGTGAGGTAACGGGTGACGGCGTCGAGCGTGGGGCCGAGCCGCGCCTCCTCGTTGTAGGCGGGTATGACGACAGAGAGGTCGACTTCCTCCGTGTCGGCCCGCTCCGCTGGCTCGGTCATCCGTTCTCCGACAGTCGCTCGATGAGGGCGAGGGAGTGGGTGTTGTACGCGGTGACGATCCCCCGGGCGGTCTCCGCGTCCCGGCGGGACAGCGCGTCCACCAACTCGATGTGCCGGGCCCACAGATACCCGCGTAGATCAGGGAGCCGACGCAGCCGCTGCACCGCGCACACCCAGGACTGGACGCGCAGCCGGTGCAGGAAGTCACCGAGGTAGGGGTTGCCGAACAGGGCGGACAGCTCGCGCCAGAACCGCAGGTCGTACCCGATGAGGATGGTGAGCTCGCCGGCGGTCGCGGCGCGCTGCGCCTCCTCGCCACGGCGGCGGACCGCGGCCAGGGCGGCGGCGACGCGGGTGTCCTGCGGGTCCTTGAAGGCGGGGTGGCGGCCGTCGGTCAGCGCCTGGAACATGCCGTCGGTGACCATGCTGCGGGCCTCGATCATGTCCCGGTAGTCGGTGAGCGTGTACTCGGGGACCCGGAAGCCACGGTGCTGGTCGGCTTCGAGGATGCCCTGCGCGGACAGATCGACCAGGGCCTCGCGGACCGGCGTGGCGGACACCCCGTACTGTTCGGCGATCTCCTTGACCGTGAACTCGCGGCCCGGCTGGAGCCGCCCGGCGAGCACCTCGTCACGGAGCGCGTCCGCGATCTGCTGGCGCAGGGTACTGCGCGTCACAGCGCCGTTGCCGGGCATCGTCGGGTGCCACTCCTCACGCGTTCGGGTGACGTGCTCGCTTACATGTACATCTACGAGCACGCCACCTTACGCGTTCGGGTTGCCTCCGTACGCCTTCTATCTGGGGACGAGGTGAAGCGCCCCGAAGGGGCGCGGGGAACTGCGCGACCAGCCCCCACGCACCCGCGCTGTCACACCGTGTACTCGTCGGCCACGCTCAGCGCGGCGTCGAGCGCGGCGAACCCCTCCTTCAGCTCGGCCTCGGAGACGTTGCACGGCGGGACGACATGCGTCCGGTTCATGTTCACGAACGGCCACAGACCGTGCCGCTTCGCCGCCGCGGTGAACGCCGCCATCGGCGCGTTCGCCTCCCCGGTCGCGTTGTACGGCACCAGCGGCTCCCGGGTCTCCCGGCTGCGCACCAGGTCGAGCGCCCAGAACATGCCGGTACCCCGCACCTCGCCGACGCTCGGGTGCCGCTCGGCGAGCGCCGCGAGCGCGGGCCCGACGACATCCGCGCCCAGCCGCCGCGCGTTCTCGACGACCCCTTCCTCCGCCATCACGTCGATGGTGGCGACCGCGGCCGCACAGGCCAGCGGATGCCCGGAGTACGTCAGCCCGCCCGGATAGGGCCGCTTCCCGAAGGTCTCGGCGATCCGCCCGCTGATCGCCACACCCCCGAGCGGCACGTATCCGCTGTTCACGCCCTTGGCGAAGGTCATCAGGTCCGGTACGACCCCGAACAGGTCGGCGGCGAACCACTCACCGGTCCGTCCGAACCCGGCCATCACCTCGTCCAGGACGAAGACGATCCCGTACTTGTCGCAGATCTCCCGGACACCGGCCAGGTATCCCGGCGGCGGCACCATGATCCCGGCGGTCCCGGGGATGGTCTCCAGGACGATCGCGGCGACGGTCCCCGGCCCCTCGAAGGCGATCGTCGTCTCCAGGTGCTCCAGCGCGCGGGCGGTCTCCTGCTCCTCGGTCTCCGCGTAGAACCGGGAGCGGTAGAGGAAGGGCGCCCAGAAGTGCACGACCCCGGCGGCCGCGCCGTCGGAGGCCCAGCGGCGCGGGTCACCGGTGAGGTTGATCGCCTGCTGGGTGCCGCCGTGGTAGGAGCGGTACGCGGAGAGGACCTTCGGGCGGCCCGTGTGCAGCCGGGCCATGCGCGTCGCGTGCTCGATCGCGTCGGCGCCGCCGTTGGTGAAGAAGATCTTGTCCAGGTCGCCCGGGGTCCGCTCGGCGATCAGCCGTGCCGCCTCCGAGCGGGCCTCGACGGCGAAGGCGGGCGCGAAGGTCGTCATCCGCGCGGCCTGCTCCTGGATGGCGGCGACCACCTTGGGGTGCTGGTAGCCGATGTTGGTGAAGACGAGCCCGCTGGTGAAGTCCAGGTACCGCCTGCCGTCGTAGTCCCAGAAGTACGACCCTTCGGCACCGGCCACGGCCAGGGGGTCGATGAGGTCCTGCGCGGACCACGAGTGGAAGACGTGCGCACGGTCGGCCGCCTGCACGGCGGCTCCGGCCTGGGGGCTGGGCTGAGGGGTCATGGCGGGGAGCGTAGGAGCGGTCGGCGGGGGCGCGGTATCGGCGACATGTTCCGTGCTCCGGTGGATTCCGCGACACGTTGTCCACAACCGGTGGATGTGCCGGAGTCTCCGGTACCTGTTACGGAACCGTAGACAGGGCGGGGCTCGGCTGCCCGCACGGCCGGAATATTCTCGGCTCGATCACACATGTGGAGGAGGGGCGGATCTGCCATGGAGAAGCTTGGGCCCGGGGATCCGCAGCACATCGGGAGCTACCGGCTGCTCGCGAGGCTGGGTGCGGGCGGCATGGGCCAGGTGTACCTCGCCCGGTCGGAGCGCGGCCGCACGGTCGCGGTGAAGCTGGTACGTGCGGAGCTGGCCGCGCAGGAGGAGTTCCGGGCCCGCTTCCGGCAGGAGGTGCGCAACGCCCAGCGGGTCGGCGGGTTCTGGACCGCGCCCGTGCTGGACGCCGACACCGAGGCCGGAGTGCCCTGGGTGGCCACCGGCTACGTGGCCGGGCCGAGCCTCCAGCGGGTCGTCGAACACGACCACGGGCCGCTGCCCGAGCGGTCGGTGCGCATCCTCGCGGCCGGGCTGGCGCACGCGCTGGCCAACATCCACGCGGCCGGGATCGTCCACCGTGATCTCAAGCCGTCCAACGTGATGCTCACCATCGAGGGCCCCCGGGTCATCGACTTCGGCATCGCGCGGGCGCTGGAGACCTCGCCGGGGGAGGGGCTCACCCGGGCCGGCTCGTTGATCGGCTCGCCGGGTTTCATGGCCCCCGAGCAGGTGCGCGGCGACCGGATCACCCCGGCCTGCGACGTCTTCTGCCTCGGCTCGGTCCTGGCCTACGCGGCGACCGGCCGGCTCCCCTTCGGCTCCACCGAGGGCGGTGAACACGCCGTGCTGTTCCGCATCGCCCAGGAGGACCCCGACCTCTCCGGCCTCCCCGAGGGCATCGCCGACGTGGTCCGCGACTGCCTGCGCAAGGACCCGGCGGCCCGCCCGACCCTGGACGCGATCCTGTCCCGGACGGGAGCGGTCGACACGGTCGAGCAGGGCCGCTCCCGGGACCCCTGGCTCCCCGGCTCCCTGGTGGCCCAACTGGGCCGCCACGCGGTGGAGCTCCTGGAGGTGGAGGACCCGACGATCTACGGAGCCTTGCAGGCCGCGACCGGTCAAGAGACGCGAGGGACAAGCAGCCCAGGGGCGCGGGGCGGTGTCGAATCCGCGGCTGCCGCCGCGGGGGCGCGACCGGCCACAACCCACCCGCAGCCACCCCACGACAGCACGCCCCCCGAACACACCACGGCCCACCCGGCGTACGGCTATCCGCAACCGCACCCCCAGGCCACCCCGTACAACCCCTACACCACCGTCGTCACCCCGGGCCCGGACCCCACCCCTCCGGTCTACACCCCGCCACCCCCGCCCCCGCCTCCGTCGTACGACCCCGCCCCCGCCGACGAACCGCACCGCACCCGCTCCACCGCGCTCCTCGTCACCGTCGCCCTGATCGTGATGCTGGCCGCGGGCGGCTCGGTCTACGCGCTCATGAACAACGGTGGCAACGACGACCAGGCGGACGCCAAGCCGACCGCCCCCACGTCGGCCGCCCGGACCCCCTCCGAGGACCCGACGGCCACGACGTCCCCGTCCCCGTCCGCGTCGGCCACGGCGAAGGCCATCGTTCCCGCCGCCTTCCTGGGCACCTGGACCACCGCCATAGACAACTCCACCGGCCACAACACCCGCGAACTGACCATCCGGCAGGGCGCGGTGGGCGACACGGTCCTCACCCTGGCCGCCGACGGCCCCGGCTACCACTGCGAGTTCACCGCGAAGCTCACCGGACGCCCCGGCGCCGACGGCCCGCTGGACATAGGGCCCTCCAAGGTCACGGCGGGCAAGCCGCGTACGTCGTGCACGGCGGGCGAGCCCACCGAGGTGACCCTGCTGCCGGACGGCAGGCTGAAGCGGGCCACGAAGAACGGCGACGAGAGCCTGACCTACAGCAAGGAGTGAACTCAGCCCGGACAAGGGGCAGTTGAACGTTCGGCGAACATCAGCACGACTGCCCCTTTTTGTCCCTTCGTATCCGAACTGAGGGATATACCGGTCGTGTTGGTGGTCTTCGCGCTGGTGGTCAACGACGACGTGGGACTGACCGGCCTCTCCACCGCCGACGTACGACGGCTGTACCGGGGCGAGATCACCGACTGGAGGCAGCTGGGCGGCCCCGACCTGCCGGTGGTGCTGGTCAGCCGGGACGCCGACTCCGGTACCCGGCAGGTCTTCCAGCGGCGGGTGCTGGGACGCGGGGAGATCGCCAACTCGTCCGTCGACTGCGTCCACAAGGACGATCGGACGGCGAAGGTGATCCGCTGCGAGCTGGACTCGACCGACCAGGTGCTGTCGGAGGTGGCCCGGCTCAAGGGGGCGGTCGGCTACGCCGAGCTGAACGTGGCGGCCGACGCGAAGGGGCTGCACGTCCTCGCCCTGGACGGTGACGCCCCCTCGGTCGAGGCGATCGAGCGCGGCAGCAGCCCGTACCCGTACCGGGAGATCGAGTACGCGTACACGTACGGGCAGCCGTCGGCGGACTCGTTGGCGTCGAGCTTCCTGTCGTACGTCAGCAAGGGGAACGGCGAGGACGTGATCCGGTCGTACGGGCATGTGCCCTGTTACACGCCGGTGGGGATGAAGCTGTGCGCGTGACGTGCGGGACTCATACCTCCGGGACCTGGACGGTGGTCGTACGGCCGTCGGCGTGCATGGAGGCGATGACGGCCTCGGCGACCGCGGAGGCCACCAGCCCGTCGTACGCGGTGGCCAGCGGAGCCGGCCGTCCCGCCGCCACGGCGTCGACCCACGCCTGCAACTCCAGGCGGTAGGCGTCGGCGAACCGCGGCCGCCAGTCAGCCGGGTAGCCGGTGGCACGGGTGCGGGCGGTGTCGGACACCAGCCGGGCCGGGTCGGTCAGCGCCAGCGTGCCGTGCTCGCCGACGACCTCGCAGCGGATGTCGTAGCCGTACCCCGCGTTGAGGAAGGTCTCCACGGTGGTCAGCGCACCGTCGGCGGTACGCAGCAGCATCAGCTGCGGGTCGCGCAGCCCGGTCGCCGCCGAGGCGGGGCGGGCCGCATGCCAGCTCACCTCCACGACCGGTGAGTCCAGCAGCCAGGGCACGGTGTCGAACTCGTGGATCGCCGAGCCGGTGACACTGAACTCGTCGGTCGCGCCGGGCGCGGAGGACACCCCCCGGCTCCGGCAGTGCACGAGAAGGGGAGCACCGGCCGTACCGGCGCCGAGCGCGGCCCTGAGCTCGACGTAGCCGGGGTCGAAGCGGCGCATGAAACCGACGGAGATCAAGTCCGCGCGGTCCTCCCGGAGGACCCGTACGCACTCCGCCGCGGTCGGCGCGAGCGGCTTCTCGCACATGACCGGCTTCCCGGCCCGGGCGCCGGCGATCGCGAGGTCCGCGTGGGTGCTGTCGTGCGAGGCGATGACGACGGCGTCGACCTCGGGGGCGGCGATCAGCGCGAGCGGGTCGTCGATGGCCCGTGCCCCCGGTACGGCCGCCGCCACCTCGGCCGCCCGCCCCTTGTCGATGTCGGCGACGAGGACGACCTCGGCGCCCGACACCCAGCGGTGCAGCGTGTTCACATGGTCGGCGCCCATGTTCCCGGCGCCGACGACCCCGATCCGGACGGCGCTCATCCCAGGCTCACCCACGTGCCCTGCTCGGCGGAGCGGCTCATCGCGTCCAGGGCTGTCGCGCTGTGCACGGCGTCCTCCAGGGTCGCGCCGTACGTCGTGCCCTCGGCGACGGACCGCAGGAAGTTGTACGCCTCGATCACCTTGAGGTCGTCGTAGCCCATGGCGTTGGCCGCGCCGGGCTGGAACGCGGCGTACTCGCCGTGGCCGGGGCCGACGAAGACGGTGCTGACGGGCTGGTCCTGGTAGGAGGTGCCGCGGCTGACGCCGAGCTCGCCCAGCCGTCGGTAGTCCCACAGGACGGCGCCCTTGGTGCCGTGCACCTCGAAGCCGTAGTTGTTCTGCTCGCCGACCGAGACCCGGGAGGCCTCCAGCACACCGCGGGCGCCGGAGGCGAAGCGGAGCAGGCAGCTGACGTAGTCCTCGTTCTCGACGGGGCCGAGTTCGCCGCCGGTGGCGAGGGTGTGACCGGCGGTGGCACCGGTGGGCCGGGCCCGCTCCGGGATGAAGACGGCGGTGTCGGCGGTGAGCGCGGTGATGTCGCCGAGCAGGAAGCGGGCCAGGTCGACCCCGTGCGAGGCCAGGTCGCCGAGGACCCCGCCACCGCCGCGCGCCCGCTCGTACCGCCAGGTCAGGGCACCGTCCGGGTGGGCCGCGTAGTCGCTGAAGAGCCGGATGCGGACGTGGGTGATCGTGCCGAGCTCGCCGGAGGCGATCAGCTCACGGGCGTACGCGACGGCAGGCGCGTTGCGGTAGTTGAAGCCGACGGTGCTCCGCACGCCCGCCTTCGCCGTCGCCTCCGCCACCGCGCGGGCGTCCGCCGCCGTCAGGCCGACCGGCTTCTCGATCCAGATGTGCTTGCCCGCCTCGGCCATCGCGACGCCGATCTCGCGGTGCAGGAAGTTCGGCGCGGTGATGCTGACGGCCTGGATCCGGGGGTCGGCGGCGATCTCACGCCAGTCGCGGGTGGTGGACGCGAACCCGAACTGGGCGGCGGCCTCCTCGGCCCGGCCCGGCACCTCCTCGGCGACGGCGATCAGCTCGGGCCGTACGGGCAGCTGCGGGAAGTGGTGGGGAATCCGCTGGTAGGCCTGGGTGTGTACCCGACCCATCCAGCCGAATCCGACGACGGCGACGCCGAGCGTGCTCACGTGGGCTGCCCTTCTTCGGACCGTTCCAGAGGTTGCCCGCTCACGATGCGGGCGCGCTTCTGCTGATGTCAAGACATACGGCCGTCTTTACAATGCCTTCGTGAGCGTGGAACGGTCCACGGCATGAGCGCCCCGACCATCCGTGACGTCGCCGCGCGCGCCGGCGTGTCGAAGTCGCTGGTCTCCCTGGTCCTGCGCGACGCGGCCGGGGTCCGCCCCGAAGGGGCGCGGGGAACTGCGCGACAGCCCCCACGCACCCGCGGCCGACCGGCGACGTATGCGCCCCTCTGCCTCACCTCACCGTGGCTCCGGAGGCCGCTGTCTCGGCATGTTCGGCCGGGTCCCGTTCGTGCTCGGCGGCAGCGGCGGGTACCGGCCGTTCAGATGCCCCGCATCCCCCCGCGGCCCCGCCGCCACCGCCGCCTGGATCGCGAGCGGCGCCGACCCCGTCCGGAACTCCACCATCCAGTCGGCCGTCTCGGTACGGACCAGCTCGGTCACGTCCTCCGAGAACCTCCGCAGCACCCCCAGGCACCGCTCCGCCGCCTCGCTCGCCGTCCCCTCCGCAGGACCCAGCACCTCCCGCACGCTCTCCGCCGCCCAGTCGAACTGGAGCACCTGGAGCCGCCGCTGCACCGCCTGCGCGGTCGCCATGTCCCTTATCCAGCCCGACGTCACCCCGAAGAACCGGTCGACGCCGACGCACGCGACCGCCGTCAGCAGCGCCAGATACCCCCAGGGCGCGACCCCGCCGACCACCCCGGTGAGGTCGAGGAGCGGCAGCGCCGCCCCCAGCACCGCACCCACGGCCGCCCCGCTCCGCAGCGCCCGCGCCCCGCGCCGTTTCCACACCCGGTCCGCCAGATACCACTCGGCCGTCTCCAGCGCCCCGCGCTCCACCCACCGGTACAGCTCGTCGAGCCGCTCGGCCGGCTCGCCCCAGTCCCCGAGCGGGAACGCCCGACCGGTCAGATCACCCGGCCGCAGTCCGGCCGCACCCTCGCCCCGCCCGTCCTGAGGCGGTCCCTCGGGCTGCATCTCCGGCTGACCCACCCGGCACTCCCTTACTGATCCCGACCGGTCACGTTCCGTGACACGGGCCATGGCATTGAACATGACGCCGGCCACGGCACGGGACCTGACCATGGATGCTGACGACGGGAACCCTTCCTACCGCCCAATGGGTGGCGAAGGCTTGGCTTTCGCCACTTTTCCGCCTGGAAGTGGCCCTTGATCAGGTATAGACCCCCGCTGATTCTCACTCGAAAGAGTGGCGGGGCGATGGCTGCGTCGACCACGTAGGCTCATCCACAACGGGACAACCGAGAATCGACACCCAGGAGCTGATCGTGATCCCCGGTGGTGGCCAGCCCAACATGCAGCAGCTGCTCCAGCAGGCCCAGAAGATGCAGCAGGACCTGGCACGGGCCCAGGAGGAGCTGGCGAACACGGAGGTCGACGGACAGGCGGGCGGCGGCCTGGTACGGGCCACCGTGACCGGCTCCGGCGAGCTGCGCGCGCTGCAGATCGACCCGAAGGCGGTGGACCCGGAGGACACCGAGACCCTCGCCGACCTGATCGTCGCGGCCGTGCAGGCGGCCAACGAGAACGCGCAGACGCTCCAGCAGCAGAAGCTGGGCCCGCTGGCACAGGGCCTGGGCGGCGGCAGCGGCATCCCGGGTCTGCCGTTCTGATCCCGCCGTTCTGATGTTCGTCGCCCACCAGACACCCCTACCGCCTTCCTAGGACAGGCGGCAGCCAACTACGGTACGTACCGAAAGACTCCAGGAAGGGCAGTCCGTTGTACGAAGGCGTGGTCCAGGACCTCATCGACGAGCTGGGGCGGCTGCCCGGCGTCGGTCCGAAGAGCGCGCAGCGGATCGCCTTCCACATCCTCCAGGCGGAGCCCACGGACGTACGGCGTCTGGCGCAGGCCCTCCTGGAGGTGAAGGCGAAGGTCCGCTTCTGCGCGACCTGCGGCAACGTGGCACAGGAGGAACTGTGCAACATCTGCCGCGACGCCCGCCGCGACCCCACGGTGATCTGCGTGGTGGAGGAGCCGAAGGACGTCGTCGCGATCGAGCGCACCCGGGAGTTCCGCGGCCGCTACCACGTGCTGGGCGGCGCGATCAGCCCGATCGAGGGCGTCGGCCCCGACGACCTGCGCATCCGGGAACTCCTGGCCCGCCTGGCGGACGGCACGGTGACCGAGCTCATCCTGGCCACGGACCCCAATCTCGAAGGCGAGGCGACGGCCACGTACCTCGCCCGCATGATCAAACCCATGGGCCTGAAGGTCACCCGCCTGGCCAGCGGCCTCCCGGTGGGCGGCGACCTGGAATACGCGGACGAGGTCACCCTCGGCCGCGCCTTCGAGGGGAGACGACTCCTAGATGTCTGACGCCACGCTGCACGACACGACGCTGAACCCGGACGACTTCGCGGTCCAGATCGCGGACCAGGTGGAGAGCTTCCTGGTGGCCGTCACCGAGGTGGCCAAGGGCGACGAGCCGGATTCGGCGGTCCCCTTCCTTCTCCTGGAGGTCTCCCAGATCCTGCTGGCCGGCGGTCGCCTCGGCGCGCACGAGGACATCGTCCCCGACGAGCGCTACGAGCCCGACATGGGTCCGGAACCGGACGTCGACCAGCTCCGCGAGAACTTCGCGCGCCTGCTGGACCCCATCGACGTCTACTCCGAGGTCTTCGACCCCTACGAGCCGCGCAAGGCCCCTGTCCCGGCCCGCCTCTCGGACGACCTGGCCGACATCGTCACCGACCTCCGCCACGGCATGGCCCACTACCGCGCGGGCCGTACCACCGAGGCCCTGTGGTGGTGGCAGTTCTCCTACTTCTCCAACTGGGGCCCGACCGCCTCGGCGGTGCTGCGCGCCCTCCAGTCCATCCTCATCCACGTCCGCCTGAACCAGCCCCTGGAGGAACTGGACGGCCTGGACACCGACCAGGCCACCCTCGGCGACGAAACCCTGGAATTCGAAGCAGGCCAGGTCATGCAACAGGAAATCGGCGGCCCCCTGGGATCCCGCACCCCGGCCAAGTAGGCGCCGGCCCACGACCAAGTCCCGCAGCAGGACGGCCGCCGTCGCGCCCCTCGTCGTCGACGGCACCCAGGGCATGCTGACCGCCGTGGGGCCCGCTGTGAGCCAGGGCACTTTCCGCGTGGCGGGGCGCGCGCTGGGCAGGTTCCGTTCCGGAAGCGAGCGGCCGGACACTCCCGGCGCGACGTCTCACCATGCGGGAGCAGGCCGGTGGGATTCGGACGCTCGTTAAACTGAGCCGACACAAACGAACCGAGCGAGGAGCGCACGTGGGCCTTGTCGTGCAGAAGTACGGAGGCTCCTCCGTTGCCGATGCCGAGGGCATCAAGCGCGTCGCCAAGCGGATCGTGGAAGCGAAGAAGAACGGCAACCAGGTGGTTGTCGTCGTTTCCGCGATGGGCGACACGACGGACGAGTTGATCGATCTCGCCGAGCAGGTATCCCCGATGCCTGCCGGGCGTGAGTTCGACATGCTGCTGACCGCCGGAGAGCGTATCTCCATGGCACTGCTGGCCATGGCGATCAAAAACCTGGGCCACGAGGCCCAGTCGTTCACCGGCAGCCAGGCGGGCGTGATCACCGACTCCGTGCACAACAAAGCCCGGATCATCGACGTCACGCCCGGCCGCATCCGCACCGCGCTCGACGAGGGCAACATCGCCATCGTCGCCGGTTTCCAGGGCGTCAGCGCAGACAAGAAGGACATCACCACGCTGGGGCGCGGCGGGTCCGACACCACGGCCGTGGCCCTCGCCGCCGCGCTCGACGCCGAGGTCTGCGAGATCTACACCGACGTCGACGGTGTGTTCACCGCCGACCCGCGCGTGGTGAAGAAGGCGCGGAAGATCGACTGGATCTCCTTCGAGGACATGCTGGAGCTCGCCGCCTCCGGTTCCAAGGTGCTGCTCCACCGCTGTGTGGAGTACGCCCGCCGTTACAACATCCCGATCCACGTGCGGTCCAGCTTCAGCGGACTACAGGGCACGTGGGTCAGCAGCAAGCCGATTGGGGACAAGAAGGTGGAGCAGGCCATCATCTCCGGTGTCGCGCACGACACCTCCGAGGCCAAGATCACGGTCGTCGGTGTGCCGGACAAGCCGGGTGAGGCCGCCGCCATCTTCCGGACCATCGCGGACGCCGAGATCAACATCGACATGGTCGTCCAGAACGTGTCCGCCGCGGCCACCGGCCTGACGGACATCTCCTTCACGCTGCCCAAGACCGAGGGCCGCAAGGCCATCGACGCGCTGGAGAAGAACCGTGCGGGCATCGGCTTCGACTCGCTGCGCTACGACGACCAGATCGGCAAGATCTCGCTGGTCGGCGCGGGTATGAAGACCAACCCGGGCGTCACCGCCTCGTTTTTCGAGGCGCTGTCCGACGCCGGTGTGAACATCGAGCTGATCTCGACCTCCGAGATCCGCATCTCGGTCGTCACCCGCGCCGACGACGTGCCGGAGGCCGTGCGCGCCGTGCACTCCGCCTTCGGCCTGGACTCGGACACCGACGAGGCCGTGGTCTACGGAGGCACCGGCCGATGACTGCCAAGCCGGCGCTCGCGGTCGTGGGGGCGACCGGGGCCGTCGGCACGGTCATGCTCCAGATCCTGTCCCAGCGGGCGGACGTCTGGGGCGAGATCCGCCTGATCGCCTCCGCGCGCTCGGCCGGCCGCAAGCTGACGGTGCGCGGGGAGGAGGTCGAGGTCGTCGCCCTGTCGGAGGCCGCCTTCGACGGGATCGACGTCGCCATGTTCGACGTACCCGACGAGGTGTCCGCGCACTGGGCACCGGTCGCCGCGGCCAGGGGCGTGGTCGTGGTGGACAACTCGGGCGCCTTCCGGATGGACCCGGAGGTGCCCCTCGTGGTCCCCGAGGTCAATCCGCACTGCGCCCGCAACCGGGGCCGCGGGATCATCGCCAACCCCAACTGCACCACCCTGTCGATGATCGTCGCCCTGGGCGCGCTGCACGCCGAGTTCGGGCTGCGCGAGCTGGTGGTGTCGTCGTACCAGGCGGTGAGCGGGGCCGGGCGGGCCGGCGTGGAGACGCTGCGGGCCCAGCTGTCGCTGGTGGCCGGTACGGAGCTGGGCACCAAGCCCGGTGACGTGCGGCGGGCCGTCGGGGACAGCACCGGGCCGTTCCCGGAGCCGGTCGCGCTCAACGTCGTACCGTGGGCCGGGTCGCTGCGGGAGGACGGCTGGTCCTCGGAGGAGATGAAGGTCCGGGACGAGTCCCGCAAGATCCTCGGGCTGCCGAGGCTGCCGGTCGCGGTGACGTGTGTCCGGGTGCCGGTGGTGACCACGCACTCCCTGACCGTGCACGCCCGGTTCCAGGGCGAGGTCACGGTCGGCAAGGCCCGGGAGATCCTCGACACGGCCCCGGGTGTCGTCCTCTTCGACAACCCCGCCGCCGGCGAGTTCCCGACGCCGGCCGACGTGGTGGGCACCGATCCGACCTGGGTCGGGCGGGTCCGGCGGGCGCTCGACGACCCGACCGCCCTGGAGCTCTTCGTGTGCGGCGACAACCTCCGCAAGGGGGCCGCGCTGAACACCGCGCAGATCGCCGAGCTGGTGGCGGCCGAGCTGACCGGCCGTTCAGGAACGGCGGAGTTTGCGTGAACAACCGGTGACCACGGGAAACGCCCTTGATGGGAGCGGGCCCACGGTTAGGATTCCCGTAAGGAATGTGGTCCGGAGCATGGTCCGGACCTCTTGAACCCGGGGCCCTTGGCGTTCGAAGATTTTCCTCCCCGTCCTCCGCAACCACGCGGGCGGCGGGGAGCGTCTTTGCGAACGCCCACTTACCGGGCGCTTACGTGATCACGGCCTCCGAGGCGTGGGGACGCATGATCCTGGCGTGGGGACGCCGTGATCTGGGCGTGGGGACGCCCGTTCATATGGGACATAAGGGAAGAGCGGGACGAATGTCGGCGATCGAGGCACCGTCGGGTGTGCTGCCGGACGCGCGAAGAGCGATGTCGAGCCCGCCCGGCGAACGGGCCGGCGGAGGTGGCGTGAACGCGTCCGGCACGTCCGCCGCAAAAGTGACGCCCGGCACGTACAACCCCGGCGGGGGTGAACGTGTCCAACATGCGTGGCAGAGGTACTCGAACTCAGTGCGCCCCGCGGCGCGACGGCCCTTCGGCCGCCCCGCGCCGGCCTGCGCCCCCGCGTGTCCGGCGCGCCCGGCGGCATGCCGGTGATCGCGCCCATGCCCGCAGCGCGGCCCACCCGCATACCCAGCCAGCGCGACGACGCGGAAGGGACGGCGGCCGCCGGTACGACGGTCGACCACCTCACCGAGACCTACCGGGCCCACTACCGTTCGCTCCTCGGCCTCGCCGCGCTCCTCCTCGACGACACCGCCTCCTGCGAGGACGTCGTCCAGGAGGCGTTCATCCGAGTCCACTCCGCCCGCAAACGCGTCCGCGACCCGGAGAAGACCCTGGCCTACCTCCGCCAGACGGTCGTCAACCTCTCCCGCTCCGCGCTGCGCCGCCGCATCCTCGGCCTCAAGCTCCTCTCCAAGCCGATGCCCGACATGGCGAGCGCGGAGGAGGGGGCGTACGACCAGCTGGAGCGGCGTGACCTCATCAAGGCGATGAAGGGGCTGCAGCGCCGGCAGCGCGAGGTCCTGGTGCTGCGGTACTTCGCCGACATGACCGAGGCCCAGGTCGCCGAGACGCTCGGCATCTCGCTGGGATCGGTGAAGGCGTACGGCTCGCGCGGCATCGCGGCGCTGCGGGTCGCCATGGAGGCCTCGGCATGACGGACAGCCCCGAGGGAGGCGACTCACATGATCGCCACGAGCCCTACGCCTGGCACGAGCCGACGGGGGACCGGGAGGCTCCCGGCCCGGATTCGCCAGGCCACGAGCAAGAGCACAAGCAATCGCACGCTGGGAACGGAACTGTGAACCACGGCCCCGACGAAAAGGGCCCGGAGGGCCTCGGACAGGGCTCTGAAGGGCTCCGGAGCGGGCTCGGCCCCTTCGGCTCCGGCTTCGGCCGCGGTGCCGAGGGCCCCGCCGACCCGGACGGACCCTCCGACGACGCCCTGGACGCACTCGGTACGGACGAGCTGGCCCTGCGCCGGCTGCTGCACACCGCGGTCGACGACCTCGCGCCCCGCGACGGCGCCCTGGACCGGCTGCGCCGCGCGGTGCCCGCCCGCCGGGCCCGCAAGCGCCAGGCCGCCGTCGGCATGGCCGCCGCCGCCCTGTTCATCGGCACCGCGATCCCGGCCCTCGTGCACGTCTCCAACTCCGGCGGCACCGACCCCAACACCTCCATGGCAGGCCAGGCCTCGCAGGCCCAGGGCGGCTCCGCAGGCGGCAAGAGCCCGGACGGCGGCTCCGGCACCGCGGGCGGCTCAGGCGGCCAGACGGCCAGCCGGCCCCCCGGCGACACCAAGGGCGGCGGCAAGGACGAGAGCACCGGGACCGCCGGCGGCACCAAGGTCGTCCCCACGGCGGGCGCCGCCAGCAGCGCCCCCGTCTGCACCTCGGCCCAGCTCGGCACCCCGGCCGCCACCGTCGGCGCCCCCGACTCGACGGGCGTCGTCTACGGCACCTTCCGCGTCGTGAACGTGTCGACGACGAGCTGTACCGTCGGCGGCCCCGGCACCGTGAGCTCCCTCGCGCAGGGCGCGGCCGACCCCAGCAAGGTCCTCACCGCCCGGCACACCTCGGGTGACGCGGCGGCCGGGCTGCCCGACCCGACGACCGAGCTCACCGGCCTGGTCCTGGCGCCCGGCGCGGCCTACGAGGAGAAGTTCGGCTTCGTCCCGTCGGAGACCTGCCCCACCACCGGCTCCAGCGGCGGTTCCACCGACAGCCCCTCGACCTCCCCGAGCCCGTCCGAGGACGCGAGCAGCGGCACCGGTACGACCACGAGCGGGTCCGAAGGCGCCACCACCCAGCTGCTCACCGAGGACGGCACGGCCGACGGCAGCATCGCCGTGTCGTACACCCCGGAGGCCGGGTCCCCGACCGGCTCGACGACGGTGCCCAACGCATGCGCCGGGACGGTCTACTGGACCGGGGTCCTGTCCGCGGTGTGACGGCCGCCGTGGCCGCGGCCCCGGGCGCGGATGTCCGCGGCGGGGCCGGTCAGACCGCCGCGGTCGGCCGGCCGGCCTCCTCGTCCGGGACCAGGCCGAGCTCCGCGTCCCGCGCGAACTCCACCTCGCGGCGCAGCAGCCGGAACCACATGAACACCACGAACCCCGCGAACACGAACCACTCGCCGGTGTAGCCGAGGTTCTGGAACGCCTTCAGGTCGAGCCCCGAGTTGTCCGGCGCGGTCGCCGGCACGGCCGTCATCCCCGAGTCGGCCTTGTCCAGGGTGATCCACGCGTCGTACACCGGGTACGGCACCAGGTTCACCAGCGAGGCCGCGCTGATCGCCGCCGTCTGTCCCGACGGCAGCCCGCCCTGGGCGCTGACGCCGTTGTCCCCCGGTGTCTCGGAGGCCTGGAGCGCGCCGGTGACGGTGACCTCGCCGGTGGGCGGGGCGGGAGCCCGGGAGGCGTCCGCCTTGCCGGGCAGCCAGCCGCGGACCACGGGCAGGGCCCTGCCGGAGTCGGTGCGCAGCAGGGTCAGCACGTAGAAGCCGTCGTGGCCGTCGAGCTGCCGGCCGGGCACCAGCAGCTGCTTGGCGTACCGGCCGCTGACGGTGGCGCGCTTGCCGGAGGTGGTCTGGTCGACGGGGAGCAGGTCGGCCAGCGGCCGGGCCGCTTCCGTCCGGGCCGTCTCGACCTGCTTGTCGGCGGTGCGGTGCGCGTTCACCCGCGCCTCGAATCGGCTCAGCTGCCACGACCCCATGAAGATGCAGAACGGGATGGCGAGCAGCACGAAGACGTTGATGCCCCACCAGCGGGGTGTCAGCAGGAACCGGTACACCCTGTCCACGGTACGGGGCGCTTTGCGGGGGGTTGGGGGTGGGGTGGCCCGCGTCGGCCGCTCCGCTCCCGGCTGTTCGCAAAGTTATCCACAGGCCACGGGCGCGACCCAGCGCATTGTGGGCGGGGGCAGGCACTATGGGGCCATGACTGCGGCCATGAGTGAGAGCGACATGCCGGACTGGGAGAAGCGCTTCCGCGCCCCTCGGGTCTCCCTGCCGGACTGGGCGGAGGACGCCCCCGACCGTTCCCTGTTCGTGTCGAACGCGACGGGGACGTACGAGCTGTACGCCTGGGACCGCGCCAGCGGCGAGCAGAGGCAGGCGACGAACCGGCCGAACGGCACGACGGACGGGCTGCTCTCCCCGGACGGCGCGTGGATCTGGTGGTTCGACGACAAGGACGGTGACGAGTTCGGCGTCTGGCGCCGCCAGCCCTTCGGAGGCGGCGCCGACGAGGAGGCGGCACCGGGCCTGGAGCCGTCCTACCCCTCGGGCCTGGCGCTCGGCCGGGACGGCCGCACGGCGGTCGTCGGCCGCTCCACGGATGCCGAGGGTACGACGATCTACCTGGTCAGAACCGGTGAGGCGCCCGTGGAGATCTACCGGCACGCGGAGTCCGCGGGCGTCGGCGACCTCTCCCACGACGGGTCGCTGATCGCGATCGAGCACACCGAGCACGGTGACGCGATGCACTCGGCGCTGCGGGTGGTCCGCCCCGACGGCACGAAGGTCGCCGAGCTGGACGACACCAGGGGCGGCGCGGAGGAACTGGGCCTGGAGGTGCTGGGCTTCGCCCCGGTCGACGGCGACCCGCGGCTGCTCATCGGCCATCAGCGGCGGGGCCGCTGGGAGCCGCTGGTCTGGGACGTCGTGACCGGCGAGCAGACGGACCTGACCCTGGACCTGCCGGGCGACGTGAGCGCCGAGTGGTATCCGGACGGCAGCGCCCTGCTGATCGCGCACAGCCACAAGGCCCGCAGCGAACTCTTCCGCTACGACCTGGGGACGCACGAGCTGACCCGGATCCCCACCCCGCCGGGATCCGTCTCCGGGGCCACGGCCCGCCCGGACGGCACGGTCGAGTACCTCTGGTCGTCGGCCGCCGAGCCGCCGGTGGTCCGCTCCACGACGGGCGCGGTCGTCCTGGACCCGCCGGGGATGAAGTGCCCCCCGTCGGTCCCGGTCACGGACGCGTGGGTGGAGGGTCCGGGCGGCCGCATCCACGCCCTGATCCAGAAGCCGGCCGGCGCGGTCGGCCCGCTGCCCACCGTCTTCGACCTGCACGGCGGCCCGACCTGGCACGACAGCGACGGCTTCGCGGCCGGCCCGGCGGCCTGGGTCGACCACGGCTACGCGGTGGTCCGCATCAACTACCGCGGCTCCACCGGCTACGGCCGCGCCTGGACGGACGCGCTGAAGCACCGGGTGGGCCTGATCGAGCTGGAGGACGTCGCGGCGGTGCGGGACTGGGCGGTCGAGTCCGGCCTCGCCGACCCGGACCGGCTGATCCTGACCGGCGGTTCCTGGGGCGGCTACCTCACCCTCCTCGGCCTCGGCACCCAGCCCGAGTCCTGGGCCGTGGGCATCGCCGTCGTCCCGGTCGCCGACTACGTCACGGCGTACCACGACGAGATGGAGTCACTGAAGGCGATGGACCGCACGCTGCTGGGCGGCACGCCGGAAGAGGTCCCCGACCGCTTCGCGGCCTCCTCGCCCCTGACCTACGTCGACGACGTGAAGGCCCCCGTCTACATCTCGGCCGGCGTCAACGACCCGCGCTGCCCGATCCGCCAGATCGACAACTACGTCAGCCGCCTGGCGGCCCGCTCGGCCCCCCACGAGGTGTACCGCTACGACGCGGGCCACGGCTCCCTGGTGGTCGACGAACGCATCAAGCAACTGAGGCTGGAAATGGAGTTCGCGGAACGCCACCTGAAAGAGAAGGCCGAGGCACCCCTTTAGGCCCACGGCCACTGAAGCGCCCCGTCAGGGGCGCTGGGGGTACCCCCGGCCGAAGGCTGGGGGAGGAACTGCGCGCTCAGCCCCCGCTCACCCGCAGTGACCCACCAACCGGCCCCACCCTCGCCCACCCACCCCCGGCTCTCAACCGGGCGGCTGGGTGGGCGGCACCCGCCCGGACAACTCCGCCAGCCCCCTCCGTGTCGCGGCGACCACCACCCGGTCCCCGCCCCGCATCACGTACTCCCCGTCCGCGACCCCCGCCCGGCCCTCCAACCCCAGCACCCGCCAGGCCCCCGCCCGGAACGCCCCCGCCACGGTCCGCCCCTCCAACTGCGGATGCCCGCCCACCGCCAGCACCGCCACCAGCAGCACCTTCCGCTCCACCGGCACCGCCCCGAGGACCTGCCGCCCCAGCATCGCCCCCGCGAAGGACGGCGCCGCCAGATACGACACACTCCGGCTCCGGGTGAGCGCCCGCGGATGCGCCGCCCGCAGGGTCCGGTACACGGCGGTCGCGAAGTCGTCGTCGTACAGCCGCAGCACGGCCTTGAGATCCGGCCGCACGGACCGCGCGTACAGCACGGCCTCCAGATTCGTCGTGTCCGCGCTGGTCACCGCGAGCAGCGCCTGTGCCCGATGGATCTTGGCGGCCTCCAGGACCCCTTCCTGGGTGACGTCCCCGAGCACCACCGGCACCCGCAGCCGCCGCGCCACCGCCAGCCCGCGCGCGTCCGGATCGGACTCCACGCACACCACCGGGACGTGCAGTTCGTGCAGCCGGGTCAGCACCCGCGTGCCGATCTTGCCCAGCCCGAGCAGCACCACGTGCCCGCTCAGCCCGCGCGGCGGCTTCCGCAACGCGGACGCGGTCCGGAAGGTCCCGAGCGCTTCGAGGACCGCCGCCAGCAGCACCGGCAGCAGCAGCAAGCCCATCAGCCCCGACAGCAACTGGAGGATCTGCCGGCCGACCGAGGCCCCGATCGCGGGGTCGTCGATGGCGAACAGGTCGAGGAGCGTGTAGTAGAAGGCCCGTACCGGGTGGATGCCCGTCACCACCGACAGCGCGATCGCGAGCGCGATCACGCACCCCACGAGCCCGGCCAGCGACCACCTGAGCCGTCGCGAGAACAGCGAGGCGAGCGCCGGTACGACCCCGGCCCCGACCCCGCCGCCGCGCCCGCCCGGTGCCGTCGTCCCCGCGGACGTCGACACCTGCTCCAGCACCATCACGCCCCGCTCGCCCGCGGCCCGTACCTCCGCCTCGTCGGGCAGCAGCCGCGGCCCCTGGTCACCCGCGACCCCCGCGGGCAGTGGACCCGTGTTGTTGGGGGAGAGCAACGCCAGCGGGAACAGGCCCGGCCGGGTGCCCTGCCGGGTCACCGCACCTGATCCCGGCGGCAGTTCGACCGCCCGCAGCACCAGCCCGTCGGTCTGGATGACCTTGCCGTTCCCGGCGAGCGCGGTGGCGGCGAGCGCGGGGGCCGCGGTGTCGGCGTCGGAGAGCACGGTCGTGGCGGCGTCCCCCGCACCGCCGTCCGCGTCGCCGACCGCCAACGTGGCCGCCTGGTCGAGGAGTTCCTCGATGTGCTGGCCAAGCCGCCGGTTGTACAGCCGCAGCACCAGCCGCAGCCGGGGGTTCAGGCGGCGGGCGGTGAGGGCGGCGCGGATGTTGGTCTCGTCGTCGTCATAGACGAGGGCGAGCGCGGCGGCCCGTTCCACGCCCGCCTCGGCGAGCACGGCCTCGGTGGCTTCGGGGGCCTCCAACACGCGTTCCCCGTGCGGGCCTTCGCCGGTGCCCGGACCGGTGCCGCCGGTCCCACCGGCGCTGCCGCTGCCGCCACCCCCGTTCCCGCCGTTGCCGCCCGCCCGGGCGACGGCGGCGCTGACCACCCGGTCCAGCAGCGCGGCCGAGGCGGCACGGGCGCGTCCCACGACCGGTGGGCGGGCGGTGCGTTCGTTCGGCGGCACGACCAGGGTGACCTGTTCGCCGTACACCGTGCGCAACTCGGCGGCCAGCCGGTGCGCGAGCCCGTCGTCCCCGCACACCACCATGGGTGCCGGGCCACCACCTTGATACGGAACGCTCGCCACGAGGGAAAAGACTGCCTCAACGGGACGCATGGTTCCAGCAACGAAGTGAACAGCCGCCCCGGTCCGCCCGTAGGGAGGGGGAGGGAGCATAATCCCGGATCTGACCGAAGTGCCGGAGGTATCCGACCCGTGGCCATCACCGAGAAAGCCGCCCCGCCCGGGCCGGCCCCCCAGGACGAGCCCCCCGGCGGCGCCGACACCACCGAGCACGGCGGGCCCACCGGGCATGCTGATCACCCCGCCGGTCTGGCCGTCCCCGCCGGTTCCGTCGGCGCCGACCGTGCCGAGCAGGAGGGCTGGCACCTCAACTCGCCCTTGGTCCTGACCCTGTTGCTGCTCCTGGTCGTGGTCTTCCAGGGGCCGGTGCGCGGTGCGCTGGCGAAGCCGGTGATGCAGAGCTGGATGACGGTGTTCGTGGCGGTGGTCGTCCAGGCGCTCCCCTTCCTCGTGCTGGGCGTACTGCTCTCCGCGGCGATCGCGGTGTTCGTACCCCCCTCGTTCTTCGCGCGCGCCCTGCCCAGCCGCCCCGCCCTGGCCGTGCCCGTCGCGGGCCTGGCCGGTGTGGTCCTGCCGGGGTGCGAGTGCGCGTCGGTCCCGGTGGCCGGAGCCCTGGTCCGCCGGGGCGTCACGCCCGCCGCGGCCATCGCCTTCCTCCTCTCCGCCCCGGCGATCAACCCGATCGTGCTGACGGCGACGGCGGTGGCGTTCCCGCGCAACCCCGAGATGGTGCTGGCCCGGTTCGGCGGCAGCCTCCTGGTGGCGTGCGCGATGGGCTGGCTGTGGCAGCGGCTCGGCCGCACCGACTGGCTGCGCACGCCGGCGCACGCGCACCACGAGGGCGAGACGAAGGCGGAGGCCTTCTGGTCCTCGGTCCGGCACGACACCATGCACGCGGGCGGCTTCCTGGTGCTCGGTGCGATGGCCGCGGCGACGCTGAAGGCGGTGGCCCCGGCGGAGTGGCTGCGGACCGCGGCCGCCAACCCGGTGGTGGCGATCCTCGCCCTGTCGGTCCTGGCCGTGCTGCTGTCCATCTGCTCGGAGGCGGACGCGTTCGTGGCGGCCTCCCTGACCCAGTTCTCCCTCACCGCCAAGCTGGCGTTCCTGATCGTGGGGCCGATGATCGACCTCAAGCTCTTCGCGATGCAGGCGGGCACCTTCGGCCGCGGCTTCGCCCTGCGGTTCGCCCCGGCCACCTTCGCCGCCGCGATCGCGGGCGCGGTCCTGACCGGGGCGGTGCTGCTGTGAACCGGCAGGCACAGGCGGCGGTGATGTTCCTGGTGGGGGCGGCCCTGCTGCACGCGGGCATGACCGACCTCTACCTTCGCTACGTCAAGGCGGGCCTGCAACCGCTCATCCTGGCGGCGGGCGCGGTCCTGATCGTCGCGGCCCTGGCGACGGCATGGTACGAGTGGCGAGCCCGCACCCGCACGCACGCCACATCCGACGACGCCCACGCCCACGAGGACGCTCACGACGACGCCCACGCCGGCGCCCACGGCCCCGCCCACCCGGAACCCCGCATCTCCTGGCTCCTGGTCCTCCCCCTCCTCGCCCTGATCCTGGTCGCCCCGCCCGCGCTGGGCTCCTACAGCGCGGTGCGCGCCGGTACGGCCCTGCAACAGCCGTACGGCTACATGAAGTTGCCGACGTCCGACCCGATCCCGCTCAACCTGGTCGACTACGCGGGCCGCGCGGTCTACGACCACGGCCGCTCGTTCGGCGGCAGGAGCGTGCGCATTACCGGTTTCGTGGCCCTGGACAAGAGCGGCGCCCCCTACCTGGTCCGGATGGCCCTCAACTGCTGCGCGGCGGACGCCCAGCCGGTGAAGGTGGCCCTGACGGGCAAGATCCCCCCGGTCCTCCAGCCGGACGCCTGGCTCCAGGTGACGGGCACCTACACCGCCCGCGTCACCCACGACCCGGTGAACAACGGCCCGATCCCCTACCTCACGGTCACGCAGGCCAAGCCCATCCCGGCCCCGTCCGACCCGTACGACGAGAGCTGGAACAACTGACCCCGGTCAGGGCCAGGTGCGCTCGACACGGTCACACCGCACCGCGTACGCCGCCGGACCGCCTTCCTCGACGGCCCGGTGGATCGCGTCCCATGCTGGTTGTCGAGGTAGAACAGCACGGCCTCGCGCTCCAGGACAGGTTGGATCTCCAGGTCCCGGGTCTTGATCCGCCCGTCCTTCGAGAGAGGGACCCAGGACCGGTCGAGACCGTATGCGATCCACTCCTCGTCCGGCATGTTCTGCCCATCGGCCGGGAAGGCGTCGCCGATGCGGTGGACCGTCCAACCGCACGCCCGCAGTCCCTCCGCCACACGACGTCCGAGATTCCGGTCGAGGAAGAACTCAGGCGGCAAGGTGCACCACTGCCCGGCAGAGTGCCTCCACCTGCTCGGGCGTCATGTCGTAGTCGTAGGCGATGTCCTCGACTGTCTCCCCGGCCTCCCAGAGGTCTGTGATGGCCTTCACCGTGACCCGGTTGGCGGCCACCACGGGGAGACCGTGACCGAACCGCGGATCGATCACGACGGGGACCGACTCCGGGTACTGCCTCAGCCGCAGGCTGGACGGGAAGTCCTCGCCGGGCTCCCAGGTGAGGTAACGGAGGTAGTCGGAGACGACCTCCTTGATGGGGACCTGGCCGTCGCGTGCCCTGCGGAGATCCCCCCACCCGTGCTCGACGAAGATGTCCACGCCGTCCGTGGCGATCCGCTGGGACACGAGACCGTAAGGGGTGTCGAAGGCGTCCCGTACGGCGGCGGCGGCCTCCCTGATCTCGCTCATGCGGAGACCGAGGGAACGCAGAGAACGAAGGACGTGCGCTTCGGCCACCGCGATGAACGGCACCGAAGGCTGCCCCTTGCGCACCGGCTCCACCTGGTGGACCAGCGGTGCTCCGGCGGCCTTGCCCTTCAGCCACGTGCCGAGAGTCGACTGCGGAATCTCGAGGTAGGAGGCCGTTTCCGTGGGCGTCAGGAATCCGTCCGTGAACCTGTCGACCATGCCCCACCTCCTCCTGCCGCCGGATCTCGCATCGTCGCACATCAAGCCTCCCACCGGCGGGTGGACCGCACACCCAGCCACCGGCTCAACCGGCCGCGCGTAGCGAGCTTTCGGGGCGGCAGTCTCGGCAGCGGCCTGGTTGGGGTGCGCGAAACGCTCGCTCGCAGCCGTCGCAGGTCTGGAAGGGGCGGACGGGCGGGCGTTCCGTTTCGCGCTCCGCGGGGAGTCGAGGCGGGGCGGGCAAGGGTGTCTCGCGCAGGCGGAAGGCGAGGACGCCTGCCGGGCGGGCCCGGAAACGGTCGGGCAGGCCGGTGGTGAGGAACTCGGTGAGCCGGGGCGCGTCGACGCCGGCCGCGAGCCATACGGAGACGGCCGGTGCGAGGCGTGCGGCCTCCTGCTCGGAGAGGACCAGACGCGGATCGACGCGGCGCAGTGCGGTGAGTACGGCGATGGCGCGGGGGTCGGCGGCAGCGAGCGGGACGGACGGCTCGGCCCCGGGCGCCGATGCCGGAACGACCGGGGCCGCGGTGGGGCTCCTGCGAGGGGCGCGCGGCTTCGGCGGTTCGGGAGGGGCGGGATCGCCGCCGGGTACGTCGTAGAAGTAGGTCCGCGTGCGGATCTGCCCGGTGGACAGCCGCTCGCGGCGGCGCTCCAGGTACCCGGCCGCCTCCAGTTCCCTGAGGGCCCGGGAGATCAGGATCTCGCCCTCGGCGAAGTGCTCGCAGAGGGCGGCGATACTCACGGGGGAGCCGTCGGGCAGGGAGGACATGTACGCCGCGACGCCCACCGTGACCGCGCTGCCGCGCCGCTGCGCGAGGGCGTTGGAGAGCACGGTGAAGTCGGCGGTGAGCCGGGTGCGGACGTGGATCACGCCGGAGGTCGGGAGTCCGGCGTCGGCGCGCGAGGGCGCGTTAGACTGCGGTTCAGCCATCGGGAAGGCGTCTACTTCCTGATCGGTCAGGCCCTCGTTCGGGATGCCAGTCCCGGCCGGGGGCCGTCGTCTGTGTGCGGTTGTCGCGGCGAACGTAACGGTCCGTGTCCCGCCCCTGCAAGCCGGTCACCCGGACGGGTGACGCGGGCCGTGCGGCCGGGGAGGGTGGGCGGGCGGGTAGTTCTTTCCCCCGGTTCTTTGGGGAGGTCAGCGCCCCACCGGACCCTCGCGGACAAGGGCCCGGCGAGCCCGGCGCGGGGACGGCGCCCGGAGCCCGGCGGACTCGGTGACGGCGGCCCTCAGCCCTTCAACGCGCCTATGAAAGCGGCCCAGGCGGTGGCTTCGAAGCACAGTGCCGGACCGTGCGGGACCTTGCTGTCACGGACGGGAACGGCGCCGGGGAACCCGTCGGCCACCTCCACGCAGTCGCCCCCCTCCTGATTGCTGTAGCTGCTCCTGCGCCAGACGGCGCCGTTCAGATCGGGACGGGACGTTCGCTCCACGGTGACTGTCCTCCATCACGGCTCGGATCATGTCGAGCGACATGAGCGGGGGCAGGGCTGCCGCCCGTAGCCGATCGTAGGTCAGTGCGAAACTCCTGACCTCATGGGTTTCCTCGATGAGTTGGCCGTAGTGAGCACCCTCCGTGTAGGCGGCTTCCGAGTCGTCCGGCATGGTCAGGAGGGTGAGCGAGCCGCCCATGACGTCGTGCTCGCCCTGGTCGAACGGCAGTACCTGCACGGTGAGATGAGGTTCCGCGGCGGCATCGAGCAGTCGGTCCAACTGCTCCCGCATGACTGCCGGGCCGCCGACCGGACGCCTCAGCACCGCCTCGTCGAGGACCACCCACAACTCCGGCCGGTCGGCTCCGCCGAGCCGTGCCTGACGGCCCATGCGGGCGCTGACCCGCTTCTCCAACTGCTGCTTGCCGTCGAGTGTTCGACCGACGCTCAGCACGGCCCGCGCGTACTCCTCCGTCTGCAACAAGCCCGGCACCACGTGCGCAGCGTACTGCCGGATGACCACCGCCCGCTCCGAGTACGCCATGAACTTCCGTGACCAGTCCGGGAACGCCTCCCGGTACACGTACGGCCACAGCTCGACCAGCAGGTCTTCGGCACCCAGGACCGCGTCCAGCGCCCGCGCCAGTTCGAGCGTCGGCTTCGCCCCGGAGGCCCGCTCGATCTGCGTGATCCGGGTGCTCACCACGTGCACGGCGGCGCCCAGTTCGGCCTGGGTCAGTCCGGCGGCGACGCGGAGTCTTCGTACCCGTGCGCCGAACAGCGCCGCCATCGACGTACTGGAGTCAATTCCATTGGCCAAGGCGTCACTTCCGTCCCTTACGAACCGAGAAGTAAGGCTGTGTCACTTTCCGAGCCTAGGGCGCTCCGACGACTCTTGGGTACGGAACGTAATGACTCGTGTACAGGTGAGGGCGGGCGGGCTGTGCTGACAGAAGCGGCCACATCGGAGAAGGAACCCAGGGGACCGTGGGGGAGCGTGCAGTTCGCGTCCTCCGCCCAAGGTGCGCGGCACGCTCGGCACCATGCCGTGCAGCGGATGGCGGAGTGGGGGTTTCCCGCCGAGTCCGACGTGTCGTGCGCGGTCGCTCTCGTCGTCGCCGAACTCGCCGCCAACGCGGTGCGGCACGGCCGGGTGCCGGGGCACACCTTCGGTCTCCGGCTCGACTTCGACACCGCGGCGGACCTGGTGCGCGTCGAGGTCGCTGACGCCGCCGCGAAGAGGCCGCCCGCCGCCGCGCCCTCGTCCTTCCCCGACGGGGAGTCGGGCCGCGGTCTGCTCCTCGTGGACGCCCTGGCCCTGCGGTGGGGCTGGATGCCTCGTCAGCCCGTGGGCAAGACGGTGTGGGCGGAGGTGTCCGTGACGGCTTGTCGCCATTGACGCCCGGCTTGTTCGGCCACGACGAGGGCTACCGCGCACGACGCGGTCGACGGTCGGTGCTTCCCAACAGCCTGGCCTGCTCACTCTTCAACTGCGTGAACCGGTCGCGGGTGTACTCCCGCAGCCCGTGGCCGGGGAACCCCACGACCGACAGATGCTCCGTGAAGTCGCCCTGCGCCCAGCGCGCGGCGGTTATCTCGTAGCCGGAGACATGCGCACAGAGCTGTAGCAGTGCCTCGGGCATCTCCTCCTCGATGAGCAGGTCCGCCCTGGTGACCACCACGTCCCGCATCGCCCGGATGTTGGGGATGAACACGCTCGTGGCCCAGGTCCGCCACCGGGCGAGTTCCTCCTCGCTCGGCGGTATGTCGTGGTCGAACGGGTCCCTGCCGTCCTCCCGGGCGTACATCACCGAGAAGGTGTCGTAGACCCGGCTGTTGGCCTCCATCAGCGCGAACAGAGGGCCGTAGAAGTTGTTCAACTGCGCATTGACCCGGTCCAGTCGGGCTTGCCGTTGGGTGAGACGCAGGCCGTTGACATACGTCGCCAGGTAGCCGAGGAATGCCAGCCCGACAGTCAGGATCATGGTGAACATGGGAGGTGATGGTAGGGCGCCTCCCCGGCGCGGACTCCTTGCGCGTCACGCCCGGCCCGCCACGTCCTGGCCGGTCCTGTCCTGCTTCAGAACCAGTGCAGGCAGGGCGGGGCCCGGTCCGTCGGGACGCAGTCGGCCTTGCCGTCGCGGACGGTCAGCAGGTAGCGGTCGTGCTCGCCGAGGAACGGGTCGTCGACGTCGAGGACGAGCTCGCCGTCCGTGAACCAGCCGCGCGCGGTCAGCGCACGCGGGACGTCCAGCAGCCGCACCCAGAGCCAGTCCATGTCGCCACTCACCTCGGCGGCGCGGTAGTCCGCGAGCTGCCAGCGCAGCGGGTGGTCGGGCGCGCCATGCTTGAACACGACCTTGGTGACCAGGTCGTGTTCGAGCAGGAACCGAATTACGGCCGTCCCGGTTCCGGTTCCGGGACCGACCCCGGTCCTCGCCACGCGCCGTCCCCGGCTACGCGCTGCCGACCGCGTCCTGGTCGTCCGCCGTCGCCCTCACTGTCGTCTCCGGGGCCGAAGCCGCGAGCGGGATCGTGCCGCCGTCGGCCAGGAGGGGCTTCGTGTCCCGTGAGCGGCCGGTCAGGCGGCGGGCCAGGGGTTCGGTGTAGCGGGCCGTCAGGGGGCCGAGGATGACGAGGATCAGGACGTAGGCGGTGGCCAGGGGGCCCAGGGAGGGTTCTATGCCCGCCGTGACCGCGAGGCCGGCTATGACGATCGAGAACTCGCCGCGGGCCACCAGGGTGCCGCCCGCCCGCCAGCGGCCCCGCGCCGAGATCCCGGCGCGCTTCGCGGCCCAGTAGCCCGTGGCGATCTTCGTCAGCGCGGTGACGACCGCGAGCGCGAGCGCGGGCAGCAGTACCGGCGGGATGCTCGACGGGTCCGTGTGCAGGCCGAAGAAGACGAAGAAGACGGCCGCGAACAGGTCACGCAGGGGTGCCAGCAGGTGGTGGGCGCCCTCCGCGACCTCCCCGGAGAGCGCTATGCCGACGAGGAACGCGCCCACCGCGGCGGAGACCTGGAGCTGCTGGGCGATGCCCGCGACGAGGAGGGTCAGACCCAGCACCACGAGCAGCAGCTTCTCGGAGTCGTCGCTGGAGACGAAACGGGAGATGTGCCTGCCGTACCGGACGGCGATCAGGAGGACCAGTCCGGCCACCCCGAGGGCGATGGCGAGGGTCAGGCTGCCGGCGGCCAGACCGGCGCCGGCCAGCAGCGCGGTGACGATCGGCAGGTAGACGGCCATGGAGAGGTCCTCGAGGACCAGGATGCTCAGGATGACCGGGGTCTCCCGGTTGCCGAGCCGTCCCAGGTCACCGAGGACCTTGGCGATCACCCCGGACGACGAGATCCAGGTGACGCCGGCCAGCACCACGGCGGCCACCGGCCCCCAGCCCAGCAGGAGGGCCATGACGGCACCCGGCAGCGCGTTGAGCGCGGCGTCCACCAGGCCCGCGGGGTACTGGGTCTTCAGGTTGGAGACGAGATCGCTGGCGGTGTACTCCAGACCGAGCATCAGGAGCAGCAGTACGACACCGATCTCGGCGCCGATCGCGACGAACTCCTCGCTGGTGCCGAGCGGGTAGATGCCGCCCTTGCCGAAGGCGAGCCCGGCCAGCAGGTAGAGGGGTATGGGCGAGAAGCTGAAGCGTCCGGCGAGCCGGCCGAGCAGGCCCAGGCCGAGGATGATCGCCCCGAACTCGATCAGGAAGACGGCGGAGTCGTGCACGGCGGCCTCACTCCCGCCCGAGTATCGCGGCGGCCGCGTCGACGCCCTCACGGGTGCCGATCACGATGAGCGTGTCCCCGCCGGCGAGCCGGAAGTCCGGCGCGGGCGACGGGACCGCCTCGGCGCGGCGCAGCACGGCCACGATGGAGACACCGGTCTCGGTCCGCATCCGGGTCTCGCCCAGCACCCGGCCGTTCCAGTGCGAGGTCGCGCTCAGCTCGATCCGCTCGGCGACCAGGCCGAGGTCGGTGGTGGACAGCAGGTTCGGGCTGTGGTGCGTCGGCATCAGCGCGTCGATGAGCGCCGCCGTCTCACCCGAGGACAACCGCACCGACAGGGCACACGCGTCGGGATCCTCCTGGCGGTAGGCGCTCAGAATGCGCGATCCGTCCCGGTGCGCGACCACGGACAGTCTGCCCTGCTCCCGCGTGGTGAGGTCGTAACGGACCCCGATTCCCGGCAACGGCGTCCTGCTCAGGCGTGGAGCCCCCAAGACCGTCTCCCTGTCTCGTCCTGTCGGTTTCTTTGCGCTTTCTTTAACGACACCCTAACGGGCGCGGCCGGAAAGCGGTCCGTTCTCAGGACGGGTACGGGCTCAGGACGGGTACGGGACGTAGCAGTCCAGGGCCGGGTGGTACAGGGACTGCCAGGTGCGGGCCCCGACGACACCGCTCGCGGGCAGGCCGTGGCAGGTCTGGATCCACTCGATCTTCTTCAGCAGGGCGGTGCCGTAGATCCCGTCGGGCGCCAGCTTGGGCGGCCGGCCGCCCCACGCGTTGCTGAGGCACTGCGCCTGTCTGACCGCCGCTCCGGTGTCGCCGTACGTGAGGGTCGGCCGGAAGTCCGGGGACACGTAGGCGCAGGAGTCCGCGGGGGTGGCGGCCACCGCGGTGTGGGGTGCGGCGAGGCCCAGCAGGGCGGTCGCGGCGAGCGTCACGGCCGAGGTGAGCAGTCTGTTGCGTCTCATGCCCGCTCCTTCAGGGCGACTTTCAGAGCGACTTCGCCCATGGTCGCGCGCGGGCGGTGGGGTCCGCGAGTCGGGAGCGGGGGGAGGGGGAGGGCGGTGGCGGCCGTCCTCCCCGGTCCTGCGGATCCGGTCAGTGCAGGCGCAGGGCCTCGCGGACCGTGGTGAACAGGTCGGTCTGGTTGGTGACGCCGAGGACGCGGTAGGCGAACGGCCCCTGCGCGGCGATCCGGACCTGCGTACCGGTGTGCTCCTGCGACAGGCCCGGCGTGTTGGACGAGTAGTTGACCTTCAGCTGCTGGCCCTCGTCGGTGACGAGGGTCGAGGACAGGCCGGGCGGGGTGGCCTCCAGCGGGACGATCTGGCTGGTGTGGCCGTGGTCGGCGGTGGTGACGACCAGCGTGTCGGGGTGCTTGGCCGCGTACGCGCGGGCGACCTTGACGGCCTTGTCGAAGGCGGCGGTCTCGCCGATCTGGCCGCACGGGTCGGCCGCGTGGTCCTGCTTGTCGATGGAGGCACCCTCGATCTGCAGGAAGAAGCCCTGCTTCGAGTGCTTGGCCTGCTGCTTGGCCTCCAGGAGCTGGATCGCCCTGGTGGCGGAGTCCGCGAGGCTCGGTGTGGTGGCCGGGCGGTTCGGGTTGGAGGTGACGCAGCGCTGCGGGCCGGTGCCGCCGACGGCCGCCGCCTTGCCGGTCCACTCCACCGGCACGTTGCCGGAGGCGAGCAGGCCGAGCACCGGCTTGCCGGCCTTCGCTTCCTTCAGGCCCGCGCTGTCGGTGACCACCTGGTAGCCGAGCTTCCGCGCCTGCTGGGTGACGGTCAGGCCCTTGTACTTCCCGTCGGTCACCGTCTGGTCGAAGCGCTGCTTGCCGCCGCCGATGAGGACGTCGACCTTGTGGTTCACGGACTGCTCGGCGATCGAGCCGGGGCCGCCGGCCGCGATGGTGTCCTTCGCGCACTTGGCCATGTCGGCCGGGCCCTGGCAGGAACGGTCGGTGACGTGCGAGGCGAGCACGGCCGGGGTGGCGTCGGTGAGCTCGGCCGTGGTCACGCTGCCGGTGGCGTAGCCGTTCTGCTGCGCCAGCTCCAGGATCGTCTTCACGGCCTTGTCGCTGCCGGGCGTCTTGGAGATACGGCCGTTGACGGTCTTCACGCCGGTCGCCCAGCCGGTGCCGCTGGCCGCGGAGTCGGTGACGTAGTCCGGGGTGCCGTCCTCGTGCACCGCGTACGTGGTGTAGGCGCCGGTGAGCGGCAGCTTGTCCATGTTCAGGCGGCCGTTCGCGCCGACCGTGTAGTCGCGGGCGAGGGTGATCTCCGAGTCGCCCATGCCGTCGCCGATCAGCAGGATGACGTTCTTCGCCTTCCCGCCCTGGATGGCGTTCTTCGCCTGCTGGGCGCTGTCGAAGGCGCCGGCCGCGGTGGTCACCGCCACGGCGGCGGTGGCCGCGGTGAGCACGGCGGTGGCGGCCACGAGGTGACGGCGGCGGGTGGATCGGGGCATGGATACGACTCCTTGTGCGTCGGTGTGCGGATGCGACGACCAACGCGGGTCAGATCACCATGTCCACGCAAAGCCAAGGTAAATGGCTGGTCCTCCTGGAGTATCGGAAACGTAACGTGCGAGGTGAGCACGGCTCGCCCACGGGCGGGATCGCCCACGGCGCGTCCGGCCCACGGCACGGCTCGCCCACGGCGGGGTCGCCCGGCCGACGACGGGCTAGGAACCGGTGGTGACGCCCGCCGTCTCGGCGGTCCCGGTCCCGGTCTCGGCTCCAGCTCCAGCCCCAGCCCCGGTCTCGGCTTCGGCGGAGGCCCCGGCTCCGGCCCCGGCCCCGGTCCCCGCTCCCGTGGAGGCGCGCCGGTCGCGTGCGGCGGTGAGTCCGCCGAGCATGGCCATGCCCAGGCAGCCGAGCAGGATCACCGTGGACGGCGCCTTCAGCATCGACAGGCCGGACCCGGTGAGCAGCACGACCAGCGCCCAGCGCACCGCGGGGCCCGCGACCCGGCTGGAGACGACGGAGCCGAGCAGCACGCCCGGGACGGCTCCGACCAGCAGGGTCGCCGCCAGCCCCAGGTCGGCGTCGCCGACGAGGACGTGGCCGAGGGCGGCGGCGGCCACCATGGGGATGGCCTGCACCAGGTCCGTGCCGACGAGGTGGCTGGCCTTCAGCCGAGGGTGGGCCAGCATCAGCATCACGATGATCAGGGAGCCCGAGCCGACCGAGGTCATCCCCACGATCACCCCGCCGACCAGTCCGATGAGCGGCGTCACCACGGGCCGTACCGGGACGTGCTCGTCCTCGTCGGCCGGGTCCGGGCGGCGGCGGTCGAGCCAGAGGCGGGCCAGCATGCCGGCGACGGCGAGCAGCAGCGCCGTACCGACGACGTACTTGACGCGCTGCTGGAGTGCGTCGCCGTCGCCGAGCGCGCGGAGCAGGAACACCCCGCCGAACGCGGCCGGTACGGCGGTGGGCAGCAGCCGGCGCACGATGTCCCAGCGCACGGTCCCCGCCCGCTGGTGGACCAGGGCGCCGAACGGCTTCATGAACACGGACGCGGCCAGGTCGCTGCCGATGGCCGCCGTGGGGTTCACCCCGAACACCATGACCATGATCGGGGTCATCAGCGCTCCGCCGCCCATGCCGGTGAGCCCCACGGCAAAGCCGACCAGGGCTCCGGCGACGACGATCGGAACGGTGGAATCCATGCGCGGGACCGTAACCACCATTCCTATGGGAAAGGTGTGGAAAGGCCCGTCGTACCGTTCTCACCTGCGTGTTTCAGCGCCCTGAAGCCCGTGCCGGCGGACTGAAACCGGGCTGAAGCCGAACTGAACCGGCGCGGCCGCAAGCTCTGCGGCATGACTTCGACCGACCGTGAACTCGCGATCGCAGCCACCGGGTTGCGCAAGGCCTACGGGGACAAGACCGTCCTCGACGGCATCGACTTCCAGGTGCCCGCCGGCACCGTCTTCTCGTTGCTCGGGCCGAACGGCGCGGGCAAGACCACCGCCGTCAACATCCTCTCCACGCTGATCTCCGCCGACGGCGGCGAGGCCCGGATCGGCGGGCACGACCTCGTCGCCGAGGCCCAGGCGGTACGGGCCGCGATCGGCGTCACCGGCCAGTTCTCCGCGGTGGACGGACTGATCACCGGCGAGGAGAACATGCTCCTGATGGCCGACCTGCACCACCTGCCCCGCGCCGAGGGGCGCCGGGTGGTGGCGGAACTCCTGGAGCGCTTCGACCTCGTGGAGGCCGCGAAGAAGGCCGCCTCCACCTACTCCGGCGGCATGAAACGCCGGCTCGACATCGCCATGACCCTGGTCGGCAGCCCGCGGGTCATCTTCCTCGACGAACCGACCACCGGCCTCGACCCGCGCTCCCGGCACACCATGTGGCAGATCATCCGAGAGCTGGTCTCCGGCGGCACCACCGTCTTCCTGACCACCCAGTACCTGGAGGAGGCCGACCAGCTCGCCGACCGCATCGCCGTGCTCAACGGCGGCAGGCTCGTCGCCGAGGGCAGCGCCGAGGAACTCAAGCGGCTGGTGCCGGGCGGCCACGTCCGGCTCCGGTTCACCGACCCGGTGACCTACGAGCAGGCGGCCACCGCGTTGCGCGAGACCACCCGCGACGACGAGGCGCTCACCCTCCAGATCCCCAGCGGCGGCAGCCAGCGCGAGCTGCGCGCCATCCTCGACTGGCTGGACGCCGCCGGCATCGAGGCCGACGAACTCTCCGTGCACACCCCCGACCTGGACGACGTGTTCTTCGCCCTGACGGGCAGCCCCGCCACCACCGCAGCCGACACCGCCCCCGCGGACACCGCCGCCGACACCGCCAAGGAGACCGTCCGATGAGTACCGCACCCTCCGCCCTGCGGGCGAACGCCTTCCGCGACAACCTGACCATGCTGCGGCGCAACCTCCTGCACGCCCGCCGCTACCCCTCACTCACCCTGAACCTGCTGCTCACCCCGGTCATCCTGCTGCTCCTCTTCGTCTACGTCTTCGGCAACGTGATGAGCGCCGGCATCACCGGCGGCCACGCCGACCGGTCCGAGTACGTCGACTACCTCGTCCCCGGCATCCTCTTCCTGACCGTGGCCATGACCTCGCTCGGCACCGCGGTGTCCGTGGCCACCGACATGACCGAGGGCATCATGGCCCGGTTCCGCACCATGGCGATCTCCCGCGCCTCCGTGCTGATCGGCCACGTCGTCGGCAGCGTGATCCAGACCATGGCGGCCCTGGTGCTGGTCCTGGGCATCGGGCTGGCCATCGGGTTCCGGCCCGACGCCTCACCGCTGGAGTGGCTGGCGGCGGCCGGCCTGATGGCCCTGGTCAGCGTCGCGGTCACCTGGCTTGCCGTCGGTATCGGTCTGATCAGCCCCAACGCCGAGGGCGCCAGCAACATCGGGACCCCGCTGGTCATGCTGCCGTTCCTGTCCAGCGCGTTCGTACCGGTGGACGCGATGCCGGGCTGGTTCCGCTGGTTCGCCGAGTACCAGCCCTTCTCGCCCTTCATCGAGACCCTGCGCGGACTGCTGCTGGGCAGCGAGATCGGTACGAAGAACGCGGTGCTGGCGATCGGCTGGAGCCTCGGCCTGACCGTGCTGGGCTACTTCTGGTCCAAGGCGGTGTTCAACCGCGAACCCCGGCAGTGAGCTCGTGCAGGGCCGCCGTCCGCAACTGATCCCGCCCCAGGGCCGCGTACCCCGACCTCGCGTCGGCGTACGCGGCCCCGTCCGCGTTCTCGGCGGCCGCCCGGGACCGGGCCGAGGACATGGTCGGCAGGTCCCGCATCACCGGCAGCCGCTCCGCCAGCGCCAGCAGCCGTACCGCCGCCGTGTCACCGCGGGCCAGTCCGGCGAACCCGAGCGCCAGCAACACCGAGCCGTACACCGGGAGTTCGAGCAGATCCCCGGCACCGGGCGCGCCGGAGCCCGCGGCGGGACCGGGGCCGGAGTCCGACAGCATGGCGAGCAGTCGCTCCCGCAGGCCGTCGGCCAGGTGTGCCACCGGTTCCACCCGGCCGTGCTGCGCGTGCGCCGCGAGTGCCGCCGCCTGTACCTGGAGCGCCCAGGACTCCAGGAACGGGTCGTCCGCCGCGAGCCGGCTGGCCTCCCGGATGCCTCCGGCCGCCTGCCGCCACAGCCCGAGGCCGACCTCGGTCAGCCCCCGGGCCAGCGCGATCTCCGCCCGGGCCTGGAGCAGTTCGGGGGTGAAGGCCTGCGGGGACTCCGGCTGTCCGGCCGGGGTGGCCAGGCCCAGCCAGTACTCCGCCTCGTCGATCTCCCCCCGTTGGAGACAGGCGGACACCAGCCCGTAGCGGACGCCGATCGCGTCCGACCAGCCGCCGACCTCGCCGATCGCGTCCGCGGCCCGCAGATGGTCGTACGCCTCGGCGCCGCGTTCCGTCTTGAGGCACAGCTCGCTGATCCGCCCGTGGCTGAGCAGCAGCATGATCGGATTGCCGAGCGGCCGCACCACGGCGAGCATCCGGCGCGCGTGGTCCAGCGCCCGCTCCGTCTCGTACGCGGCCTCCCACAGATAGCTGGCGACGCCCGCGGCGAGGCCCGCCAGCAGCGGTTCGCCGGAGTCGCACAGCTCCCGCAGCCGGTCCCAGTCCGGCGGGTGCATCTCCGGGACGGCGGACAGCACGGTGGCCAGCGCCCGCATCACGGTGTCCGGCGGGGCCGGCGGCAGCCGGCGCAGCGTGACCAACTGGCGTACGGCGTGCGGGCCGTAGCCCATGAAGAGGCCGGCCGTGCAGATCGCCGCCGCGCTCCGCACCGCCTCCACGTCCTCCGGGTGCCCGGGCTCCGGGCGGAACCGGGACAGCGGCCCGCCGGTCTCGGCGGCGAGCGTCACGAACCGCAGGTAGTTGTTGCCGACGGACCACAGGGAGGCCAGTACGGCGGTGAGCGCGGCGATCGCCGGGCAGTCGGTCCGGGCCAGCGCGTACCGCAGCGCGAGGACCAGGTTGTCCTGCTCGGCGCGGACCCGGTCGAACGAGGCCACCGCCTCGTCGCCGAACATCGCGTCGTGGTACGCCCGGCCGAAGTCCCGCGCCCAGGACAGGAACCGGTCCGTCACCAGCGCGGCCTCGCCCGCCTCGGCCCGCCGCGCGGCACCGAACTCCCGCAGCGTCTCCAGCATGTGGAAACGCACCCCGGAAGGGCCTTCCCCCACCTTGATCAGGGACTGGCCGGCCAACTGCTCCAGCAGATCCAGCGTGCCGCCGTCCCCGGTCCCCTGTTCGCCGAGCACGTACTCCGCCGCGTCCGCGTCGAAACCGCCCGGGAACACCGACAGCGCGCGCAGCGCCGCCCGGCCCTCGGGCTCCAGCAGGTGCCAGCTCCACTCGACGACGGCCTGGAGCGTGCGGTGCCGCTCCGGTGCGTCCCGGGCGCCCCCGCGCAGCAGCGCGAAACGGTCCTGGAGGCGGCGCGCGATGTCGGCCACGGACAGCACACGCACGCGGGCCGCGGCCAGCTCCACGGCCAGCGGCAGCCCGTCCAGGTGCCGGCAGATCTCGGCGACCTGCGCGGCGGGCAGTTCCACGCCGGGTCTGGCGGCCCGCGCCCGCTGCGCGAAGAGCTCGGCGGAGGTCGCCGGGGACAGCTCCGGCAGCGCGTACACGGACTCCGAGGTCAGCCCCAGCGGAGCCCGGCTGGTGGCCAGTACCCGCAGCTCCTTCGACCGCGACACCAGCGCCTGTACGAGAGCGGACGCGGCGGCGACGACATGCTCGCAGTTGTCCAGTACCAGCAGCGCTGGTCCCGGGCCCAGCGCCGCGAGGATGCCGCTCACCACGTCCTTGCCGCCCGCGGGCTGGCGGCTGTCCGGGCCGCCGACGGCCGACGCCACCTCGTCCGCCACGTCGTCGTCCGCGGTGACACCGGCCAGGGCCACGAAGTGCACGACGGGCTGTTCGGCCGCCCGGCTCACCGCGTGCGAGAGCCGGGTCTTGCCCAGCCCGCCGGGGCCGACGACGGTGACCACCCGGGCACCCCGCAGCAGCCCGGCCACGGCGGCGATGTCGGCGTCCCGCCCCAGCAGCGGGTTCGGCTCGTGCGGCACGCCGTGCCGGGCGGCCGGCACGTCCGTGCGCAGCAACTCCTGGTGCACGGACCGCAGTCCGGGCCCCGGATCGGCCCCCAGCTCGTCCCGCAGGCGACGGCGGTAGGCGTCGTACCGGGTCAGGGCCGCGGCCCGGCCCGTGGTGGCCGCCTCGCAGCGCAGCAGTTCGGCCAGCACCTCCTCGTCCTGCGGCAGCGTCCGGGCCAGCTCCGCCAGCGGCGCGGCGGCCTCCGACCGCCGCCCGACCCGGGCGAGCGCCAGCGCCCGCGACCGGGCCAGCGCGCGGTGCACCCGCACCCGCTCGACGCGCAGCGCCACCACCGGGTCGTGCAGGTCCTCGTCCGCTCCGGCGCCGACGTTCCCGTCCCAGAGCGCCAGCCCCGCCTCCGCCCGCGCGAGGGCCGCGTCGTGGTCACCGGCCCGCGCCCGCTCGGCGCTCGCCGCCTCGTGCAGCGCCAGCGCCGTGGCGTCGACCTGCGTCCCGTCCAGCGCCAGCCGGTACCCGGCCGGTGTGCTGACGATCAGCTCGGCGCCCAGCTGCGACCGCAGCCGCGACACCAGGACCTGCACCGCCTTGCCCGGCCGCTCCGGCTGCTCGTCCGGCCACAGCCCCGCCGCCAGCCGTCCCGTGCTGCACCCGGTGCGCAGGTCCGCGGCGAGCAGCGCCAGCAGTCCGCGCAGCCGGGGTGCGGTGATCTCCCGGCCGCGGCAGACGACTCGGGGCAGCAGGGTCAGCTCGGTGGTCACCCGTGCAGGTTAATGAAGACGCGGTCCCCTCGGACGCCCCTGGGCGAAGGTACTTTCGAGCGCCGGGATCGTTCGGGGCGGAGGGGAAGCACATGGGCTGGTCGTGGTCGCGCCGGAGTCGGGCGGGCGGACCCCCGCTCCCGTTGCCCGGTCCCTGCCGGCACCGGCGGCACACCCTGCGCACCGGGCGCCTGCTGCTCTACACCCCCGAGACGGCCCTGGACCTCGCCGCCGCCCTGGCCGCGGCCTCGGACGCCGGGGCCCAGCGCTGGCTCGGCTGGGGCGACCGCGCCCTGACCGACACGCGCGTCGTCGAGACCCTGCTCGGGCTGCGTCCCGGGGACACCGGTGCGCTGCGGTCGTCACGGATGCTCAAGGACCTGCTGGACCAGCCCTACGAGCCCGGTCCCGAGGACGAGGTGCTGCTGGTCGGCGTCCGGCTGGACGACGGCAGGTACGCCGGGAGCACGGGGGTGCACCCCGGCACCGGTGAGATCGGCGGCTGGCTCGCTCCCGACGCGCGCGGACAGGGGCTCGGCACCGAACTGTTCCGGGCCGCCGTGCTCCTCGCCCACACCCACCTGGGGCTGCGGACGGTACGAGCGGGACACGAACCGGCGAACACCGCGAGCGCGCGGGCCCTGGCGAACGCCGGTCTCGTCGCCGCCGACGGGCCGCCGCGCCACACCCTCCCGGACGGCCGCGAGATCGAGTCCCGCTGGCTGGAGCGCACGACGACGACCCCCACCTCCCGCTGCCCCGGCGCCGCCCCGTCCGCCTGACTGCCCGGCACTCGCCCCGGCGTATCCCGGGCGGCACCGGGTCTACCTGCGGGAGCCGCAGCCCGGGCAGAAGGCGGCGCCCTCCGGTACGGCCGCCGAACACGCGGAGCACCGGTCCGACTGGGCGAGTTGATGGCCGCAGCCGGAGCAGAAGGCGGCGCCGCGGGTCTCGGTGCGGCAGTGCGGGCAGACCAACTGCCGTGGCGTGGTGGGGTCGTAGGCCTGCCCGGCCTGCTGGCCCACGGCGTACGCCCGCTGCGAGGCCATGTCGTTGAGGCCGCGCTGCTGGGCCGCCATGGCCTCGGCCGCGGTGTCCGGCGCGCAGCGCAGGCACAGGCCCTGGGCGGCGTTCCAGCACCGGCCGCACACGTAGTCCGTGCAGCGTGCGCAGCGGTTGAAATGCCCCTGGGCGTTGTCGATCGCCCGCTGGAACGCCTGGTCACGGGCGCGCCCGTAGCCCGCGCCGGCGAACCCGTCGGCGGCCGAGGTCAGGCCGGTGCCGGTGCGCCCGAGCAGCCCCCACGCGACGTCGACGCCCTTGCGCAGCCAGGTGGCCGCCCGCTCCCCGCCGTACGGCTCGAACGGCGAGCGCCAGGTGTCGTAGCAACGCGCACACGAGAACTCGAACTGGAACCCCGCCCCGGTCCCGTTCCGCTCGCACAGATCCCGGTGGTTGTTGCTGAAGTAGATCTCGCCGCTCATGTGGTCCCCCCACAGATCAGGCCAACGGCAGACATGCCGTACGACGCTGGGAAAACCGTACTGGTTCTGGCCAACGGCAACGACTTCCGGTCATACCGGTACGGCAAAGTCGGCTCCACGGCAGGCCGGGCGGCACGAGCGCGTCCGGTTCCGCCCGGCCCCGGTCGGCGGCCCGGCCATTGGCGCGGTCCGCGCGTATTGCGTTCGCACTGGTCAGGGGTGTGGCAGCGGTTTCTGCAAAGACGGTCCTGAATATCGTCATCGGGTGCGGCCGTGGCCGATGCCGTCGAAAGGCTCCGGGATGCATTCGGGGCGCATGTTAGGCTTCAATGAGATTTCTCGAAGGTCAACCTGCGGGGGAAGTATGGTGACCAATCTCCCAGGTGGGCAACGACCCTCCCACCTGGCGTTGCATCTGATGTTCGCGATCCAATGCAGCGTGGCTTTTATGATCGCCCTCAATCTGCTGGCCTCGCATCCCAGGCCAGCGCAAATCGTCGGTTTTCTGATCACTCTGCCGCTGGTCGGCCTGGTTCAGGTCATACATTGCGCCCCCACCGCGCAGGGGTTACGGGAGCGCTACGGAAAGTTTACCCTGATATTGCAGGCCCTCCTGACGTTTATACCACCGGTGTTTTTAGGCCTTAATTGGGTGGGTCTCGCCGGTCTTCTGGCCGGGGCAATACTGCTGGTTCTCGACCCGCCCCTGTCCATAGGGCTATTCGGTGCGGTGTGTGCCGCGGCCAGCACCGTCGCCGTCCTCTTCGGAAGTCGAATTTTCGGCGTTTCCTGGCTGGTTGTTTCGATATTGATGATCGGCACGATGATCTACGGCCTCGGTCGCGTCGCCGAACTCATGGCCGAGTTGCACCGGACCCGTGGCGTGTCGACCCGGCTGGCCATCGAGCGGGAACGGCTGCGGATGGCGCGGGACCTGCACGACCTGCTCGGCTACAGCCTGTCCGCCATCACCCTCAAGAGCGAGCTGACCATCCGGCTGGTGGGATCGAGCGACGAGCGGGCCCGGGCCGAACTCCTGGAGATCCTCCAGGTCTCACGCCAGGCACTCGCCGACGTGCGCTCGGTGTCCCACGGCTACCGGACCATGCGGATCGCCGACGAGACCACCTCGGTGCGGGGTGTGCTGCTCGCGGCGGGCATCGAGGTGTCCACGGACATGTCCGTGCGCGGCCTCCCCGTCGAGAAGGAGACGGTCCTGGCCACGGTGCTGCGGGAGAGCGTGACCAACCTGCTGAGGCACAGCCGCGCCGATCACTGCCGCATCGTCCTGCGGGAGGAGGGCAGCCGGGTCCGCCTCACCGTCTCCAACAACGGCGTGGTCCCGGGCTCCGCGCTGAACCGGCTGGGCGGCGGACTCGACAACCTCACCGAGCGGCTGACCCGGGTGGGCGGCCGGCTCGGCGCGACCGTCGACCCGGACGGCTGGTTCCACCTGGTCGCCGACTGTCCGGCCGGACCACGGCACGGCGCGGGCTCAGCCGATCCAGCCGGCGTCCCGGGCGATCCGCACCGCGTCGAGACGGTTGCGGGCGCCCAGCTTGGTCACCGCCGAACTCAGGTAGTTCCGGACGGTACCGACGGCCAGGTGAAGCTGGGCGGCGATCTCCGAGGCCTCAGCCCCTTCCGACGCCAGTGACAGGACGTCGGACTCCCGCTCGGTCAGCGGATGGTCGCCGCGCTGCCATACGGTGAAGGCCAGCCGGGTGTCGATCACCCGCTGGCCGTCCGCCACCTTGCGGATCGCCGCGGCCAGCTCCGACGGCGGGGCGTCCTTGAGCAGGTAGCCGAAGACCCTGGCGTCCATCGCCCGGCGCACGGTGCCCGGCTGGTCCGTGCCGGTGAGCATCAGGGTCCGGCACTCCGGCAGGTGCTCGTGCAACTGGGCCGCGGCCTCGATGCCGTCCACCCCGGGAAGTCCCACGTCGATCACGGCGACGTCTGGGCGGTGCGCCAGCCCGGCGGAGAGGACCTCGCGCCCGTCGGCCACCTGCGCCACGACACTGAGATCCTGCTCCATCTCCATCAGCGCCACCAGCGCCCCTCGCACCATCCCCATGTCCTCGGCGAGCAAGACGCGAATCACCCGAGCCTCCCCGTTTCCCTACAGCCTTGATGCTCCCGTTGTCACTCAGTGTCCGTGGCATCCGTCGGGCGGCACAATAGGGCCCGCCGCCGGACCGACGGGCAACTCGCCGCAGGAAAGCGCGTGTTGGGCTCACGGCATCGAGTGCCGGGGGCCCGTCGGCGGTGTCCGGGGTTCGAGTCGTACTCGACCCGCTGCGGCAAGGGTCGTATCCCAACCGGACCCGCGACGACCGCGGCAGCCCTCGGGAGAACCCTGTGACGACACCGCGCACGACGACACCGCGCACGACGACACCGCGCACGACGACACCGCGCACGACGACACCGCGAACTAAGGCCACCGGAGCGGTGACCGACGAACGGCGGCAGGACCGCACGGCCCCGGACGACGCGTGGCTGGAGGAGGTGGCGGACGGCGTCTTCGCCTACGTCCAGCCGGACGGCGGCTGGTGCCTGAACAACGCCGGTCTCGTCGTGTCCGACGGCCGGGCGGCGCTCGTCGACACCGCCGCGACCGAGACCCGGGCCCGCCGCCTGCGGGAGGCCGTGCGCGGGGTGACGGCGGCACCCCCCGGCGTCCTGGTCAACACCCACTTCCACGGCGACCACACCTTCGGCAACTTCGTCTTCCCCGAAGCGCTGGTCGTCGGCCACGAACGGACCCGCAGCGAGGCGCTGGCGGCCGGCCTGCACCTCACCGGCCTGTGGCCCGACGTGCGCTGGGGCGCCCTCGAACTGGCGCCCCCGGCCCTCACCTACCGCGACGGGGTGACCCTGCACGTGGGAGACGTGCGCGTCGAGGTGCTGCACCCGGGCCCGGCGCACACGACGGACGACTCGGTCGTCTGGCTGCCCGAGCAGAGGGTGCTGTTCACCGGGGACATCGTCATGCCGGGCGTCACGCCGTTCTGCGCGATGGGATCGGTCAGCGGATCCCTCGCCGTCCTCGACCGGCTGCGCGCACTGGGCGCCCGTACCGTGGTGCCGGGCCACGGCCCGGTCGCGGGCCCCGAGGTGTTCGACGCCACCGAGAGCTACCTGCGGTGGGTCCGGGCGACGGCACGGCGCGGCCTGGCCGACCGGCTCACCCCCATGCAGGTCGCCCGCGCCTGCGACCTGGGCGAGTTCGCCGGGCTCCGCGACTCCGAACGGCTACTGCCGAACCTGCGCCGCGCCTACGCGGAGGAGCAGGGTGCGGCCCCCGGGGCGCCGCTGGACATAGGGGAGCTGTTCGCCGAGATGATCGAGTTTCACGGCCGGCTGCCGACCTGCCGGGCCTGAGGCGTCCACACCTCGAACTGCCCCTGGTGGTAGAGCACGGGCGACCGCGGCAGCACCTCGGCCCCCTCCACCCGGCCGATGAAGATCCAGTGGTCGCCCGCCTCCACGGTCTGCACCACCACGCACTCGGCGTACGCCAGCACGGCGTCGACGAGCACCGGGGCACCGCCCGCGACGGCCGACGGCATCCACCGCAGCCCGGCGAACTTCCGCTCCGAGCGGCCCGCGCAGACCCGGGCCGCCTCCTGCCCGCCGTCGGCCAGCACGTTCACGACGAACGAACCCGACGTCAGCAGGGCGTCCAGGGTCACCGACCGCTTGTCCACGCAGACCAGCAGCAGCGGTGGCCGGGCCGAAACGGCCGAGACCGCGTTGCAGGTCAGGCCACGGGGGCGGCCGTCCGCGTCCATCGCGGTGACGACCGACACCATCGTAGGGAACGAGCCGAACAGTTCTTGAAAGCGCGTCACTTCCACGGCCATGCCGTCTCACCTCACGTCGGCGGGTCGCTACGCCCGCCACGCTCGCGGCCGGGGCTGGAACTCCGCTGGACCGCCCCTGGAGAACGGCCCCGGTCCACCCGCCTTCGACCGGGCGTCGAGGCGGTCACCGGAGAGTGCGGTGCCGGACGGACACCCCGTCCGGGCGCCGACGAGGAGGCATCCGATGACCACCGCACAGGAGAGGACCACCACCCAGGAGAGGGCCACCGTCGAGGAGAGGACCACCGCCGAGAGGACACCGGCCGTGTCGCCGCAGCGGCGGCTCGTGGCGGAACTGCGCACCATCCGGGACCGGGCACGGCGGGGCCCGGGTGCGAAGGCGACCGAGGCGCAGCACGCCAAGGGCAAGCTGACCGCCCGCGAACGCATCGAACTGCTGCTGGACGAAGGGTCGTTCACGGAGGTGGAGGCGCTGCGCCGGCACCGGGCGGCGGGCTTCGGCATGGAGGCCAAGAGGCCCTACACGGACGGCGTGGTGACCGGCTGGGGGACGGTGCACGGCCGGCCGGTGTTCGTGTACGCGCACGACTTCCGCATGTTCGGCGGCGCGCTCGGCGAGGCGCACGCCACCAAGATCCACAAGATCATGGACATGGCCCTCGCGGCCGGCGCCCCGCTGGTCTCCCTGAACGACGGCGCGGGCGCCCGCATCCAGGAGGGCGTGACGGCGCTCGCCGGCTACGGCGGCATCTTCCAGCGCAACACCAGGGCCTCCGGTGTCATCCCGCAGATCAGCGTCATGCTGGGCCCCTGCGCCGGCGGAGCCGCGTACTCCCCGGCGCTGACGGACTTCGTGTTCATGGTCCGCGACACCTCACAGATGTTCATCACCGGCCCGGACGTCATCCAGGCGGTGACGGGGGAGCGGGTCGGCCAGAACGCCCTCGGTGGCGCGGACGTGCACGCCGGGACCTCCGGCGTCTGCCACTTCGCCTACGACGACGAGTACACCTGCCTCGAAGAGGTCCGCTACCTGCTGTCCCTGCTGCCGCAGAACAACCGCGAGCACCCGCCGGCCGGCCGCACCGCCGACCCCGCCGACCGGCGGTGCGAGGAACTCCTCGACCTGGTGCCGGCGGACGGGAACCGGCCGTACGACGTGACCCGGGTGATCGAGGAGATCGTCGACGACGGCGAGTACCTGGAGGTCCACGAGCGCTGGGCGCGCAACATCGTCTGCGCGCTCGCCCGACTGGACGGGCGGGTCGTCGGCATCGTCGCCAACCAGCCGCAGGTGCTGGCCGGGGTGCTCGACATCGAGGCGTCCGAGAAGGCGGCCCGGTTCGTGCAGATGTGCGACGCCTTCAACATCCCGCTGCTCACCCTGCTGGACGTGCCCGGATTCCTGCCGGGCGTCGACCAGGAGCACGGCGGGATCATCCGGCACGGCGCGAAGCTGCTGTACGCGTACTGCAACGCCACCGTGCCGCGGATATCCCTGGTGCTGCGCAAGGCCTACGGCGGCGCCTACATCGTGATGGACAGCCGCTCCACCGGGGCGGACCTGGCGTACGCCTGGCCGACGAACGAGATCGCGGTGATGGGCGCCGACGGCGCGGCCAACGTCATCTTCCGCCGCGAGATCGCCGCGGCCGACGACCCGGACGCCGTACGCGCCCGCCTGGTCAAGGAGTACAAGGCCGAGCTGATGCACCCCTACTACGCGGCCGAACGGGGTCTGGTCGACGACGTCGTCGACCCGGCCGAGACCCGCGAGGTGCTCACCCGCGCCCTGGCGATGCTGCACACCAAGCACGCGGACCTGCCCGCCCGCAAGCACGGCAACCCGCCCGCCTGAGACTGACGGAACGTCAGAAGCCGCTGGTGAGCGGTCGTTAGTGAAGAACTCACGTGCCGGGTGAGACGTTCACGGCGGAGTCGTGACGTGCGCACTGGGCCCCGTGCGGCACTGGGTGACAAGCTCGGCGCACGACCGAACACGACATGAGCACCCGACGCGAATGGGGGAGACTCTCAGTGGACATCGAGGTGTTAGGACAGTTCTCGGTCCGTGAACGCGGCCTGTCGATCGTGCCGAGCGCCGGCAAGCCCCGGCAGATCCTGGCCCTGCTGACGCTGCGCGCCGGGCACTTCGTGCCGGTGCCCGCACTGATGGAGGAGGTCTGGGGGGACGACATCCCGCGCAGCGCGGTGACCACCCTGCAGACCTACATCCTGCAACTCCGCCGCAAGATCACCCGGACGCTGCCGCCCGGTTCCGGCCGGTCCGCCAAGGACGTCCTGGTCACCTCGCTCGGCGGGTACAAACTGGCGGCACCCCTGGAGACCTTCGACCTGCGGGAGTTCGAGCGGCTCGCGGCCCGCGGCGGGGCCGCCCTGGAGGCGGGCGACGCGCGTGCCGCGTCCGTCGCCCTGACCCGGGCGCTGGCCTGCTGGAAGGGCCCCGCGCTCGCGGACGTTCCGGTGGGGCGGGTGCTGGAGATGGAACTCCTCGGCATCGAGGAGAGCCGCACCCAGGCGCTGGAGCGCAGGATCGAGGCCGACCTGCGGCTCGGCCGGCACGCACCGCTCCTCGCGGAGCTGCGGACCCTGGTGGCCCGCCATCCCATGAACGAGAACCTGTGCGCCCTGCTGATGCTCGCGCTGTACCGGTCGGGCAGCGGCTGGCGGGCGCTCTACGCCTTCCGCCGGCTGCGCGAGACCCTGATCGAGGAGCTCGGCGTGGAACCGTCCTCCCGGTTGCAGCGACTGCATCAGGCGGTGCTGAGCGGCGACCCCGCGCTGGAGACGGGCGACTGGGAACGACCGGGCCGCCTCGCCGGCTGAACGCGGGACCACCGGGGCGCCGGGCCGACGGGCCGCCGGGCGCCGGGCCGTCGGGGGTCCGGTCCGTCGGGGCCCCCTAGGGCCAGGAGCCGGTGCTCCGAGGGCCGGGAGCCGGTGCTCCCGGAATTCCCGGCGCTCCCGGAACTCCCGGCCCTCCCGGAACTCCCGGCCCTCGTCGTTCCCGCGCCCGCCGTTCCCGCGCCGGCCGTTCCCGCGGCGCGGCTCGCGGTCAGAACATCTGGTCGTGCGTGACCAGTCGCGACCTGGTGAGGATGCCGTCCTCCCCGGCCACCAGGACGTCGTGCACCACGCAGCTCGGCGCGATCTCCGGCTTGCCGCCCGGCCGGACCGTGACCACCAGGGCGTAGACGGTGGAGCGGATCGTGCCGTCTGACTGCCACTCCAGGGCGATGTGGTTGAACCAGTGCCGGCGCTGGACCGGGTCGTTCTCGAACCGGCGGTGGAACTCGACCAGTTCGGCGACGATGCCGGGCCGGGTGAGCGCGGGCGTGGCACCCGGGGAGTGCTGGAAACTGCCGTCCTCCGTGAAGGTGGCGGCGTAGTCCTCGAACCGGCCGGCGTCCAGCGCCTGCATCTGGTGCGCGTAGAAGTGCTGGACCTGCGAGTACAGGTCGGTACGGACCGGGGTGGCGGTCATCGGCTCCTCCAGGGCTCCGGGTGCGAACGGCTGCTGCCGCACCCACCGTGCCCGGCCCGCCTCGAGAGCAGCTTGAAGGACGGTACGGCGCCCCCCTCCACCCGGCGTCCGGTCCACTGCCACCCCCATGCCGTCCCGCTTCCACCCCGCTTCCACCCCGCCTCTAGTCCCGCCGGTCAGTCTCGGTCCGCAGGACGCGCGGGCCCCGGAGCGGGCCGGCCGTCGTCGAGGACGCGCAGGGAGGCAGCATGACGGAGGCAGGGCGGCCGGTGGCGTTGGTGACCGGCGCCACCAGCGGGATCGGCCTGGAGATCACCACCCGGCTGGCGGGCGGCGGCGCGAGCGTCTTCATCTGCGCCCGCCGCTCCGAGGAACTCAGCCACGTGATCAAGGAGTTGCGGGACCAGGGCCTGGAGGTCGACGGGACCGTCTGCGACGTGAGCGACCCCGAGCAGATCAGGGCGTACGTCCGGGCCGCGGTCGAACGGTACGGACCGGTGGACATCCTCGTGAACAACGCGGGCCGCAGCGGCGGCGGCGCCACCGCCGAGATCCCCGACGAGCTCTGGCTCGACGTGATCAACACCAACCTCAACAGCGTCTTCCTCATGACCAAGGAAGTGCTCAACGCCGGCGGCATGCTGACGGGCGGGCGCGGCCGGATCATCAACATCGCCTCCACCGGCGGCAAGCAGGGAGTCGTGCACGCGGCGCCCTACTCGGCGTCCAAGCACGGAGTGGTCGGCTTCACCAAGGCCCTCGGCCTGGAACTGGCCCGCACCGGCATCACGGTCAACGCGGTCTGCCCCGGCTTCGTCGAGACACCGATGGCCGGACGGGTCCGGGAGCACTACGCGGCCATCTGGGGCGTGGACGAGCAGGAGGCCCACGACCGCATCACCGCCCGCGTGCCCCTCGGCCGCTACGTGGAGCCCCGCGAGGTGGCCGCCATGGTCGAGTACCTGGCCGGTGACGACGCGGCCGCCGTGACGGCCCAGGCGCTCAACGTCTGCGGCGGACTGGGGAACTACTGATGACCGCCGCCCGGGTCGCCCTCGTCACCGGTTCCTCCTCCGGCATCGGGGAGGCCGTCGCCGTCCGCCTCGCCGCCGAGGGGATCCGCGTCGTCGTGAACTCCGCGCGTTCGGTGGAGGCTGGCGAGAAGGTCGCCGCCGCCCTGCCCGATGCCGTCTACGTCCGGGCGGACGTCTCGGACGAGACCGAGGCCCGGCACCTCGTCGACGCCGCCGTCGCGCACTACGGACGCCTCGACATCCTGGTCAACAACGCCGGTGTCTCGCGGCCCGTGCCGCACGCCGACCTGGAGGCGGCCACCCCCGCCCTCTGGCGGGAGATCCTCGGCCTCAACGTGATCGGCACCTGGCAGACGACGGTCGCCGCGATGCCGCACCTGGCCCGCACCGGCAGCGGATCGGTGGTCAACATCTCCTCGATCGCCGGCAGCCGCCCGGCGGGCAGCTCGATCCCGTACGCCGTCAGCAAGGCGGCGATCGAGCACATGACGCGGCTGCTGGCGAACACGGCCGGACCCGCGGTCCGGGTCAACGCGGTCGCCCCCGGACTGGTCGAGACGCCCTGGACGCAGGGCAAGGACTTCTTCGCGCCCATCGCGCGGAAGGTGCGGGAGAGCACGCCGCTGCGCCGGGTGGGACGGCCCGAGGACGTCGCCGAGGCCGTGCTGGGTCTGGCCGACGCCACCTACACGACCGGGCAGGTGCTGCTCGTGGACGGCGGCGCCCACCTCATCTGACGAGGTGCGGGTGCCGGCACCGGTCCCGCGGAATCCAGGAGCATGTGGGGGAGCTGACGATGCGACTTGCGGCGAATCTGGTCTACCAGGGCGCGGCCGAACTGGCCGGCGCCGCCGAGACCCTGGGCTACGAGCTGGTGCTGGCACCGGAGGGCTACCGGTCCGACGCGGCCAGCGTGCTGGGCCTGGTCGCCGGCCGTACCGAGCGGATCGGCCTGGCCTCCGGCGTCATGCAGATACCGGCGCGCCCGCCGGGACTGGCCGCGCTCACCGCGGCCACCCTGGACGCGCTGAGCGGCGGCCGGTTCCGGCTGGGCCTCGGGGTGTCCAACCCCGATGTCTCGGACGGCTGGTACGGGGTGCCGTTCGGGCGGCCGCTGGAGCGGACCAGGGAGTACGTCGACATCGTCCGGCAGGCGCTGGGCGGTGACCCGGTGACCTACCGGGGCCGGCACTTCCGGCTGCCCGCCGACGGCCGCGACGGGGCGCCGCTGCACGTGCTGACCGAGCCGGCCCGGCCCCGGATCCCGGTCTACCTGGCGGCGGTGGGGCCCCGCAGCCTGCGGCTCGCGGGCGAGATCGCGGACGGCTGGCTCGGGGTGTTCACCCCGCCCGACGCGGTCGCCAAGGCCGTCACCGAGATCCGGGCGGGCCGGGAGACGGCCGGGCGGGACCTGACCGGCTTCGAGGTCCTGCCCAGCCTGCCGGCGTCGGTCGCGGACGACGTGCCCACCGCGGTGGACGCGTTGCGCGGCCAGTACGTCTACCTGCTGGGCATCGGCGACCCCGCGCACAACTTCTACTGCGCGCTGGCCCGCGAGATGGGCTACGCCGAGGAGATCGAGGTCTTCCTCGGGCGGCTGGCCGACGGCGACCGGGCCGGTGCGGCGGCCGCGCTGCCGCTGGACTTCATCGACCGCACCTCGCTCGCGGGACCGGTGCCCCGGCTCGCCGACCGGATGCGGGCGTACGCGGAGGCCGGCGTGACCACCCTCGGGGTCATGGTGTCGGCGGCGGCGACGACCCTGGACGGCCGACTGGGCATCCTGCACGCGGCGGCCGAGGCCCTGAAGGCATCGGGGGTCGCCGACTGAGGCCCCACCGCCACCCGCACAGACACCGACGCGGCGCGGGTCTGCCAGTACGGCCGGGGTCTGCCGTGGGTGGGTGGCTGGGTGGGAAGCGGGGGTCGGTAATCGGACAGTGCCCGGGAGGGGCGTGGGGAGTGGGAGGCGCGGTGACGTACACACGACATGCCAGTGATACGGGAGTTCCGGCGGACGGGCGGGAGGAGCCGGTGTTCGCCGACGAGTTCCGGCTCCCGGATGCCGGCCGGCAGCCGGACGGGCTGCCCCCGGGATGGCTGGCCCGTCCCGCCGCCGGGCTGCCCGCCGGTGACGGGACCGCCCGCGTCACCCCGGAGGGCCTGGTGGTGGCACCCCCGGGCACGGACCCGGCCACCGGCGAACCCCGGTTCGCCGTCCCGCCGCCGTCGGCGCCGCTGGGCCACCTGCGCTGGGCCGCCTTCGCCGGCACCGCCACCCCACCCGGCTTCACCCTGCCCGACACCGGACTCCTCACCGCCCACATGGAGCTGGCCGCCGAGGTGTACGGCCCGGGTGCGGACCGTCCGACCGCGGCCGGCATCGCCGACACCCGGCACGGGATGGGCGGGATGCTCTGTGTGGATCTGGGGTCCGGGCTGGTGCTCGACTTCCTGCTGACCAATGACCGGGTCTGGGTGCTGTACGAGCGGCTCGGCCGGCCCGGCGCCGGTCACGGCACGTTCACGTACGAGGTCCCGGTCGCCGAGCGGTCGCCTGGCCGTCGGCACCGGTGTGCGATACGCGTCGACCGGGCCCGCGGCACCGCGGTGTGGCTGCTGGACGGCACGGAGGTGTTCGCCGTGCCGGACCTCGGCCGTCGCCTCCCGTCCCGCGCCGCCCACATCACCCGCTCCGCCGACGGCCCCGAGGAGAGCGTCCGGCCCGGCCGGCTCGCCCTCGGCATCGGCCTGTTCGGCGAACTCGCGGAAGGGTCCGGGGTACGCCTCACGGTCCGCCGGGCCACCGTGACACGCTCCACCCCCGGCACGTCGTAGAGACCCCGGCCGGACACCACACGGCCCGCCCTCCTCCCGGATCACCGGTAAGGAGGGCGGGCTCAGTGTCGTACCCCCGCCCAGAGCTCCTGCTCAGGGCTCCTGCTCAGGGCTCCTGCTGGGCCGTCAGTACCGCCTGGGCGTAGGCCGTCGCCGCCGGTTCGAAGCGCAGCACCAGATGGCTCACCGCCGCGCTGACATCACGCCAGCCGCGTTCGAACGGGCTCCCCTCGACCTGCGCGGACGTGCCCGCGGCCCGGAACAGCCGGTCCGCCGCGGTCAGCAGCAGCTCCGCGGCGAGCGCGCAGTCCCGGCCGCCGCGCGCGGTCAGCAGCGGGTCGAGCGCCCCCGTGTCGGCCGCCCGGGCGGTACGGTCCAGCAGCAGTTCGGCGCCGTCCACCTCCCCGGCGGCGCGGGCCAGCACCCCGTGCCGCAGCGCGTTCTCCGCGAGCCGGGGATCGCCGTCGCCGGTCCCCGTGATCCGGGGTGCGGCCCAGCGCGTCCACTCCGCCAGCAGCCCCTTCGCGGCCCCCAGGACCGGTGCCGCGAAGGACAGGCCGTTCACCGCTTTCAGCGGCACCCGGGTGCAGTCGGCGGGCGCGTCCGGGCAGTCGCCGTCCAGCACGGCCGCGCGGGTGCACACCCGGTGGTCCGGGACGTACACGTCGTCCACGGAGAGGGTGTTGCTGCCGGTGCCGCGCATCCCGACGGTGAACCAGGTGTCCCGGATCGCGTACGCCTCGCGGGGCAGCGCGAAGTACCGTGGCACCTCGACGCCGTCCTCCGCCGTCCGCGCGCACACCAGGGCCCAGTCGGAGAAGTCGACACCGCTGACGTACGACCAGGTGCCGGTCAGCCGCCAGCCGCCGGCCGCCCGTTCCGCCCGGCCGAGCGGCATCAGGGCGCCGACGAGCAGGGTGTCCGGGCCGTCGGACCAGACCTCGGCCTGCCCCTGGCGGGGCAGATGGGCGGCCATGCGCGGCACGGTGGCGGCCAGTGCGGCGACCCACGCGGCGGACGTGCAGCCCTCGCCGACGCGGGCGACCGCGGCCAGCAGGTCGGCGAAGGTGCCGTCGGCGCCGCCCCAGCGGACCGGCACGAAGTGCCGCCCGAACCCCGCCTCCGCGACCGCGCGCACCACGTCGGGATGGAGCCGCCGCTCCCGGTCCGCGTCACCGGCGTGCTTGCCCGCCAGCTCCGCGAGATCCCGAGCCCGCTGGACGAGGGCGACCGGGCCGACCGGGATGGCCGGTGCGGTCGGGTCGGCCGTCAGAGCCGGTGCGGTCGGGGTGAGGGTCGGCCGGGTCTGTGCGTCGTCGGGCATCAGGCACCGTCCCCGCCGCCCGGCAGGGACCGCCGGGACGAGGCCGCGGCGGCTATCGCGAGGCCGCCGAGCAGGCTGACGTTCTTGAAGAACTCGTTGCGCTGCATACGCCGTCGGGCCGGGTCCGACTGGCGCCAGAAGGCGTGCACGGTCAGGGTCGTCGGCACCAGGCAGGCGATCAGCGCGCCGCCGCCGAGCACCGGCGCGACACCGCTGCCCAGGGCCAGCCCGCCGACGACCATGCCGGTGGCGGTCGCCCGGGTGGCGGCCTCCGGCAGCGGAATGCCGTGCTGCCGGGCCAGTTCGGGCAGTGGGCCGGGCTCGCGGAGCACGCCGTAGCCGCCGGCGACGAAGCTCGCCGCCAGCAGGGGCCGGGCCAGCCGGCTGATGAGCTGGGGTCCTTCAGGCATGGGCCGCCTTCTCCTTAGCGTTCGGCGATTCGTCTCCCGGGTGGCCGGGTGGTTCCAGGAGGGCAAGGCTCGCGACGGCGTCTCGAAGAGCGCTCGAAGACGGCTCGCACCCGGCGGCGCACCTCGAGTCGGATTCGAGCGGCGGTGGTGACGCTGGCCGCGAGCCGCGGGACGTACCGGCGTTCCACGGCGCAGCACCGGCTATCCGAGGAGACCGCGATGACGGCAGACGACAAGCGATGGATCCTGGTCCTGGGCGCGACCGGCCGCCAGGGCGGCAGCGCCGCCCGGCACCTGCTGGACCGGGGCTGGACGGTGCACGCGCTCGTGCGCGACCCCGACAAGCCCGCCGCCCGCGAACTCGCCGCCAAGGGCGCCGTGCTGGTGCCCGGCGAGTTCGACGACCGCGAGGCGGTGCGCTCGGCCCTGGCCGGCGCGTACGGCCTGTTCACGGTCTTCACCCCGACCCACGGGAACGGCCTGGACGGCGAGGAGCGGCACGCCCGGCTGTTCGCCGAGGAGGCCGGCCGGGCCGGTGTCCGGCACCTCGTGCACAGCTCCGTCGGCGGCGTGGAGAAGCCGGGCGGGGTGGGCTGGCGGGAGACCAAGCTCCGCGCCGAGCAGGCGATCGGCGCGGCGGGCGTGCCCACCACCTTCCTGCGCCCGGTCTACTTCATGGAGAACTTCCTCGACCTGCCGCCGGAGCCGCAGACGGACGGCACGCTGGTGTTCCGCCGCGCCCTGTACCCGCACACGAAGCTCCAGGTGATCGCCTCCCAGGACATGGGGTACTTCGTCGCCGACGCGTTCGGCGACCCGGACTCCTTCGTGGGGCGCAGTCTTGAGGTCGCCGGTGAGGCGCTGACCGGTCCGGAGATCGCGGCCGCCTTCGCGGCGCACACCGGCCGTCCGGCGCGCTACGAGTTCATCCCGCTGGAGGAGCTGGCCAAGAAGGACGTCTGGATGGCGAAGACCTTCGAGTGGTTCAACGACATCGGCTACCGGGCCGACATCCCCGCGCTGCGCGCCGCCCACCCGGACCTGCTGACCTTCGCGGACCTGCTGCGCCGCAGCGGCTGGACGCCGCCGAACGGCTGAGGGGGCCGCGCATGGACACCGTCGCTTCCGCGGAGACGGCGGCGCACGCGCGCCGCCCCGCCCTGCCGACCCTCACCGGGATGCGGTTCGCCGCCTCCGGAATGGTCTTCTTCTCGCACGCCTTCTTCATCCTGCTGCCCGCGAGCTGGATCTCGGGCACCGGCCCCGGCTTCTGGTGGAGCGCCGCCGGCTCGACGGGCGTGTCGTTCTTCTTCGTGCTCAGCGGCTTCGTGCTGACCTGGTCGGCGCGGCCGGGCACCACGGCGCGCGCCTTCTGGCGGCGGCGGCTGTGCAAGATCTACCCGACCCACCTGGTGACCGCGCTGGCGGCGGTCGTGCTGATGCTGGGATTCGGCGACGCGTTCACGGCCGGCCAGCTGGTGCCCAACCTGCTGCTCGTGCAGTCCTGGATCCCGAGGTACGACGTCCTCACCGGCATCAACCAGGTCAGCTGGTCGCTCTGCAGCGAGGTGGTGTTCTACGCCGCCTTCCCGTTCCTGCTGCCACTGGTGAACCGGCTCTCCGTCCGGGCGCTGTGGTGGGGTGCGGCGGGCGCGGTGCTCGCCGTGTGGTGCCTGCCGCTGGTCTCCGCGGTCTTCCTGGACGGCGGCCCGCACCTGTCGCCGCGTATGGACTACTCGGTCACCCAGCTGTGGTTCGTGTACTTCTTCCCACTGGCGCGGGCCTTCGAGTTCGTGCTCGGGATGTTCCTGGCCCGTCTCGTGGTCCTCGGCCGCTGGCTCCCGGTCGGGCTCGGGCCGGCGGCGGTGCTGTTCCTCGCCGGTTACGCCGGCGCGCTGTACGCCCCCGGGCAGTACGGCACGGTCGCCACGACCATCGTGCCGCTGGCCCTGCTCATCCCGGCCGGCGCGGTCGCCGACCTGGACGGGCGGTACTCGCCGCTGCGCGGCCGGGTGGCCGTCTGGCTGGGCGAGGTGTCCTTCGCGCTGTACATGGTCCACCAGCTGGTGCTCGGCTACGGCGCCCGGGCGATCGGGTTCGGCACGGGGCTGTCCGGCTGGCAGGCGGCGGGGCTCAGCCTGCTGTTCCTGGCCGCGTGTCTGCCGCTCGCCTGGCTGCTGCACTCCCTGGTCGAGATGCCGGTGATGCGGCGCTGGTCCCGGGCCCGCGGGCCCGCGGCCGTACCGGGGCCGCAGCGCCTGGAGCCGGCGCCGCGGCCCGAGCGGACCGCGGCACCCTCGTCGGACCCCGCGTGAGCGGCCGGTCCGGACACCGCGACCGGTCCGGACACCGCGACCGGGCGGTCGCGGTGTCCGGGCGGTCGCTGTGAGCCGAGTGCGCACCCGGGCCGGGGCAAGCCGCAGGCCGGTCGTGGTGCGGTCAGGCCGTGCCGACGCCGTCCACGGCGGTGTGCGCGCTGTTCCCCGCTGACCCCGTGCCCTGCCGACGGCGGCGCTCGACGGCCGCCATCAGCAGGGTCGGCAGCACGGCCAGGACGGCGGTGCCGAAGACCCACCAGAAGGTGGTGCCGAACGCCGTCGCCTGGTCGGCCGGGGTGGTCCCGCCGGCCAGGTGCTGCTGGAGCACCACGACGAACACGGCGGTACCCATGGACCCGCCGACCCGCTGCGCCACGTTGAGCTGCGGTGTCGCGTCGTTGATCTGACCGGGGTCGAGGGCCTGGAAGGCCGCCGTCATGGCCGGCATGACGGACAGGCCGATGCCCAGGCCCCGTACCACCATGGCCAGGCCGAGCAGCCAGTACGAGGTGTCGGCGCCGATGAGCACGAACGGCACGCTGGCGACCACGCTGACCGCCGCCCCGATCACACAGGTGACGCTGCCGATCTTCTCGAACAGCCGGCTCGACAGGCCCATGGCGACGGCGGCGCCGATGCCCTGCGGGGCGAGCAGCAGACCGGTCGTGGAGGCGTCCTCGTGCCGGACCACCTGGTAGTAGAGCGGCATGAGGATCATTCCGCCGTAGGTGGCCGCGCCGAAGACGAAGGTCACGAACGAGGCGGAGCCGAACAGCCGGTCGCGGTAGAGCCGGACGTCGAGCAGCGGATGCCGGGCCCGCAGGGCGCGCAGCACGAACCCGGCGGTCAGCACCAGGCCCGCCAGGAACGGGCCGAGCACCTCCACCGAGCCGAGCCCGTGGGCGCCGCCCGCCTGGGAGAGCCCGAAGGTGATGCCGACCATGCCCAGGGAGACGAGGACCAGGCCGGCCGTGTCCAGCGGTCCGGGATCCTCGCCCCGCCGGTCGGCGGGCAGCAGGCGCAGCGCCAGGGCCAGACCGGCCACCCCCAGCGGCAGGTTGATCAGGAAGATCCACTGCCAGCCGGCGTGGTCGAGCAGCAGGCCGCCGACCGTGGGGCCGAAGACCGGGGTCAGCACCATCGGGATGCCGACCGCGCCCATCACCCGGGCCAGGCCCTGTGGCCCGGCCGCCGTGACCAGGATGATCTGCCCGGCCGGGATCATCATGCCGCCGCCGATGCCCTGGACGGTCCGGGCCGCGATCAGCGCCCAGGCGCTGTCGACCAGGCCGCAGGCCACCGAGGCCAGGGTGAACAGCAGCAGCGAGGCCACGTACAGGCGCCGCGCGCCGACCTTGCGGGCGGCCCATCCCGTCATGGGGAGGACGGCCGCCTGGGCGAGCAGATAGGCGGTGACCACCCACTGGATGGTCCGCAGGGAGCTGTGCAGTGCCGACGACAGCGAGTCGAGGGCGACGTTGACGATGGTCGCGTCGAGGAAGGCCAGTACGGCACCGACGAGTACGACGATCACGGCTCGCCGTGCCTCGGGTGTCAGTCCCGGCTGTTCCGTCGTGGGGTCCGGTGTGCTGGGAGAAGCACTGGGAGAAGCTGTCACACCAGCAGTCTCAACCGGCCGTTCTCCTCTGTCAAACGACTGGTTGATTAAGGCGGGAAGTTGGCTGATTCAGTCAGGTCGATGGTTGACGGCTTTGTTAGGGTGGCGTCATGACCTCGACGACCGGCCCGACGGCCGCGGAGACCCCACCGGCGGCGAGCGGGCGACAGGGGTCGCGCCGTTCCCCGGCCCCCGAGGAGCGGCAGCGGGACGCCGAGCGGTCCCGCAGGGCGCTGTGCGAGGCCGCCCTGGACGAGTTCGCCGAGAAGGGCTTCGCCGGCGCCCGCGTCCAGGACATCGCGGCCCGCGCGGGCGTCAACAAACAGCTGATCAACTACTACTTCGGCGGCAAGGAAGGCCTCTACCGCGAGATCCAGCGCGGCTGGCCGGAGCGCGAGACGGTCTTCGCCGACCCGGACCTGCCGCTGGAGGAGGTCGCGGCCCGCTACCTCGCCGCCGGCCTCGCGGACCCGCGCCCGGCCCGGCTGCTCATCTGGCGGGGCCTGACCGGCGGGTCCACGGCGGGCGAGACGTACGACGACGCCACGCTCGGCCAGGACGTGGCCAACCTGCGCCAGGCCCAGGAGCGCGGCGAGATCGCCGACGACCTCGACCCGGGCTTCGTCCGGCTGGCCCTCATGGGCATCATCCTGGCCCCGGTCGTACTGCCGCAGACGGCCCGCCAGGTGACCGGCCTCGACCCCGGCTCCCCGGAGTTCGACGCGTCCTACGGTGAGCAGCTGCGCCGGCTCATCCGCCACCTCGGCGGCGGCACCGCACCGCGGTCCACGGAAGACACCGTGACCGAACCCGACGCACCCGACGCACGTAACGCACCTGACGCACCTGACGGAACCGACGCATCCGATCGAACCGACGCACCCGACGAGGGGAACCCGCGATGAGCGTGCCGTTCAGCGAGGCGGAACTCGGCTACCTGGCCGCGCAGGGACACGGCCGGCTGGCGACGGTCGGCCCGTCCGGCGAGCCGCAGAACCGTCCGGTCAGCTTCGTCCTCGACACGGACACCGGCACCATCGACATCGGCGGCCCGAACCTGGCGGCCAGCCGGAAGTTCCGCAACATCGAGGCACGGCCGGAGGTCTCGTTCGTCGTCGACGACTTCGCGCCCGCCGGCAGCACCGACTCGCCGTACCGCGGCCGGGGCATCGAGATCCGCGGCCGGGCCGAGGCCCTGCGCGGCCAGACCCCGCCCAACCCGTACTTCAGCGGCGAGCTGATCCGCATCCACCCCGTCCGCGTCGTCGCCTGGAACCTCGACCCCGACGTCCCCGGCGTGCACGCCCGGGACGTGCCGACGGCCGCCGGCTGACCCCCGTACCGGGCGATGGGCGTCAGCCGGCGTGGCGCTCCGGCGTCACCAGTCCTGCCGGGTCAGCTCCACGAACCGGGCCAGCCTGGCGATCTCGGCGTCCGCGCCGCCCGCCCCGCGCCGGTTGGACAGCGAGACGTGCGTGGCCCCGGCGTCCCGCCAGAAGGCGAGCCGCCCGGCCCACTCCTGCTCCGGCACCAGCTGCAAGGGGATCCGCGCCTCGATCCCGAAGGACTCCTCGTCCCGGCCGTACCGGGCGACCAGCTCGCGCAGGCGCGCGACGACCTTCATCCCGGTCCCGGTGTCCCGCATCAGCGGCCCGAACATCCGGAAGCCGTCCGCCAGCCGTGCCATCCGGTCCAGGACGGCGGGCCGGGGCACCCCGCCCCCGGCGAAGTCGCCGCCGCCCATCCACACCGGCAGCCGCCGCGCGGGGCGCGGGTTGAGCGCCACGTCCCGCAGCCGCACCAGCTCACCCGTGTAACTCACCGCCGGCTGCTCCCACAGCAGCCGCATCGCCTCGATCTGCTCCTCGATCAGCCGGCCGCGGACGGCCGGGTCCACGCCCAGGGCGCGGACCTCGTCGCGGTTCCAGCCGACGCTCACCGACAGCCGGAGCCGGCCGCCGGACAGCAGGTCCACCTCGGCCGCCTGCTTGGCGGCGAGCGCCACCGGCCGCTGCGGCAGCAGCACGGCGGCGGTCAGCTCCACCCGGGAGGTGACCGCCGCGAGGTAGGCGGCCTGCGTGAACGACTCGTGCCAGGGCGCGCACGGGGAGATCTCCGAGGGCCAGTCGTCGGTCCGGGCCGAGACCACGTGCTCTCCGAAGCCCAGGTGGTCGTATTCGAGATCCTCGAACGCCTGGACGTAGTCGCGGAGTTCGGCCGGATCGTCGAAGTACGGCAGATCCCCGCCGACCCGCAGCCGACGCCCCGCCGGGCGGTCGGCGACGGCCGCCGGGTCTGCCTCCTGCCGCTGAGCACCAGTCACTGGAAACGACCTCCGTTCGTCGGTACGGCGGCGCCGCACGTCCGTCGTCAGGCTGGCCGAGGGGACTCGACCGGGGCTCAAGCATGGCTCGGGCACGGCGGCCCGCACGAGGCGCGGGCCGGCCCGGCGACGGCTTTCGGCCGCTTCCAGCGGAAGTCGAGCGGCACCTGACACAAGTGGACCCGGCACGACCCGACACAAGTGGACCCGGCACACGGTGACCCGGCACGACGAAGGAAAGGGGAGCGCGCATGGGCGAGCTCGACCAGGCACGACCCGGCGGCGCACCGCCACAGGGCGACGGACGCAGGCTGCCCGAGGGCGTCGGACTCACGGCGGTGGGTGTGGCGCTGGCCCGGGCACGGGAGAGCGCCCGCGACGACCGGCTCTTCGACGACCCGTACGCCAAGGCCTTCGTGGACGCCGTCGGCGACGAGACGGTCGCCGGCATGAAGATCTTCGGCGGCTACATAGCCCTGCGGACCGCGCTGTTCGACGACTACCTGCTGGCCGCGGCCCGCGGCGGCTGCACCCAGGTGGTCATCCTCGCCGCCGGCCTGGACACCCGCGCGCTGCGGCTCGACTGGCCCGCCGGGACCCGGGTGTTCGAGATCGACCTGCCGGACGTGCTGGCCTTCAAGTACGACGTCCTGGGCGAGAGCACCGAACCCACCCGCGGTCGCACGGCCGTCCCGGCGGATCTGCGGGAGGACTGGGGCGCCGCCCTCACGGCCGCCGGCTTCGCTCCGCAGGCGCCGACCGCCTGGCTCGCGGAGGGCCTGCTGCCGTACCTCACCGAGACCGACAACGACCGGCTCGTCGACCGGGTCGGTGAACTGTCCGCGCCCGGCAGCCGGCTCGGCATCGAGGTGGTCAACCCCACCACCACCTACCGCGGCGACGTCAGCGGCTTCAAGCGCATGCAGTCCTCGATCAACGCCCCGTGGCGCTCCACCCAGCCCGACCCGTCGGGCTGGCTGGTCCGGCACGGCTGGCGGCCCGCCGACGCCCCGACCATGGAGGAACTCCATCTGCGTTACGGGCGGGAGGCGTTCCTCGACGAACGGACCGGCACCGGCGCGGGCGGACTGGTCACGGCCGTACGGGAAGGGTGACGGATGACCGCGCCGACCACCCCGGCCGTCGTGACGGTCGCGCTGACCTGCCAGGTGTACACCGAACCCGCCGGTGACACCCATGACATCCCCTACCGGCTCGGCTTCACCGTCACGGCCCCCGGCACGGTCCGCCCCGGCGAGTCGTTCACCGTCGCCGTGCAGCCCGAACCGCTCACCTTCAGCCCCAGGTTCAGCAGCCGGGTCCAGGACCTGCGGCTGGGCTTCGTCCCGCCGCGGGGCGCGGACCCGGGCGGCGCCGTCCTGTCCGGCGGCAGCGGCCTCGACGGCACCGAGCCGTACGCCGCGCAGGCCGGGGGCGCGCTGGTGCTGCACGCCCCGGGGCCCTTCGTGTCCGGTACGACCTTCACCCTGCCGCGTCTGACCTGGACGGTGACCGCCGGACCGGACGGCGTGGCCGAGGTGGCGCTGGGCGGCCCGGACGGCACCGGGCCCGTCTGGGGCTACCGCTGGGAGCAGCCGTCGAAGGGCATGAACGGCGTCGTCACCGGCCGCCCCGACGGACCCGCCCTGCTCGCCAGGACCCGGATCACGGACGGCTGAACGGGCGGAGAGGCTGAAGGGGCGAACGGCCTGAACGGCGAGGGCCCCGGCGGTGGTTCACCGCCGGGGCCCTCCCCTGTACGTGCCTCGCCGTTCGCGTTCGCGTTCGCGTTCTCGTTCGTCAGCCGTCAGCCGTCAGCCGTCAGCCGCCCGTCGGCTACCGGGCCGGTGCCTCCTGTCCGGCCGCGTGCGCCAGCGTGGTGCGGCTGTTGCGGCCGAGCAGTTCCCGCACGTGCCGTCGGGCGTCCGCGGTCGTGCGGTCCGCCCCCAGCACCCGGGACACCGCCTCCGGGTTCAGGGCCACCGTGTGGCTCGCGGTGGCGAACGGTCCGTCCGGTCCCTCGCCGAACGTCCACAGCCCGCTGTGCCCGAGCAGCAGCTCCGGGGTACGGAGCTGCTTGTACGCGATCCACTCCGGCCGCCGGCACACCCGTACCGAATGGGTGGTGTGGGTCGAGCCGTCCGCCGTCGCCGTCTCCATCCGCAGGTCCTGCACCCCGGGCGCGGTCTCGGTGAGGGTCACCCCGGCCACGTGCGGAAGCCGCTCCGGCCACAGGTCGGCCCGGGCGACGAACTCGTAGGCCGACTCCGCCGGGCCGGTCAGCGCGAGGGTGTCGGTGAACGAGAACACGATCTCCCGCGGCGGGTGCCCGGTCTCCACGACCCGGGCCAGCGCGCCGAGTTCCGCCGCGCTGTTGCGGTCCAGCGCCTCCTGCACCCAGGACACGGCGGCCGGGTCGTCGTCGACGACCGTGAAGTGGTGCCGCAGGACGACCTCGGTCCGGCCGCCGCCCAGCTCACGGAAGAGCCACTCGCCGCCCATCGAGGCGACCGGCGCACTGCTGACCTCCTGCTCGAAGCCGACCGTGAACCGGCCCGGATCGAGGGTGCGGCGCGACACCCAGTCGCTCACCCGGCCGTTCACCGTCGCCCAGAGCCGGATCCGCTCGCTGTCCGGGCCGCCTTCCAGCCGGCGGGCGTGCACGGTGGGGCCGAAGACGGCCGGCCACAGCGTCACGTCCGCCACCAGGTCGTACAGCGGACCGGGCGGCGCGTGCACCACCCGGGTGTGCTCGGCGTGCAGCGGGCGGGGTCCGGCCGTCACCGGGCGTCCGCCGGGACGGCCCGGTTGACCAGGTCGAGCAGGTCGCGCGGCGTCCTCGCGTCGGCGATCACGTCGTCCGCGAGGGCGACCCCGTAGTCCCGTTCGATCCGGGCGGCGGTCTCCATCAGGGCGAGCGAGTCGTACCCCAGGTCACCGAAGGAGGTGTCGAGGATGTCGCCGCTCAGGTCGATGCCGTCGTCCTCGCCGGCGCAGGCGACGAGGATGCGCCGCAGGTCGTCGATCTGGATGTGTGCCATGACGTGGTCTCCTGCCAGGAATTGATGGGGTCGAAGGGGGGGCGTCAGTGCGTCGGACCGGTCACGACGACCGCCGAGTTGAAGCCCCAGCGTCCGCGGGCGAGCACCAGCGCGGCCCGTACGGGCAGGGCGCGGGGTTCCCCGAGGACGAGGTCGATGCCGTAGCCGGCGGGCACCGACGTGGTGTGCGCGGTCGCCGGGACCACGCCGTCCCGGACGGCGAGCAGCGCGGCGACCAGGTCGGCCGGACCGCCGCCCGCGTACATCCGGCCGGTGACGGACTTGGGCGCGGTCACCGGGACGGCGTTCGGCCCGAACAGGCCGCTGATGGCCGCCGCCTCGGCCCGGTCGAGTTCCGGCACGCCGGCCGCGTCGGCGAACACCACGTCGATGTCGCCAGGCGCCAACCCCGCGTCGGCCAGCGCCAGTTCGGCCGCGCGGCGCAGGCCTGGCGGGCGTCCCGAACCGGGCCGCGGGTCGAAGGTGGACGCGTATCCGGCGAGCGTCCCGTAGATCCGCTCCGCGCCGCGCAGCCGGGCCGAGGCGGCGTCCTCGACGACCAGGATCGCGCCGCCCTCGGCGGGCACGTGCCCGGACGCGTCGGTGTCGAAGGGCAGGTACGCGCGCTCCGGGTCGGTCGCCGTGGTGACCCGGCCGCTCGCCGACTGCGCCACCCAGCCCCACGGATCGAACGCGGAGTCCACCCCGCCGCTCAGCACCAGCCGGGTGCCCCGGCGCACGGTACGGCGGGCGTGCCCCACCGCGTCCAGGCCGCCCGCCTGCTCCGCGACGAGCGCGGCGCTCGGGCCGCGCATGCCGTGCCGGATGGAGATCTGCCCGGTGTTCACGGCGTAGAACCAGGCGAACGACTCGTAGACGCTGACGTGCTGCGGGCCCTTGCTCCAGAGCTTGTTGAACTCCCGGTGGGTGAACTCGAACCCGCCCTGCGAGGTGGAGGTGACCACGCCCATGTCGTAGTCGGGCAGTGTCCCGGCGCCCACCCCGGCGTCGGCCAGCGCCCAGGCCGCGGCGGCCAGCGCGTAGCGGGTCGAGACGTCCGTCTGCGGCAGCAGCCGGCTGGGCAGGTGGTCGGCCGCCTCGAAGTCCCTGATCTGCCCGGCGAGCCGGGCCGGGTAGCGCGTGACGTCGAACCGGGTGAGCTCCCCGATGCCGCTGCGCCCGGTGAGCACGGACTTCCAGTACTCCTCGGTCCCCAGACCGCCCGGCGCCACCACCGAGACACCGGTGACGACCACGGCACCGGCACCGGCCGCGCCGCTGCTCGTACCGTTCCTCGTAGCGCTGCTCGTACCGCTCCTCGTACCGCTGTTCATGCGGCGACCTCCGGCCGGTGCAGCACCATCGCGCTCTGGAACCCGCCGAACCCGCTGCCGACCGACAGCACGGTGTCCACCTGCTTGTCGCGGGCGGTCAGCGGCACGTAGTCCAGGTCGCACTCGGGGTCGGGGGTGTGCAGATTGGCGGTGGGCGGTACGACGTTGGTTTTGATGGCGAGCGCGCAGGCGGCGATCTCGATGGACCCGATGGCGCCCAGCGAGTGCCCGACCATCGACTTGATGGAGCTGACCGGCACGTCGTAGGCGTGCGCGCCCAGGCTGCGCTTGAGCGCGGCGGTCTCGTGGCGGTCGTTCTGCTTGGTGCCGGAGCCGTGCGCGTTGACGTAGTCGACGGCGGTCCGGTCGAGGCGGGCCTCGTCGAGCGCCGCCCGGATCGCCTCGGCCATCTCCCGGCCGTCCGTCTTCAGACCGGTCATGTGGTAGGCGTTGCAGCGGGTCGCGAACCCGCCGACCTCGGCGTAGATCTGCGCGCCGCGGGCCCGGGCCGCCTCGTACTCCTCGAGGACGAACATCGCGGCGCCCTCCGCCAGGACGAAGCCGTTGCGCGAGCCGTCGAACGGCCGGGAGGCGTGCTCCGGGTCGTCGTTGCGGGGTGTGGTCGCCTTGATGGCGTCGAAGCAGGCGACGACGATCGGCGAGACCGGGGTGTCGGACGCGCCCGCGAGGACGACGTCGACGGTTCCCTCCCGGATCAGCTGGACGCCGTGCCCGACCGCGTCCAGGCCGGAGGTGCAGCCGTCGGAGACCATCGTCACCGGGCCCTCGGCGCCCACGCTCCAGGCCACCTCGGCCGGCATCACCCCCGGACTGAGGTAGTCGGCCATGTGCGGGGAGAGGAAACCGTCGTCCACCAGCCACTGCCGGCCGCTGTCGGACAGCACCAGGTACTCCCGCTCCAGGCTGGTCGCGGACGCCACCGCGCTGCCCAGGCTCACGCCGACGCGGGCCGGGTCCAGAGCGGTGGTCTCCAGTCCGCTGTCGGCGACCGCGTCCCGGGTGCAGGCGACGGCGAACTGGGTCGCGCGGTCCATCCTGCGCACCTCGCGCGGGCTGAACCCCTCCGCCTCCGCGTCGAAGTCCACCTCGCCCGCGATCCGGGACCTGAAGGGGGAGGGGTCGAAACGGGAGATCCTCCGGGTGGCCGTCCGCCCCTCGCTGAGCAGCGACCAGAACGCCTTCGTTCCCAGGCCGCCCGGGGTACGCACCCCGATGCCGGTGATCACAACGCGCCGAGTCATATCGCCTCCGTACGTGCAGCGCATCAGGTCCGTTACTCGGGCCTTCAGCAGGCTGCGGCCGGGGCCTCGAGCCTGGCTCGAAGGAGGATCGGGGGCGGAGCCGCGCGGGACCTAGGCGAGAGGCGTGGCCGCGTGCAGGAGGAGCAGCAGGGTGAACGCCGAGTTGGCGGAGAACATGGCCGAGAGCAGGGTGCCGGTGGTGGCCGTCCACACCGCCAGCCCCGCGGTCGTGAACGGCGACGGCCAGCGGTGTACCGCGGGCGGCGGGCCGAGCAGGGCGGCGACCCGGCGCGGCAGCGGGCCCGGCGCGGCAAGACCGGCGAGGCCGGCCAGGGTGGGCGCGGGGGTGCCCCGCGAGACGAGGGCCGCCGTGCCGATCGCCCGGGCGACCGCCCGGCGGCTGCCCACGGTCCGCGCCGCCTCCTCGTCCGCCCAGCGTTCCACCGTGCAGGCGACGGCCGTCCGCAGCGGCAGCAGGAACGGGTTGGCGTGGGCCGCCAGCAGGGCCAGCAGCAGGTAGCGGTGGTGCCGGGCCCGCAGGTGGGCGCGTTCATGGGCGAACAGGGCGCGCCGCTCCCGGGACGCGAGGCAGGCGAGCATCGCCGTGGACACCACGACGCGGTCGTACGGGCCGCCCGGCAACGCGTAGGCGTACGGCCGGGAGTCCGGCAGGACCGCGACCTCGGTGCCCGGCAGGCCCCGCAGCGCCCGGTGCGCCCGGCTCCTGACCCGGCGGTGCCGCAGCAGCGCGCCCGCGCAGCCGGTGACGACCGCGAGCAGCGCCGGGATCGCCGCCTTCCCGGCGACCCCGTGCCGCGGCACGCTCTCCCGCACCTCGGGGTCCGACCAGCCGTCCGGAAGGGGGTTGCCGGGGAGCTGCGCGGTGCCGACGACCATCAGCAGCGCCAGGCACACCGTGCTGCACAGCGCCATGACGGCGGCGACCGTGGTGAGCAGCACGGTGGCGGTACGGGGATCGAGGCGCTGTTCGCCCAGGCGCGCGATCGGCCACGCCGTCAACGGCAGCACCAGCGGCAGGAAGACGAAGATGCCCACGGATGCGCTCAGTCCCCGTCGCCCGCGTGCCGCAGCAGTTCCCGCAGCAACCGCTCGTCGCCCTCGGGCAGCGTGGTGACGAAGCTGGCCAGGACCGCCCGCCGGTCCCGCTCGCCGTCCAGCACCCGGCGCATCTTCAGCGCGGCGAGTCCCGCCTGGTCGGCGGCGGGCAGCCACACGAACGACCGGCCCTCGCGCCTGCGGGTGACGGCGTCCTTCGCCAGCAGGCGGCCCAGTACCGTCATCACGGTCGTGTAGGCGAGGCCGGCGGCCAGCCGCTCCCGCACCCAGCCCGCCGTCACCGGTCCGTCGGCCTGCTGCAGCGCCGCGAGCACCTGGGTCTCCAGCGCGCCCTGCGCCCTGCGCCGGCCGCGCGGATCCGGCTCCGCCACGTGGGTCCTCCTCTACAGCTGTGTAGATCCTAGCTCGGTGCCGCCGCCCGCTCATGACGGTTCTCCCGCCGCACCGCACCGCCTCACGCGGTCCTTAGTCCGGCTGCGGTAGAAGAGTGCCGGACCATGTGGGAGAAAGGGCGGGGAATGTCCGATTCCCGGGCGTCGAGGCGTACGCGCTGGATCTCCGTGCCGGTGTTCGCCCTCGTGCTGTACGTCATCGTCCGGGCGGCGCACACCTCGCAGAGCGACGCACCGCCGCCGGCACGGCACCCGGCACCCACCGCGTCCCCGTCGACCGTCTCACCCACGCCGTCCGCCTCACCCACGCCGTCCGCCTCGGCGTCCCCGTCGGTCCGGGCGAGTTCCGCCTCGTACGACCCCGCCGGCTACGCCCGCCAGGTGCGCGACCGGGCCAGGCAGGCAGGCGTCAGCGCTCAGCTGGTCATGGCGATCCTCTACAACGAGGCGTACAAGCCGCACGACCCGGCCTTCGAACGGGCCTGGCAGAAACTCAAGCCGGACGCGGCCTTCGGCATCGCGAACATGCACCGGGCCACCTTCGACGAGGTCAAGCAGGGCCGTGACTTCGCGAACCGGAGCTGGACGGACCTCCCCGACGACCGGGATCTCGCGATCGAGGCCGAGGCCTGGTACCTGCACGACCTGGCCGCGCGGCTGCCCGCCGGCCGGTCGGCGTCGTACCCGAGGAACGACCTGCTGGCCCTCGGCTACAACGCGGGCCCCTCCAACATGCTCGCCTTCGCCCGCGGTGCCACCCCCGGCAGCCAGGCCCGCTCCTACCTCGACGAACTGCACGCGAACTGGACCAAGGCCGGCAGGGCGGTCGCCTCCGACTGACGCGTCCGCGGGCGCGTACCCGCGGTTGCAGAGCCGGTGGTTGCCTGCCCGCTGGCTGCTTCCGCGGATGGCTGCCCCGCACATGTCCCGCAGCAGGACGGCCCGCAGACGGATGTCCCGGAGATGGATGGCGCCAGGCGGACGCCCGATGCCGGATTGCCGGATTGCGCAATAATAGAAGTCGGCGGGATCCGGTCCTGAGGTCGGGGGAGGAAGGGCGTGTATGCCGCGCAGAGACATCCGGCGGGTGCGTGAGACGAATCTGCGACTGGGGGCCGCGCTCGCGGAAGTCGAGGGCCTGTACACGGCGTTGGTGCGGACCGACTCCCCGGGCCGGCGCCGACGCCTCATGACGGATCTGGCCCGCGCGGCGGACCGGCTGGCGGGGCTGGCGGCCGCCACGCCGGGACCACGACCCATGAACTCCCGCGCGCGGCGCTCTCGTTGGGCGCGAAGACGGGTGCTGGCCGAACGCGGAGCCGAGTGGATAGCCGCCCGCTACCGACGTGACGTGCCCTGACGTGACGTGCCCTGACTGACCTGACCTGATCCCTCGGACCCTCTCACCGCAATGTCCGCGCCGGTTCACTCTGCTCTACAGTGCTGTAGAAGTTTCTTCGAAGAGTGATCACGGAACAGGCCTGTCTCCCCGTCGAGTTGACCGGACGACGGGCCGGCGCGACAAGGAGCCGGGGCAGCACGATGCCGGAGCCGTACGACCAGACGAACACCGTCGGCCTCCGGCCCGGCCGCCCGGAACTGGCCCGGCGCTGCCGAGCCGTGACGGAGGCGCGCTGGTTCGCCCTGACCGTCTTCGCCGTGATCCTCCTGAACGCAGCGCTGCTCGGCGTGGAGACCTACTCCGGCGCCGTCGCCCAGTGGCACTTCTGGTTACGACTGGCCGAACACGCCTGCCTGGCCGCGTTCACCGCCGAGATCCTGCTGCGCCTGGCCGCCCACGCGGACCGCCCGCGCGACTTCTTCAAGGACCCGTGGAACCTGTTCGATCTGGCCGTGGTCCTGTGCGCGTTCCTCCCGGTGGTCCGCGAGAACACCACCGTGCTGCGCCTGCTGCGGCTGGCCCGCGTCCTGCGCACGGCCCGCTTCCTGCCCCAACTGCGGATCGTGCTGGTCGCGGTGGCCCGCAGCCTGCCCGGCACGCTGAGCTTCCTGCTGGTCGGCGCACTGCTGCTGTACGTGTACGCGATGGTGGGCTGGGTCTTCTTCGGCACGCACGACCCCGACCACTACGGTTCCATCGGCCGGGCCGTCCTCACCCTGTTCCTCCTGATGACCCTGGACGGCATCGGCGACGCGGTCCACGCGGGCCTGGAGATCTCCCGCTGGAGCCTCGCCTACTACGCCTCGTACGTCCTCATCGCCTCCTTCGTCCTGGTCAACGTCCTGATCGGCGTGGTCATCACCTCCCTGGACGAGGCCCGGGAAATGGAACGGGAACCGAAGAGGGAGACCACGACCGATCCTCGCCCGACCGATCCCCGCCCGCCCGCCGCCCGCCCGGCCGCCTCCCCGCAGGACGCCCCCGCGCTGCTGACCCGCATCGCGGCGGCCCGCCAGGCCCTGGACGAGCTCGAACGCGACCTGGCCCGGACATCGCCCCCGCACCCCGCACCCGCCCTCACTCACGACCACGACCTCGACCTCGACCTCGATCACCCCACCCCGCCCCGCTGACCGGCGGCGGCGCGGGGGCGCGGGGTGCCCCTGAAGACCTGGCTGGTGTGCCAGGAGCGGTGGTTCTCGGCGATCGGCCGGACGCCCTGCTGGGGGCCGATGAGCGGACGGCCGGCGAGTGCGGTGACGTGGTCGCGGGCGGCGTGGCTGCGGCCGACGAAGCTCTGCGAGACCAGGATGCGGTGGCCGTCGCCGATGCCGAGGACGCCCTTGTCGAAGAGCTTGTGGTGGAGCGAGCACAGGCACAGCCCGTTGTCGACGTCGTCCGGGCCGTCGAACGCCCACCAGCGCACGTGCGCGGCCTCCAGCCCGACGGGAGCCGTGTCGATCATGCCGTCGTAGCCGCAGAAGGCGCACCGGTACTCGTAGGCGGTCAGCACCATCTCCCGCATGCGCCGGTCACGCAGCCGCCTCCCGGGAGCCGCCAGGGCGCCGGTCTCCGCGAGCTCCGGTTCCAGGCCGACCGCGTCGCAGAGGTCCTGGTGCAGCGACGCCGGGAAGTGCAGATCCAGCAGCACCCGCGCCATGCGCCCCAGCAACGCCGGTTCGCGCCGCAGCGCCACCTGGAGCTCCGGGGCGAGCCGCCCGGTGGCCCCGCTGGCCCGCAGCTCCCGCACGCCGGTGCCCGGGCTACCGGCGCCGCGCTCGGTCCGCACCTCCCACACCCCGTCGCTGACCAGATGGTGGAAGGGGTAGGCGGGCGTGGTCGCGCGCGGCGGACCGTACTCCGCCAGCAGTCGCTTCAGATCCGACTCCACCGCGCTGTAAGGCAGCTCGTCCGCGGCATCCGCCTGGAACCGCCCGAGCGCGTACAGCAGCAGCAACGGCTTGTGCGGAGCCCGCACCCCACCCCGACTCCACTGCCTCAACTGCGCAGCCCGCTCAAGCCAGTCCATGCCGCCGATCGTAATGAGGCCCGACCGCACCTCATGCCGTCCGGGCGGCAACTCCGCCTGCGCCTGCGGAATTCCGTCCCCAGGCCGACCGCGTCCTTGCTCAAGCTGCGCGAGGACCTACCCGGACAGCCGTCGGGACAACGGCGGCTCGTCGGTGCCCAGGACGGGTGGGGGAGAGGATGCGACGCTGGAGTGAAGGGCCCGCGCGTGGAGGTCCGAGTGCGCCTCCCCCGGGTCTGGGCCCCGTTCGCCGGGCGCCGAGCGCCGAGCGTCGCCAGGCGGCACCCCCGCGCGGACCCGCCCCCCGGGACCAGGGCCGCGCTACCACCCCGGAAGGCAGGTGCGTCCCATGCGCACGTCGACCCGTATCGCCGGTGCCCTCACCGGTCTGACCCTCACCCTCGGTGGAGCGGTCCTCGCCGCTCCCGCGGCCCGGGCGGACATACCCGCCTGCACGAAGATGGCCGAACTCGCCGGTGCCACCGCCTCCGACTCCGTCACAGCCGCCTGCGGCCGCGGCGTGAGCGGAGACCTGCAGAGTTGTGTGACCGGGCTGACCGGGGCCGGAGTGGCGGGCGGCGCCGCGACCGCGGCCTGCCGGGCGGCGGCCCACGAGCCGCGTTAGACACGGCCGGACCCCGCCGACCCCGCCGGACCCCACCGGACCCCGCCGTATACGGCCGGACACGGCCGGACACGGCCGGAGGTGAGGGCCGGACACCGCCCCGCTCCTGGCCTCGCGGGCCTCCTGCGGTGCGTCCATGCTGAGTAGAGAGGGCGTCGTCGTCCTGGGACCTGTCCTTCCCGAAGGCCGAACGAAGGCGCCTGGTAGGAGGAAGTCATGCGTATGCGAAGAGTCCTGAGCCTCGCCCTGGCCGCGGCAACCCTTGTCGGCGTGAGTGTCGTCTGCACGGTCAGCGCCGGGGCCGCCTCGTCTCCGAACATCTCCAGGGACGACTGCACGGCCGCCGGAGGGCAGGTCGTCGCACGCCCCTATGCCGGCTACGTCTGCTCGCTGCCCGACGGGACCACTCAGGCCATCACCTGACCGAACAGACCGAACAGACCGAACAGACCGGGCAGCCGGATAGACCGGACAGACCGGAAAACGCACCCGCGGCCCACGCCCCCTTCGAGGAACCTGGGAGCCGCGGCTGTAACCGCATGACCCACGACGCATCCGCATGACCCACGACGTAACCGCATGATCCACGGCCAAGGAGCCGACCGGCGAAGTACCCCGCCGGTCGGCTCCTTGGCCGTGCTCCGTGACAGCCCCCGGGGGGACTCCGTCGTTCGGCCCATCAAGGGCACGGCCCGCAGCGCCGAATAGGACCAGGCGGAGTCGCCCCCGCCCCACCCCCGCGTTCCGTCACGCCTCCGCGCCCGGTCCGCCCCGATGACGGCGGTCCCGGTCCCGTACCCCGGCCGACGTACCCCGGCCGACCGGCCCGGAGGAGATCCCGCATGCGCGTCCGGCTGCCCCTGACCGCCGTCACCACCGCCGCGCTCCTGCTCGGCACGGTCACCGGCGCGACCCCCGCCGCGGCGGGCCGGGACCCCGACGGCACACCGCTGGTCAAGGTGTCCCAGGGTGACCCGTACGCGAGGTGCACCATCGGGGCGAGGTCCCCCGAGAGCGTCGTCTACCCGGGCACCGAGGTCGAGCCGTACCTGTCCGTCGATCCGCGCGACCGCAAGCGGGTGGTCACCGTGTTCCAGCAGGACCGCTGGAACGACGGCGGCGCCCGCGGCCTGGTGGCCGGCTGGACCACGGACGGCCACACCTTCCACCGGAGCACGCTGCCGTTCAGCCTGTGCGCCCCCGGCGGCGCGGACTACGAACGGGCCTCGGACCCCTGGGTGAGCACCGGACCGGACGGCACGGTCTACGCCGGCGGGGAGGGCGTCGACTTCACGAAGAGCACGCGCACCGCCCTCCTGGCGGCCACGTCCCGCGACGGCGGCCGCACCTGGCAGAACCTCACCACCACGGGCGTCGACGAGCAGCCGTTCTTCAACGACAAGCCCTCACTCACCGCCGACCCGGTCCGCAAGGGCACCGCCTACCAGGTCTGGAACCGCCTCGACAACGACCCGCCCGGCCCCAGCTCCCTCGACGGTCCCGGCTACATCTCCGTCACCCGTGACGGCGGCCGCACCTGGAGCAGGGCCCGGCAGTTCGTCGCCACCAGCGCCGTGCCCGACACCCAGACCATCGGCCATCTGATCGTCGCCGACCGGCGCGGCGGCACCCTGTACGACTTCTTCGACCGCATCACCTACTCCGACGACCTGAGCACCGTCACCGAGGCCCGCTACGAGGTGGTCACCTCGACCGACGCCGGAAGGACGTGGAGCGCCCCGGTCACCGTGGCCCGGGACACCTCCGTACCGGAGGTCGACCCGAACGACCCCACCAGACCGCTGCGCGCCGCGGCCACCCTGCCGAGCCCGGCCGTCGACCCCAGGACGGGCACGCTGTACATGGCCTACGAGGGCTCGGACTTCTCCGGTGGGAAGTTCGACTCCGTGCAGCTCGTGCGGTCCACCGACGGCGGACGCACCTGGGGGACCCCGGAGCTGATCAGCCCCAAGGGCGTCCCGGCGTTCTCACCGTCGATCGCGGTCACCGAGCCGGGCACGGTCGCGCTCACCTACTACGACCTGCGCTTCCTCAGGCCGGGCGACACCACCACCCTGCCCACCGCCTACCAACTGGCCACGCTGCCGCACGGAAACCCGAAGCTCCGCACCGAACGGCGGATCTCGCGCATCTTCGACTGGCTGAAGGCGCCGTTGGCCGGGGGCTACTTCCTGGGCGACTACCAAGGCCTGGTGGCGGACGGCAAGGGAGTACGGGCGGTGCTCACCGAGACCCACTCGAACACACCCGAGAACCGCACGGACGTGTACACGGCCTCTCTCCACACTCCCTGACCGACACTCGACCGAGACCGATGCCTGGCCGACACAGCCGCGGCTGCGCTCCCCGGGAGCACGGCCGCGGCGCATGGCTATGGCTATGGCGTGTTGATCGCGGGCGTTCCACCGACCTGCCTGCACTGAGAAGGGGTGACGTAGGACGGTGCACTCTGTGCGGAGGCGGAGGCGGAGGCGGAGGCGGCGGTGGCGGTGGCGGTGGCAGCGCCCGTCAGGCCCACTCCGGCGAGAGCTGCCGTGGCGATGACGGCGCCGAGGATTCGTCGAATGCGTGAGAAGCGACGTTCACCCGCCGGCCGCCCTGTCGTGCCCGGTCATCCCGTCAGTACGACAGAGGGCACATACTCACGTGAGTATGTGCCCTCTGTCGCACTGACGGGGTGGCGGGATTTGAACCCACGACCTCTTCGTCCCGAACGCGATCAGACCCCCTTGTGACCTTGCCTCGGGGTTACTGACCTGCTCGTTCGACTCTGACACAGTCCACTACTGTCCGGGACGGTCTTGGGGTGACCACCTCGTTTGGCCCCCCGTTTGGCCCCCGGGAACGTCCCCACAGGACGCGATTCCCGCACGTCAGCGCAGCGCAGCGCGACCGTGCGGTCTCTTCTCTCCTGCGGTGAAGTTGAGCAGCCAGGACCCGCCGTGGTCTACCGCTGTGGGGACGCGTGGGCCACGATTAGGGCCCGCCGGGGCTACGCGTGCCCGGCAGCTAGGGACACTCGGAGGGGGACAGAGTGCGTAACCCGGACGCGATCCGATACGAATGCGCCGACTGCGGGGCGACTACCAAAGTCAACGCACGGACGGGCCGCCTCTACTCACATCAACCGCCGGGGGAAGTCGCAGCCTGCGCAGCCTCGGGCGAGGTCGTGGCACCTCCACAGGGCGGTGAACCGCTCCTTCTCCCACCGCTGAAGGCTGTGCAAAAGCTTGCGGTTCCCGAGCCACCCAGGCATGTAGTAGACGAACCATCAAGCAGCGTTCGGACCGTGTCCGGCGGGTTGCCGGGTCTCGGGAAACGGAGCTGACGTCGGTGGCCAACCTTCGGAGAGATGGAACACGTGGCCCAGAGACTTCGGTGTGAGATGTTGTTCGATTGCTTCTGAGAGGGCGACAGAGCAAAATTGATCTGCGCTGGAGTGCGACATGAGGGGGTTCTGGCGCTGTCTCAGTAGGGTGGGGGTATGGGGACGGACAGTCGCGCTTTTGGATCATGGCGCCTGCAAGGCGGGCGCTACGAGCAGCCGGGCTTGCCTGTTGAGGTCCTGGCGGAGTTCGCCAGGTATGAGCGCCTGGTGGTGGACGTCGCTCGGGGGCTCTACAAGCAGCGCCACGCATCGCGTCAACGTGTCCCTAGGGGGTTTGCTTCTTCCTTCTCGCTCCGACTCTCAGATATCCGCAGAGGGAGCGTAATTCCGGTCCTGGAGAGGACCGTAGTCGACGCTGATGCACTCTTCGATGATCGCGACGCGGGCATTTTCGAAGAGGCGCGGATGATTATCCAAGACGCTCTTCGATCGATCCAGGATGGATCGGGCATTCCTCGAACATTTCCGCCGCATGCTTTGCGTGAATTCTCACGTTTCGGAAGAAGCCTGCGGGATAATGAGCTCATTGAATTTGATAGCGGAACTCCCGGCGCTGTTATCTACTCACAGCCTGTTCGTCGTCAGATTCAGGAACAGGCGCGCCTCGAAAGATTTGAGATCGAAACGCTGGTCTCGGGGCAAGTGGTTGGGGTTAGTGCGGACAAAGGTATTTTCGAGTTCCGCCTGACTCGGGGTGACAAGGTAGTTCCTGGCCGCTTCTCTTCGGATGATATCGTTGCAGATCTAAAGCAGTATCTTGATCTCTCAACTATGGCGCCCACTGTTGCCATTAACGCGGTGGCCATTCAGTCGATGAATGAAGAGATCATCGAAATTCAAGACGTCCTGTCCATTGAGCCGGTTCTTCCGCCTGAATGGTCGGAGCGTCTGGCTGAGCTGCACGATCTCGAAGCTGGTTGGCTGGATGGGGTGGGGCAGCAGGTAAGTCGCAAGGTCCTCCGTGCGGCGGAGTCGTTGCTACTGGAGTTCCTGGACGAGCAGGTTAAACGTCCTTACATCTATCCGACCGAGGATGGCGGCGTACAACTGGAGTGGCCCTATTCGGCGGGTGAAGTGACGCTGACCGTTACGGCAGATGAGAAGGTGGAAGCTTACGCGTTCTCCAAAGAAGACGATCGGGAGAGCGATCGGACGTTCCACTGGCGCCAGTTGAGCGAGATTACAGAGTTCGTGATCGGGGGGATCACTGAATATGCCGACTGATGGCTCGAACCTTCGTCCTGGTGAGTTCGAGATAACGGACCTGGAAGAGAAGCTCTGGCGTCAAGTTCATCCCATCTGGGTCCATGAAGGTCGAGTTACCAGTCAACTCTTCAGTCCCACTCCTAAAGACTCGGGTGAACTCTCTGTGACGAGAGCCTCAGTGGTCACCGCCGAAGCTGCCCATCAGCACCACACTGAGGTGGTGGGGCTGAAGTCGATCGGCGTCTACTGCGTGGAGGTTGCCGAGGTGCAAGAGGTGGGACTCAGCGCGATAGACGATTCTCAAGTCGACGATGGGGCGGAACGCCCTCCGGGACATGCGTTCGTCGACTTCAAGGCCGTACCGAGCGCAAAGCAACAGAAGAGGCGTGCCAGCGCTTTGCGTGACAAGGCTGAGAAGCGCGGCTGGCAGCACGGGCCGACGTCCTGAGAATCCCCTCAGAGGCGCGCCGTGCTGACTGATGGCCCGTGCTCTGCTTAGAGCTCGTTGCGGCAATTTCCTGGCCTGCCGTAACGAGCAGACCGCTCATCGTGGCATGAATCCGGGCTTCTGCTCGGCAAGAGAGTGGAGGCGTGCAAGGTAGTCCTGCGCCGCTGGCTCGGTGCTGTACCGCCGCCGCATCTCGGCGGCAAGCTCCCGGCTGGTCATGATGAGCGACGGCACCGACTGTCGGTCACCTTCGAGGGCCCGCTCACCCATGAGGAGTGCCTGTTCCAAATCGCCCTCGCGCGCCGCCGTTACGCCCAGTGTGACGCGGGCTTCAGCGTTGCGCATGGGCGAGCGCTCGATGCCGTCGAAGTCCGTTCCTGCCCTCAGCACCTCTTCGGCGAGCGTGCGCGCGAGCTTGTCCTCGCCGACCAGGCGGTAGCAGTCCATCGCGTAGAAGTCGAACTTGGGTGGGTCCACCACGAAGTGGTTGTCCAGGTTTTCCGGGTACGGCATCCCTTCAAGGATTCGCCGCCCCTTGTCCAAGGCGACCTCGACTTGCCGGCGGTCTCCGAGCCGCGCCCATGCCTTGGCCTCCTGGGCAGCGAGCTGCACGGCCACGCCGTGGTGCGCCGCCGTCTCGGCTCCGGCTCGCGCTGCCGCGATGACGCCGCGGTAGTCGCCAGTCGTGAGGGCGAACCATGCCCGCATCTCGTGGGCCCATCCGGCGACCTCTGCATGGTCTGGACGTGGTCCCACGTGAGGGGGCGCGCCTCCTCCGTGAGCCGGCGGACCATCGCCCTGCCGAAGCAGGTGGTCGACGTCCTCGAAGAGCACCTGCGCCGGCAGAAGCAGGAGAGGGTTTCGAGGGGGATGGAGTGGAGTCCGGCCGGCCGCGTCTTCACGACTAGGACCGGCGAGCCGCTCGATGCGGCCAACGTCCGCCGCGACTTCAAGGCCATCGTGAAGAGAGCCGGGCTGAAGCCGGAGTGGACGCCTCGGGAGCTTCGGCACAGCTTCGTGTCCCTGCTCTCCGACCACGGCATCCCGCTGGAGCGCATCGCCCTTCTGGTCGGCCACAGCAGCCAAGCCACCACAGAAGCGGTCTACCGGAAGCAGCTCCGGCCCGTGATCACTGAGGGGGCCGAAGCCATGGACGACATCTTCGCCGAAGACCAGGAAGAGGAGCAGGGGGTCGCCTCGGAAGAGAGCAGCGCGGGAGCCTGATCAAATTCGTTTGGCCCCCCGTTTGGCCCCCAAGCACGTCAGAGCCCGGTGGGTAAATTTACCCACCGGGCTCTGACCAGCGTCGGGGTGGCGGGATTTGAACCCACGACCTCTTCGTCCCGAACGAAGCGCGCTGCCAAGCTGCGCTACACCCCGGTGTCGCTGCTGTGGTGCTTGTCGCGGCGACGTCGTTTACTCTAGCCCACTGCTGGCTGGAGACGAAATCCGGTTTAGGGGCGGCGGCCGACGGGGTTCGGGCGCATGTGGTCCAGGGCTACCAGGAGGACTGCCAGGGCGTAGCAGGAGAGGCCCAGCAGGAGCGCGTTGGCGAGGGTGCTGCGGTAGCCGTGCTGCTCCGCGTCCAGGAACGGGTACAGGTAGCGGCCCGGCGTGCCGGGGAGGAGCAGGCCCGCCCGGACGAGGGTGTACGTCAGGTAGGCCAGCGGATACAGCATCCACGCCGCCGTCTGGCGCAGGTGGAGCCGGCCGGGGGCGGTGAGGAAGAGCCAGTCCACGACCGCCGCGAGCGGAGCCGCCGTATAGAGGAGCTGTAGCGCCAGCCACTGGCCGTGCCAGGCCACCGGCGGGTGCGTGGAGCCCGTCATCGAGAACGGCGGAGTCGTGTGGCCCAGGAGCAGGTGGTAGACCAGCGCCGAGATCACGGCGTACAGCAGGGCCGCACCGGTCAGGGCCGAGGGCAGAGGGCGGCCCGCCTGCCAGGCGCGGCGGGCCGAGGAGAGGCTGACCAGGGTCAGCAGGACCGCCGCCTGGACGCCGAAGTAGCTCAGGATCCGGTCCGGGCTGCCCAGCAGCAGCTCCAGGGCCACGCCGGAGATCGCCAGCACGGCCGTCAGGAGGCGGAAAACGGCGGTCACCGGGCGGGGCGTGGGGGCCACCACCGCCGTCGCGGGCACGTGACCGGGCCACAGCACGGGCGTGCCCGGGACCGCGGGGAGGTCCGGGATGTCCCTGGGTATCGGGGGTATCGGGGCCGTCATGCCCTCAACGTAGGAGGGCGGTGCGGTTACGGCATGCCGGCTTACTCCGGGCGGGCTACGTCCCTACTCTCGGCCCACCAGCGTCAGCAGCGTCGCCTCCGGGGGGCACGCGAAGCGGACCGGGGTGTAGCGGTTCGTGCCGCAGCCCGCCGAGACGTGGAGGTAGGAGGTACGGCCCTCCGCCGTGTGCCGGGACAGGCCCTTGACCCGGTCCGCGTCCAGGTCGCAGTTGGTGACCAGCGCACCGTAGAACGGCACGCAGATCTGACCGCCGTGGGTGTGGCCGGCGAGGACCAGCGGGTAGCCGTCGGCCGTGAAGGAGTCCAGGACACGCAGGTACGGGGCGTGCACGACGCCCATCGAGAAGTCCGCCGTACCGGACGGACCGCCCGCCACCTGCACGTAGCGGTCGCGCTTGATGTGCGGGTCGTCCAGGCCGGTCAGCTCGACCGAGACACCCTCGACCTTCAGGACGCCCCGCGTGTTCGTCAGGTTCAGCCAGCCCGCCCCGTCGAAGCCGTCCCGCAGTTCCTCCCAGTCGAGGTGGATCGCGCCGACGACCGGCGGGTTGCCGTTCAGGCCGTGCTTGCCGCTGACCTTCTCCGCCAGGTAGCGGGCGGGGTTGCGCGGCTTGGGGCCGTAGTAGTCGTTGGAGCCGAAGACGTACGCGCCCGGGAACTCCATCAGCGGGCCCAGCGCGTCGAGGACCTCGGGGATGCCCTCCGGGTCGGACAGGTTGTCGCCCGTGTTGATCACGAAGTCCGGACGCAGGCCCGCCAGCGACTGCAGCCACCGCTGCTTCTTGCGCTGACCGCTCACCATGTGGATGTCGGAGACCTGGAGCACGCGCAGCGGGCGCATCCCCGGCGGGAGCACCGGGACCGTGACCCGGCGCAGGCGGAACGAACGGGCTTCGAAGCCGGCCGCGTACAACACACCGGCGGCGCCGAACGCCGCGATTCCCAGGGGTACTCCGTATCGAGCGCGCATATGACCATCGTGTCAGACGCGGAGCGGGCCCAGAGACCGGCGGGTGCCGAAATCGGCGGGCGTTCCGTGTGCGGCACCTGCGACAATCACATTCATGACCACCACGCTCAAGTCGAAGCTGCAGGCAGACCTCAACGCCGCGATCAAGGGCCGCGACGAGCTCCGCTCGTCCACCCTCCGGATGACGCTCTCCGCGATCACCAACGAGGAGGTCGCCGGCAAGCAGAAGCGCGAGCTCTCCGACGACGAGGTGCTGAAGGTGATCGCCAAGGAGGCGAAGAAGCGCCGGGAGGCGGCCGACGCCTTCGCGCAGGGTGGTCGCGCCGAGAGCGCCGAGCGGGAGAAGGCGGAGGGCGCGGTCCTCGCCGGGTACCTGCCCAAGCAGCTCACCGACGAGGAGCTGGACGGGATCGTCGCGGAGGCCGTCGAGGAGGCGAAGGCGGCGGGTGCCGAGGGGCCGCGGGCCATGGGCGCCGTGATGAAGATCGTGAACCCGAAGGTGGCCGGCCTGGCCGAGGGCGGCCGGGTCGCCGCCTCGGTCAAGAAGCACCTCCAGAGCTGACCCCGGGAGCTTCCGGCGGTACGGCCATGCGGCCATTACGGCGGTACGGCCATGCGGCCAGTGCGGCGGTACGGCCATTCGGCGGTGCGGCCACGGCGGAACGGGGCGGTACGACGGTGGGGCCGCACCTCTTCTCCAGAGGTGCGGCCCCACCGTCGTAACAGAGGACCGTAGAGGACCGCGGAGGACCAGAAGCCCGGAGGCCCGGAGGTCCGGAAGCCCGTCGGCCCACGGCGCCCGTCAGCCCCGGCGGCCGCCGTTGCCGTTGCCGTTGCCGCCGTTCCCGTTGCCCTGGATGAAGCCGTCGGGGAAGGAGAACGTCGGGGTCGGGGTGGTGCCGCCGTCCGTCGTGCCGCCGTCGTTCGTGCCGCCGTCGGTCAGGCCGCCGATGAGGCCGCCGATCAGGCCACCGGTGTCACCGTTGGTGCCGTCCCCGGTGCCGGTGTTGTCGCCTTTTCCCTTATCACCCTCATCCGGGATGTCGATGAGGTTGAAGGACTCGTCCGCCTTGCCCTCCAGGGCGCCCGTCATGGCGTCCTTCCAGATGGGGCCCGGGGTGTCGGCGCCGAAGACCTCGGAGTGGTAGACGCCGCCGATGGTGATGTTGGTCATCTCGACGTTCTGCTTGGCGCTGCCGACCCAGACCGCGCCCGCGAGGTTCGGCGTGTAGCCGACGAACCAGGCGTTCTTGCGGGCGTCCGTCGTACCCGTCTTGCCCGCGCTCTCACGGTCGTCGAGGCCGGCCTGCTGACCGGTACCGGAGTCGACCACACCGCGCAGCAGGGTGTTGATGGTGTCGGCGGTCTTCTCGCTCATCGCGCGCGAGCAGGTCGACTTGGGCACGGCCAGCGACTTCTGCTCGTTGCCGACCTTCTGGGTGATGGACTCGATGGCGACCGGCGTGCAGTACATGCCCCGGTCGGCGAAGGCGGCGTACGCGCTCGCCATGGTCAGCGGGGAGAGGCCGATCGCGCCGAGGGCGATGGCCGGGGTCTGCGGGAGCTTCGAGCCGTCGCCCTCGTGGACATGGAGCGAGTCGGTCATCTTGGCCACCGGACACAGACCGATGTCGGAGATCAGCTGGACGAAGTAGGTGTTGATGGACTTCGCCATCGCCTTCTTCATCTGGTACGGCCCGACCTCGGACTCGTTCTCGTTCTCGACCTGCTCACCCGTCGTGTTGACCCACTGCTTGCCGTCGCACTGCTGCACCGGGCTCGGGTAGTTCATCTTGTACGGCGACGAGTACTCCTGCGTCGCCGGCTTGCCGCCCTCGATGGCGGCCGCGGCCACGAACGGCTTGAACGTCGAACCCGTCGGGAAACCGTAGTTGGAGCCGCCGAAGTCCCGGTCGACCGAGAAGTTGTACTCGGTCTCGTTCTTGTTGTAGCCGTACGGCTTCGACTGGCCCATCGCCAGGATCTTGCCGCTGCCGGGCTCCACCAGGGTGGCGGCGGCCGCGACCGAGTCCGACTTGTAGACGTGGTCCTTGATCGAGGCCTGCACCGAGTCCTGGGCCTGCGGGTCCAGCGTCGTACGGATGGTCAGACCGCCCTGGTTCCAGAGCTTGGCGCGCGCCTCCCGGGTCTTGCCGAAGGTCGGGTCGGTGAGGAAGACGTTCTCGACGTACTTGCAGAAGAACCCGGCACCCTTGGTGGCGGTGATGCAGCCGTTCTTGGGCTGGGTGACATGCAGGCCGAGCGGTGCTTCCTTGGCCTTGTCGGCCTCCGCCTGGGAGATGTCGCCGAGCTGTGCCATGCGCTCCAGCACTGTGTTGCGCCGCTTGGTGGCCTCGGCCTCGTCGTTGACCGGGTCGTAGCGGCTCGGCGACTGGACGATGCCCGCCAGCAGGGCCGACTGCTCCAGGTTCAGGTCCTTGGCGTGCTTGGAGAAGTAGCGCTGGGAGGCGGCCTCGACGCCGTAGGCCTGCTCGCCGAAGAAGGTGATGTTCAGGTAGTTCTCGAGGATCTTCTTCTTGCCGAGCTTCTCCTCCAGCTGGATCGCGTACTTCAGCTCCTTGACCTTGCGGCCCAGGGTCTGCTGGGTGGCCTCGGCGACCTTGGTCGGGTCGTCGCCGGCCTCCTCGATGAAGTAGTTCTTCACCAGCTGCTGGGTGAGCGTGGACGCGCCCTGGGCGACGCCGCCGCTCTGCGCGTTCTTGTTCAGCGCGCGCAGCACGCCCTTCAGGTCGATGGCGCCGTGCTGGTAGTAGCGCGAGTCCTCGATCGCGACGATCGCCTTCTGCATGTACGGCGAGATGTCTTTGAGCTCCACCACCGTGCGGTCACGGGAGTAGACCTGGGCGATCTGGTTGCCCTTGCTGTCGAGGATCCTCGTGCGCTGACTGAGCTGCGGGCTCTTCAGGTTGGCCGGGATCTCGTCGAAGCCCTGGACCGAACCCTTGGCCGCGAGACCCAGGGCGCCGGCCGCGGGCAGCGCGATGCCCGCCATCACGGCTCCCGCGAGCACGCTGACACCGAGGAACTTGGCGGCCTGCTGCGTGGCCGACAGACCACCGCCGGAGCGCTTGTTTGGCATGGGGGCAGCCTAATCCGTAGCGATGAGCGTTCCGGGTGAGCGGGCTGCTCTCGGGATGTTCGAGTGCCGGATCGTGACATACGGGACCAGGCCCGACGCACTGGGCATGACGCGGCGCACGGCACGACGACATGAACGGTCTACCTTGCCATTCGCCGGACACGCGTACAGGCCTTGGCCTAAGCTGCTCTCAACTGTCACAGCAGTGCGGCCACGTATCAATACGTCCGGCGACCCCGAATCGTTCCGGAACCTGCCCACTTTTTTTCGGGCTATGTGTTGATGGTGTGTCCGAATCCGCCTCGTGTGTCACCCGGCGTCCGTTGTGGCGCACCACGGCTGCCCCGCTTTGCCGGGATCATCCTGCATGTCGTCAGCTCACTCCCGCGGGTGATCTGCCGCTTACCCATAGTCCGTTCGGGCCATTCAAGATTGGGCCCGAAGGGGGTGTTGCGCTGTGCCCACCTTCCGTAACGTCCTCAACTGGCGGCGGTGAATATGCCGCTGCCGCCGTGGGGGAGCCTCGATTCGGGAGAGGACGGCGCCGGTATGGGCTGGGTAACCGACTGGAGTGCGCAGGCTGCCTGCCGCACTACCGATCCGGATGAACTGTTCGTTCAGGGAGCAGCGCAGAACAGGGCCAAGGCGGTGTGCACCGGATGCCCGGTACGCACTGAATGCCTGGCCGATGCGCTGGACAATCGCGTCGAGTTCGGCGTGTGGGGAGGCATGACGGAGCGGGAGCGTCGCGCACTGCTGCGCAGGCGGCCCACCGTCACCTCCTGGCGCAGGCTCCTGGAGACAGCGCGCTCGGAGTACGAGCGGGGGACCGGGATCGTCCCCCTCGACAACGACGAGGTGTACGAGAACTACGCGGCCGTGAGCTAGCCGTGAGGTGAACCGGACCGGACAGGTCTACGGCAGCTCCGGCCGGCCGGCCGCGAGCCGGTCGCCGATGTCCCGCAGTCCCGCGAGGTCGTGCACGTCGCCGGGCAACGCGGCCACCTCCACCATGGCCACCTCGGGGTGGCGCGCGGTGAAGCGGTCACGTGTGCGCTGCTCGCGGGAGAGCAACTGCATGCGCTCGGCGTGCAGCCTCAGCAGGCCTGCGGTGAGCTGGTCGACGGTGCGGTCCGGGTTTTCCGGCGATGACGATGACGAGGGGGATTCGTCAGTCATGTCCGCAGGCCCTGACGAGGGGGATTCGTCGGGCCGGGACTCGGACGGCGCGGGCGCGGGTGGTTCAGAACTGCCGTACGTGTCGGGAGAGTTACGAAGTCCAGCTTTCCCTCCCCCCTGATCCACAATGCGGGACTCCTCAAGATTTTCCGCGGCCTCGTGATCCGCGGCCTCGTGATCCGCGGTCTCGTGATCCGCGACCTCGAGATTCTCCGCGGCGGCGATCGCACGCTCGGCGGACAGCCGGTCGGCGCCGCTGCCGTGGACACGGTTGAGGACCAGACCGACCAGCGGCATGTCCTCCGCGGCGAGCCGCTCCACGAAGTACGCGGCCTCGCGCAGCGCGTCCCGCTCCGGGGCCGCCACCACCAGGAACGCCGTACCGGGCGCCTGGAGCAGCTTGTACGTCGCGTCCGCGCGCGTACGGAACCCGCCGAACGTCGTGTCCATCGCGGCCACGAACGTCTGCACGTCCTTCAGCAGCTGCCCGCCGAGCAGCTTGCCCAGCGTGCCGGTCATCATCGACATCCCCACGTTCAGGAAGGCCATGCCCGCGCGGCCGCCCAGCTTGGCCGGTGCGGTCAGCAGCCGGATCAGCCGGCCGTCCAGGAAGGAGCCGAGCCGCTTCGGCGCGTCCAGGAAGTCCAGCGCGGAGCGGGAGGGCGGGGTGTCCACGACGATCAGGTCCCACTCGTCCCGGGCCCGCAGCTGGCCCAGCTTCTCCATCGCCATGTACTCCTGCGTGCCCGCGAAACCCGCCGAGAGCGACTGGTAGAACGGGTTGGCGAGGATGGCGGCCGCCCGCTCGGCGTCCGCGTGCGCCTCCACGACCTCGTCGAAGGTGCGCTTCATGTCCAGCATCATGGCGTGCAGTTCGCCGTCGCCGTCGGTGCCCTTCACCCGCCGCGGCACGTTGTCGAGCGAGTCGATGCCCATGGACTGGGCCAGCCGCTTGGCCGGGTCGATGGTCAGCACCACCACCTTGCGGCCCCGCTCGGCCGCCCGCAGCCCCAGCGCCGCCGCGGTGGTCGTCTTGCCGACCCCGCCCGAGCCGCAGCACACCACGATCCGGGTCGTCGGGTCGTCCAGCAGCGGGTCGACGTCCAGCACGGGCGCGTGCGCCAGCCGGCGCGTGCCGTCCTGGGCCGGCTCCTGGACCGGCGCCTGTGCCGAGTCCCGGGTCGGGTCCTGTGCCGGGTCCGGATCCGGAGTCATGACATCCCCTGTTCCCGCAGCTCGGTGGCGAGTTCGTACAGGCCCGCCAGGTCCATCCCCTCGGCGAGCAGCGGCAGTTCGTGCCGGGGCAGGTCCAGCTCGGCCAGCACCGCCCGCTGCTCGTGTTCCAGCGCGTACCGCTCGGCGTACTCGGCGGCTTGCGCCAGCAGCGGGTCCACCAGCTGCCCGGCCTTGCCGCCGCGCCGTGCCCCGCCGAGCCCGGCACCCGACAGCGCCTGCGCCACGGCGGTGCGCGGCACGGTGCGTACGAGTTCCAGGTCGGCGGCGTCCAACACCTCGGGCCGGACCATGTTCACGATGACCCGGCCCACCGGCAGCCGCGCGGCCCGCAGTTCGGCGATGCCGTCGGCGGTCTCCTGGACCGGCATCTCCTCGAGGAGTGTGACCAGGTGCACAGCCGTCTCCTTGGACTTCAGCACCCGCATGACGGCCTGCGCCTGATTGTGTATAGGGCCGATCTTGGCCAGCCCGGCCACCTCGTCGTTGACGTTCAGGAAGCGGGTGATGCGGCCCGTCGGCGGGGCGTCCATCACCACGTAGTCGTAGATGAACCGCCCTGCCTTGTCCTTCCGGCGCACCGCCTCGCACGCCTTGCCGGTCAGGAGGACGTCCCGCAGACCGGGCGCGACGGTGGTCGCGAAGTCGATCGCGCCCAGCTTCTTCAGCGCCCGCCCCGCCCCGCCGAGCTTGTAGAACATCTGGAGGTAGTCCAGAAGGGCCAGTTCGGGATCGATGGCGAGCGCGTGCACCTCACCGCCTCCCGGCGCGACCGCGATCTTCCGCTCCTCATAGGGCAACGCCTCCGTCTCGAAGAGCTGGGCGATGCCCTGCCGGCCCTCGACCTCCACGAGAAGCGTCCGCTTCCCCTCGGTCGCGAGGGCCAGCGCGAGTGCGGCGGCGACCGTCGTCTTTCCGGTCCCGCCCTTGCCGCTGACGACCTGGAGCCTGCTCACGTCTTCGAGCCTAACCAGTCGGCCGGACACTCACGCGGGAGGCTGTGGATAACGCTGCTCACGGTCGTACGTCTGCCCCGTGCTCGCCAGCGGATAAAGTCGGCCGCATGACCAAGTGGGAATACGCAACCGTGCCGCTGCTCGTCCATGCCACGAAGCAGATTCTGGACACCTGGGGCGAGGACGGCTGGGAGCTCGTCCAGGTCGTGCCCGGGCCCAACAACCCCGAACAGCTCGTGGCCTACCTGAAGCGGGAGAAGCCCTGATGAGCGCCGTGGAGGCCAGGCTGGCCGAACTCGGACTCACGCTGCCCGCGGTCGTCCCGCCGCTCGCCGCCTACCAGCCGGCCGTGCGCTCGGGCGCGTACGTCTACACCTCCGGCCAGCTGCCGATGGTCGACGGCAAGCTCCCGGTCACCGGCAAGGTGGGTGCCGAGGTCACCGCGGAGGAGGCCAAGGAACTCGCCCGCACCTGCGCGCTGAACGCCCTGGCCGCCGTGAAGTCCGTCGTCGACGACCTGGACCGGATCGCGCGCGTGGTGAAGGTCGTCGGCTTCGTCGCCTCCGCCGCCGACTTCACCGGGCAGCCGGGTGTCATCAACGGTGCCAGCGAACTGCTCGGCGAGGTGCTCGGCGTCAAGGGCGTGCACGCGCGCAGCGCGGTCGGCGTCGCGGTGCTGCCGCTGGACGCGCCGGTCGAGGTCGAGGTCCAGGTCGAGCTGACGCCGTAAGCCACTTCGGTGAGCACTGAGCGGTGACCACGAAGCGGTGAGCGCGGAGCGGTGACCAAGGAGCAGTGAGCACTGAGCGGTGAGCGCTGGGCCCTGAGCGGTGATCTGCGAGCCGTGAGCCGTGACGGGAACGCCACAGGCCACCCCTCGAACATTCGCGCACCAGGGGATAGCCTCCGGTAATGGCCGATGGACAGTGGTATCCCCCGGAGTGGCCGGACCGCATCCGCGCACACACGGAGGGCACCCTCGTACCGGTGCCGCCGAAGCGCGCGGCGACCGTGCTGCTCCTGAAGGACACTCCGGACGGTCCTGTCGTCCACATGCTGCGCAGACGCGCCTCCATGGCCTTCGCCGGAGGCGCGTACGCGTATCCGGGCGGCGGTGTCGACCCGCGCGACGACGACCACCAGGTCCGCTGGGCGGGCCCCACGCGCGCGTGGTGGGCCGAGCGGCTGGGGGTCGACGAGGCGGGCGCCCAGGCGATCGTCTGCGCGGCCGTACGGGAGACCTACGAGGAGGCGGGCGTCCTGCTCGCGGGCCCGGCCCCCGACCAGGTCGTCGGAGACACCACCGGCGACGACTGGGAGGCCGACCGCGCCGCCCTGGTCGCCCGTGAGCTGTCCTTCGCGGAGTTCCTGGACCGGCGGGGCCTGGTCCTGCGCTCGGACCTGCTGGGCGCCTGGACGCGCTGGATCACCCCGGAGTTCGAGACCCGCCGCTACGACACCTGGTTCTTCGTCGCCGCCCTGCCCGCGGGCCAGCGCACCCGCAACGCCTCCACGGAGGCCGACCGTACGGTCTGGATCCGCCCCACGGCGGCCGCCGCCGGCTACGACCGGGGCGAACTGCTGATGATGCCGCCCACCATCGCGACCCTGCGCCAGCTCACGCCGTACGCCACCGCCGCCGAGACGCTCGCGGTGGCCCCCGCACGGGACATGACGCCGGTCCTGGCCCGGGCCCGTCTCCAGGACGGCGAGATCGTCCTGACCTGGCCGGGCCACGACGAGTTCACCAAGCACATAGCGACCGCCCCCGCGGCGGAACCCATCGCAGGACCCATCACGGGACCCATCACGGGACCTGTCCCGGGACCTGTCCCAGGACCCGTCGCAGGACCCATCGCCGGAGGCCCCGCATGACGAACGCAGCAGCCCTGCCCGGCCAGCCGCGGGACGCGGTCCTCTCGGGGCCGGCCACCGCGCGGGCCGTCAACGTGCTGGCGCCCAACGCCTCCGTGATGACCCTGGACGGCACCAACACCTGGATAGTCGCCGAGCCCGACTCCGACCTGGCCGTGGTGATCGACCCGGGTCCCCTGGACGAGGACCACCTGCGCGCGGTCGTGGACACCGCGGAGAAGGCCGGCAAGCGCGTCGCCCTCACCCTGCTCACCCACGGCCACCCGGACCACGCCGAGGGCGCCGTGCGCTTCGCGGAACTGACCGGCACGCGCGTGCGTGCCCTCGACCCCGCGCTCCGCCTCGGCGACGAGGGCCTCGCCGCCGGTGACGTGATCACGACCGGCGGACTGGAGCTGCGGGTCGTCCCCACCCCCGGCCACACCGCCGACTCGCTCTGCTTCCACCTCCCGGCCGACCGCGCGGTCCTCACCGGCGACACGGTCCTGGGACGCGGTACGACGGTGGTGGCGCACCCGGACGGCCGCCTGGGCGACTACCTGGACTCGCTGCGGCGGCTGCGCTCGCTGACGGTCGACGACGGCGTGCACACCGTCCTGCCGGGCCACGGCCCGGTCCTGGAGGACGCCCAGGGCGCCGTGGAGTTCTACCTGGCCCACCGCGCCCACCGGCTCGCCCAGGTGGAGACGGCGGTCGAGAACGGCCACCGCGGCCCCGCCGAGGTCGTCGCCCACGTCTACGCCGACGTGGACCGCTCCCTGTGGCCCGCGGCGGAACTGTCGGTACGGGCCCAGCTGGAGTACCTCAGCGAACACGGGCTGATCTGACCGACCACCGGCCAAGGCCGCCGACGATCCCGGTGGCCCCGGCGGTCGTGGCGGCCCCCAAGGTCAGTCCCAGCCGGGCGGCCTCGGGGTCTTCACGCCGTGCACGCGCGCGTACTCGTCCGCGAGCCAGGGGCCGAGGTCGTCCACGTACGACCGCAGGACCGCCCCGTCACCGACCGGCTCGTATCCCGACTCGGCCGCCCGGCGCAGCTGTTCGCCCCGGTCGGGGTAGTAGCCGGCGAACGCCTCGGCCATCTCCCGAAGGTCACTCGTCCAGCCGTTCCAGCGGGGCATGACGAGGGTGAAGCCGGTGCGGACCAGGTGCCGTGACATGAAGCGCACCAGGGGCCGCAGGGCCTCCTCGGTGCCCTCGGCGGCCGCGATCCTGTTCCGCCAGCGCGGCAGGAGCCGCGCCAGGTCGCCGTTGGTCTCGCGGGCGAGCAGGGAGTCGGGGCGGTAGCGGGGCAGGAACTCGGCGAGGTCCTCCCCGAGCAGCGGGGTGCACTGACAGGCGACGAACCAGCCGATGTCGTACCGCTCCAGCTCGCTGAGCACCCGCGCGCGGGAGAAGAGCAGGGTCCCAACCCCGTCGATCTCGGGGAACACCTCGTCCAGGGCCCGGCCCAGGGCGCGGGTCGTGTCCCGGTCGGCGTCGGCCGGCTCCTCGCGCAGGACGGCCACCAGGTCCAGGTCGCTGCGGCCCACGCGCGCGGTGCCGCGGGGGATCGAACCGTAGAGGTACGCGCTGTCCAGCCGCGCCCCGAAGGCCTCCAGGAGCCGGTCACGAGCGGCGGTGACGACGGGACGGAAGACGGGCCCCACGCGCGCGTGCGAGCCCTCGCGCTCGATGAAGTCCAGGGAGTCGAGCCCGCGGCATGACTCAGGGTCCTCCCGTCTCACGGAGGCGGGACCCTGAGTCATGTGGCGTGGGTTCGGGCTCGGTTCAGCGGGACCGCTTGGCCAGTCGCTCGACGTCCAGCAGGATCACGGCCCGCGCCTCCAGGCGCAGCCAGCCGCGCTGGGCGAAGTCGGCCAGCGCCTTGTTCACGGTCTCGCGGGACGCGCCGACCAACTGGGCCAGCTCCTCCTGCGTGAGGTCGTGGACGACGTGGATGCCCTCCTCGGACTGCACGCCGAAGCGGCGGGAGAGGTCCAGCAGGGCGCGCGCGACACGGCCCGGCACATCGGAGAAGACCAGGTCGGACATGGCGTCGTTGGTCTTGCGCAGCCGACGGGCGACCGCACGCAGCAGGGCGGTGGCCACCTCGGGGCGGGCGTTCAGCCAGGGCTGGAGGTCGCCGTGGCCGAGGCCGAGCAGCTTGACCTCGGTGAGCGCGGTGGCGGTCGCCGTCCGCGGGCCCGGGTCGAACAGCGACAGCTCGCCGATCAGCTCGCCGGGGCCGACGACGGCGAGCATGTTCTCGCGGCCGTCGGGGGAGGTGCGGTGGAGCTTTACCTTGCCCTCGGTGACGACGTACAGCCGGTCGCCCGGGTCGCCCTCGTGGAACAGGGAGTCACCTCGGGCGAGGGTCACCTCACTCATGGAGGCACGCAGCTCCGCGGACTGCTCGTCATCGAGCGCCGCGAAGAGCGGGTTGCGCCGCAGAACGTCGTCCACGAGTTCTCTCCTTGTCGACCTGCTCAGGGGATCTTGCTCCCCGTGGTACCAGGGGACCGTGCTCCCCATTTTGCCGGACCGTCCAAACAGTGTGATCTGTCACAAGGATGCCGCACCGGTGTCCCGAGGTAAGCGGCAGGGGTCCAATCGGGGGCTGATCTTCCGGGTCCGGGGCACATGTCGGTGTCGGGCTTTAGGCTGGCCGGGTGTCCAAATCGCCGGTGAGAACACAGGACAAGGGGCTGGGTGGGTGGCTGTACGTCGTGATTCCGCTGTCGGCGAACAAGGGTCCGATGCCGCCCTCAGCGAACCGAAAATTTCGAAAAAACCGGCAAAAGCCGTGAAGAAGGCGGCGGTGGAACAGGCCCCGGCGAAAAGCGTCCCGGCGAAGAAGGCCGCGGCGAAGAAGACCGCCGTGAAGACCGCGGCTAAGAAGGCCGCCGTGAAGACCGTGGCTAAGAAGGCCGCGGTGGAGAAGACCGAGGCGCCGCGCGTCCCCGGGAAGGCCGAGTCGCACACCGCGCTCGTCCGCCGCGCCCGGCGGATCAACCGCGAGCTCGCCGAGGTGTATCCGTACGCCCACCCCGAGCTGGACTTCGAGAACCCCTTCCAGCTCCTGGTCGCCACGGTGCTGTCGGCCCAGACCACCGACCTCAGGGTCAACCAGACCACCCCGACGCTCTTCGCCAGGTACCCCACCCCCGAGGACCTGGCCGCCGCCAACCCGGAGGAGGTCGAGGAGATCCTCCGGCCGTGCGGGTTCTTCCGGGCCAAGACGAAGTCGGTGATAGGGCTCTCCAAGGGCCTGGTGGAGCAGTTCGGCGGTGAGGTCCCGGGCCGGCTCGAAGACCTGGTCAAGCTGCCCGGCGTCGGCCGCAAGACCGCCTTCGTGGTGCTCGGCAACGCGTTCGGCCGCCCCGGCATCACCGTGGACACGCACTTCCAGCGCCTGGTCCGCCGGTGGCGGTGGACCGCGGAGACCGAGCCCGACAAGATCGAGGCGGCCGTCGGCGCGCTCTTCCCCAAGGCCGACTGGACCGACCTCTCGCACCACGTGATCTGGCACGGCCGCCGGATCTGCCACGCCCGCAAGCCCGCCTGCGGTGCCTGCCCGATCGCTCCGCTCTGTCCGGCCTACGGCGAGGGCGAGACCGACCCGGAGAAGGCGAAGAAGCTGCTCAAGTACGAGAAGGGCGGCTTCCCCGGCCAGCGACTCAAGCCCCCGCAGGCGTATCTGGACGCGGGCGGCAGGCCGGCGCCGCCGCTGGGCGCGGTACCGGGGGCATGACCCAAAGAACCAGGGACATGACCTAGGGACTTTCTGAGGGGCGACGGACGGAACGATCAAGGAGTCTTCGGGCGTTGGAACGGGCAGGCCGGGGGAGCAGGGCAGGACGGGGGATGCCGTGACACACAGCAGCAGGGCAGGCACCGACGGGCCGCGCGCGAGCGTGGCCCTCAGCAAGGAGGGCCTGCCGGCCTGGCTGGAGCCGGTGGTGCGGGCCGCCGAGACGGTCAAGCCGCTCCAGCTGAGCCGCTTCCTGCCGCCGGAGAACGGCACCGGGCGGCAGTCGGCCGTCCTGATCCTCTTCGGCGAGGGCCCGGAAGGCCCCGAGCTGCTGCTGATGGAGCGGGCCGGTTCGCTGCGCTCGCACGCCGGGCAGCCCTCGTTCCCGGGCGGCGCCCTCGACCCGGAGGACGGCGACCCGAAGGCCGACGGGCCGCTGCGGGCCGCTCTCCGTGAGGCCGAGGAGGAGACCGGGCTGGATCCGGCCGGCGTCCAGCTGTTCGGGGTGCTGCCGAGGCTCTACATCCCGGTGAGCCACTTCGTGGTGACCCCGGTGCTGGGCTGGTGGCGCGAACCGAGCCCGGTGGGCGTGGTCGATCCGAACGAGACGGCGCGGGTCTTCAGGGTCCCCGTGGCGGATCTCACGAATCCGGCCAACCGGGCCACCGCGGAACACCCCAGCGGCCACCGAGGTCCGGCATTCCTGGTCGAATCGACCTTGGTGTGGGGGTTCACGGCCGGAGTGATCGACCGCTTGCTGCACTACGCGGGATGGGAGCGCGCCTGGGACCGCGAGAAGCTGGTCCCGCTCGACTGGCGGTCATGACAGGGTGATCCCCGTGAATGTGCTGGACATCCTGTTGCTGGTCGCCGCCGTGTGGTTCGCGATCGTCGGCTACCGCCAGGGGTTCGTGGTCGGCATCCTGTCGGTGATCGGCTTCCTGGGCGGCGGACTCGTCGCCGTCTACACTCTGCCCGTCATCTGGGACGCGGTGACCGACAAGGCCGAGGTGAGCACGACCGCCGCCGTGGTCGCCGTGGTCGTCGTCATCGTCTGCGCCTCCGTCGGCCAGGCCCTCACCACCCACCTGGGCAACAAGCTGCGCCGGTACATCACCTGGTCCCCGGCCCGCGCGCTGGACGCCACCGGGGGCGCGCTCGTCAACGTGGTGGCGATGCTGCTCGTCGCCTGGCTGATCGGCTCCGCCCTCGCGGGCACCACCCTGCCGACGCTCGGCAAGGAGGTCCGCAGCTCCAAGGTGCTCCTCGGAGTGTCCAGAGCACTGCCCAACCAGGCCGACACCTGGTTCGCGGACTTCTCCGCGGTCCTCGCGCAGAACGGCTTCCCGCAGGTCTTCAGCCCCTTCGCCAACGAGCCCATCACCGACGTCTCGCCGCCCGACCCCGCCCTCGCCAACAGCGCGGTGGCCACCGGGGCGAAGCGGTCCATCGTCAAGGTGACGGGCACCGCGCAGAGCTGCGGCAAGATCCTGGAGGGCACCGGCTTCGTCTTCGCCGACCGCCGCGTGATGACCAACGCGCACGTGGTCGGCGGGGTCGACGAGCCCACCGTCCAGATCGGCGGCGAGGGCCGCAGGTACGACGCCAAGGTGGTCCTCTACGACTGGCAGCGCGACATCGCCGTACTGGACGTGCCCAACCTGCGCGCGAAGGCGCTGAAGTTCGCCACGAAGGACGCCGAGACCAGCGACAGCGCGATCGTCGCCGGCTTCCCGGAGAACGGGTCGTACGACGTGCGCGCCGCCCGGGTGCGCGGCCGTATCACCGCCAACGGCCCGGACATCTACCACCGCGGCACCGTCGGCCGCGATGTCTACTCGCTGTACGCGACCGTCCGCCAGGGCAACTCCGGCGGCCCCCTGCTCACGCCCGAGGGCCGGGTGTACGGGGTCGTGTTCGCGAAGTCGCTGGACGACGCCGACACCGGGTACGCGCTGACGGCGAACGAGATCCGGCCGGACATCGCCCGCGGCCGTACCGCGAACCAGCAGGTGGACACCGACAGCTGCGCCCTCTAGAACCCCGTCGGGGCCCTCGGAGGGATCAGCCGCGGGTGTGGCGCAGACGTACCGAGACCCAGCGGGCCCGGCGGCGCAGGATATGCGGAATACCCACCCTGAGGTCCGTGCCCGGCAGCTGCGGGGCAGCTCCTCGGTGAGGGTTCAGACCGCCCGTCGTACGGCGGTTTCGGGGTGCGTCACTGTAGTCGTGCGTCCAGCCCATACCCCGACGTCTGCCCCCGCCCCAAGGTCGATAACCGCCCGCGTGCGCCCCAATCGGCCTATGCGCGGGGCATGTGGCCGTTCGTAGAACAGGTGTCCAGATCCGGATACCGGGCGCATCGGCGCGGTCACCGATCGGGTTCGGGGTCCTTCAGCCAGTTGATCAGCTCGGTGGAGAAGCCCACCGGGTCCTCCTCGTGCGGGAAGTGCCCGAGCCCGTCGAACAGCCGCCAGCGGTACGGCGCTTCGACGTACTCACCGGATCCGGCCGCGCTGCGGGTACGGGCCACCGGGTCCAGGGAGCCGTGCAGGTGCAGGGTCGGCACCCGCACCGGGCGCTTCATCCGGCGGTTGAACTGGATGCCGTCCGGGCGGCCCAGCGACCGCACCAGCCAGCGGTAGGGCTCGATCGAGCAGTGCGCGGTGGACGGGACGCACATCGCCCGCTGGTACGTCTCCACCGCCTTGTCCTCGGGCAGCCGCGGCCCGGACCAGTCCCGGATCAGCCGGCCGACCAGGGCGCCGTCGTCGGCGGTGAGCTGCCGCTCGGGGATCCAGGGGCGCTGGAACCCCCAGATGTAGGAGGCGGCGGCGGACTGCCGGCGGTCCCGGAGCATCGCGGAGCGCCAGCGCCGCGGGTGCGGCATGGACACGACCGTGAGCCGTCGTACCAGCTTGGGGCGCATCGCCGCCGCCGTCCACGCCAGGTAGCCGCCGAGGTCGTGGCCGACCAGCGCCGCGTCCGGCTCGCCCAGGGAGCGGATCACGCCGGTGATGTCGAGGGCGAGGTTGGCCGGGTCGTAGCCGCGCGGGGTGCGGTCGCTGCCGCCGACGCCCCTGAGGTCCATGGCGACGGCCCGGAAACCCGCGTCGGCGAGTGCGACCATCTGGTGTCGCCAGGCCCACCAGAACTGCGGGAAGCCGTGCACCAGCATGACCAGCGGGCCGTCGCCGAGCTCGGCGATGTGGAAGCGGGCGCCGTTCGCGGCGACGTCCCGGTGCGTCCAGGGGCCCTCCGGCCGGATGGCCGAGGGTGCGGGATCCGTCATGAGGTCGAGCGTCCCACAGCCTCGATGGCCGGCACGTCGTCCCGGGGGAGCTCCGGGCGGGGGTGCGGCTTGGCGTTCTGCAGCACGCCCGCCGTCTCCTTCATCGAGGCGGCCACCTTCTGCGGGCCCTGGCTCTTCTTGGCCTTCTTCGCGAACACCACGCCGATCAGCGCGAGGGCGGCGGCCACCAGGACGTTCGCCGCGAAGGAGAGCAGGAAGCAGATCGCGAGATTCCAGTGGCTCCAGGTCCGAATGCCGTACGCCAGTGCGAAGTTGAGCATCGGCAGGGAGAACAGCAGCAGCACGCCGGCCGCGGAGAACGCGCCACCGCTCGTCGCGCCCTTCTTGACGTCCTGCTTCAGCTGGGCCTTGGCCAGCGCGATCTCGTCGTGCACCAGCGCCGACATCTCGGCCGTGGCCGAGGCGAACAACTGGCCGATGCTGCGTTCGGCACCGACCGGGCTGCCGTCGGGTGCGCTCATCGCGGTCTCCCTCTGCGTACTTGTCATCGTCTTTTGTACCGTCTCGTCAGATCATGCCGGACGGCCGCCCTGCTCGCCTGCCCCGCCCGGTACTTCGGCAAGCGCGTCGTACCTTCGGCACGGCCGGGAAAGCGGCTACCGGGTGGCTTTCCCGGCTGCCTTCTCGGCGGCGATCCGGCGGTGTTCGGCGGCCTTGCGGTCGTAGATCTCGGCCATCCGCAGGTGGTAGGCCGGGTCGTCCTGTTCGTAGACGTCCGGGATGCCGTCGCGGTCCTCGTCCCGCTGCTCGGCCTCGACCAGCCGGCGGTAGCGGGCGTTGCGTATCTTCAGCAGCACGGTGGCACACAGGGCCGCGATCAGCGATCCGGTGAGCACGGCCGCCTTGACCTCGTCCGTGAGGAGGGCGTCGCCCTCGAAGGCGAGTCCGCCGATCAGCAGCGACACGGTGAAGCCGATCCCGGCGAGCGAGGCGACCGCGAAGACGTCGCCCCAGGCGAGGTCCTCGCCGAGCGAGGCCCGGGTGAAGCGGACCGTCAGCCAGGAGCCGCCGAAGATCCCGACCGTCTTGCCGACGACCAGCCCGAGGACCACCCCGAGCGTCTCGGGCCTGCCGAACACGTCTGCGAGCTCGCCCTTGGACACCGTCACACCGGCGCTGAAGAGCGCGAAGAGCGGCACCGCCAGCCCCGCCGACAGCGGCCGCACCACATGCTCGATGTGCTCACCGGGCGAGTGCTCCTCACCCTCGCGGGTGGTGCAGCGCAGCATCAGGCCCATGGCGACCCCGGCGATCGTCGCGTGCACGCCGCTGTTGTACATCAGCGCCCAGATCACGAGCGCGAGCGGGACGTACACGTACCAGCCGCGCACGCCCTTCCGCAGCAGCAGCCAGAAGACGGCGAGGCCGAGGACCGCGCCGCCGAGCGCGGCGAAGTCGATCCGTTCGGTGAAGAAGACCGCGATGATCAGGATGGCGAACAGGTCGTCGACCACGGCGAGGGTGAGCAGGAACGCGCGCAGCGCGCTCGGCAGGGAGGTCCCGATGACCGCGAGCACGGCCAGCGCGAACGCGATGTCGGTGGCCGTCGGCACCGCCCAGCCCTGCGTGGAGCCGCCGCCGGCCAGGTTGGTGAGGGTGTAGACGAGCGCCGGTACGGCCATGCCGCACAGCGCGGCGACCACCGGCAGGACGGCTGCCCTGGGCTCGCGCAGGTCACCGGCGACCAGCTCCCGCTTGAGCTCGATGCCGGCGACGAAGAAGAAGATCGCGAGCAGGCCGTCGGCGGCCCAGTGGGCGACGGAGAGGTGCAGGCCGAAGGTGCCGGGGCCCAGCTGGAAATGGCTGACGGTCTCGTAGCTCTGGTGCAGCGCCGGGATGTTCGCCCAGAGCAGTGCGGCGATCGCGGCGATCAGGAGCAGTACCCCGCCGACGGTCTCGGTCCGCAGCGCGTCCAGCACGAAGGTGCGCTCCGGCAGCGAGAGCCGGTCGAGGACCTTGCGGGCGGGGGTGGTGCGAGGCGCGGACACGAGGGGCCTTCGGTCGGTGGGCAGGACGGGACTACTTGCCGACCAGACTTCCCGGCACACCTTGGGTCACGCTGTTTTGCTTAGTTTACCTAAGGTGCCGCGGGGTCGCCAGGTGATCTCACGGTAGGTGCAAAAAGGGCGCCCGGCGCCTTTCGCGCCGGACGCCCTCCCGGGGTGCGGGGGCTCAGTCCTCGCTGGGTGCCGCGGGGAGCTTCGCCTGGATGAGGTCCATGACGGTCGAGTCCGTCAGCGTGGTCACGTCACCGAGCTGGCGGTTCTCGGCGACGTCCCGGAGCAGCCGGCGCATGATCTTGCCGGAGCGGGTCTTCGGGAGCTCCTGGACCGGCAGGATCCGCTTCGGCTTGGCGATCGGGCCCAGGGTGGCGCCGACGTGGTTGCGCAACTCGCCGACCAGGCCCTCGTCCTCGGCGTCCGCGGTGCCGCGCAGGATCACGAAGGCGACGATCGCCTGCCCCGTCGTCTCGTCCGCCGCGCCCACCACGGCGGCCTCGGCGACCGACGGGTGGGAGACGAGCGCCGACTCCACCTCGGTGGTGGAGATGTTGTGCCCGGAGACCAGCATCACGTCGTCCACCCGGCCGAGCAGCCAGATGTCGCCGTCGTCGTCCTTCTTCGCGCCGTCACCGGCGAAGTACCTGCCCTCGAACCGGGACCAGTACGTGTCCAGGAACCGCTGGTCGTCGCCCCAGATCGTGCGGAGCATCGACGGCCACGGCTCGGTCAGCACCAGGTAGCCGCCACCGCCGTCGGGCACCTCGTTCGCCTCGTCGTCCACGACGGTGGCCGAGATGCCGGGCAGCGGGGTCTGCGCGGAACCGGGCTTGGTCGCGGTGACGCCCGGCAGCGGCGTGATCATCATCGCGCCGGTCTCGGTCTGCCACCAGGTGTCCACGATCGGGGTGCGGTCGGCGCCGATGTGCTTGCGGTACCAGATCCAGGCCTCGGGGTTGATGGGCTCACCGACGGAGCCGAGGACCCGCAGGGAGGACAGGTCGAACTTCGCGGGGATGTCGTCGCCCCACTTCATGAACGTGCGGATCGCGGTCGGCGCCGTGTACAGGATCGTCACCCCGTACTTCTGCACGATCTCCCAGAACCGGCCCTGGTGCGGGGTGTCCGGGGTGCCCTCGTACATCACCTGCGTGGCGCCGTTGGCGAGCGGCCCGTAGACGATGTAGGAGTGGCCGGTGACCCAGCCGACGTCGGCCGTGCACCAGTACACGTCGGTCTCCGGCTTGAGGTCGAAGACCGCCCAGTGCGTGTACGACGTCTGGGTGAGGTAGCCGCCCGAGGTGTGCAGGATGCCCTTCGGCTTACCCGTGGTCCCGGACGTGTAGAGGATAAACAGCGGGTGCTCGGCGCCGAAGGCCTCGGGCGTGTGCTCGGCCGGCTGCCGGTCGACGACCTCGTGCCACCACACGTCCCGCGTGTCGTCCCAGGCCACTTCCTGCCCGGTACGGCGGACCACCAGCACGTGCTCCACGTTGCCGGCCTTGGCGACCGCCTCGTCCACGGCGGGCTTGAGCGCGGACGGCTTGCCACGCCGGTAGCCGCCGTCGGAGGTGATGACGACCCGTGCGTCCGCGTCCTGGATACGGGTGGCGAGCGCGTCCGCCGAGAAGCCGCCGAAGACGACCGAGTGCGCGGCGCCGATCCGGGCGCAGGCGAGCATCGCGACCGCCGTCTCCGGAATCATCGGCATGTAGATCGCGACCCGGTCCCCGGCCTGGACCCCCAGCTCCAGCAGGGCGTTGGCGGCCCTGGACACCTCGTCCTTCAGCTCGGCGTAGGTGATCGCGCGGCTGTCGCCCGGCTCGCCCTCGAAGTGGATGGCGACCCGGTCGCCGTTGCCGGCCTCCACGTGCCGGTCCACGCAGTTGTACGCGACGTTGAGCTCGCCGTCCTTGAACCATTTCGCGAACGGCGGGTTCGACCAGTCCAGTGTCTCGGTCGGCTCCTTGGCCCAGGTCAGCCGACGGGCCTGCGTGGCCCAGAAGCCGAGCCTGTCAGCCTTGGCCTCCTCGTACGCCTCGGCCCTGACATTGGCGTTCGCGGCCAGGTCAGCGGGCGGCGCGAAGCGTCGCTCCTCCCTCAAGAGGTTGGCCAGGCTTTCGTTGCTCACGACATCTCCCTTTCGCAGGGTGTCCCCGTGTCCGTTGTGTCCCAGGCCACACAGCTCATCAGACCTGGGGGGCCGGTGACAAGGGCCGTCGGAATATTGGTTTAGACCTGTGGGGGCGGGGAGGGCGCACCCCGGTCGCCCGAGCCGGCCCGGACGGGACCGACAGGCCCGCGCCGGCCCCACCTCAGGCCGGGCTGGGCAGCTCCTCCGCGCCCGGCACCCCCTCGAACACCTCCACCTCATCCTCACCTTCGTAGCGGCCCAGCAGATACGCCTGCGCGTCACCCACATGGAAGTACATCCCGTGCAGCTCCAGTTCGCCGGCGTCCAGCGCCCGTGCCACCGAACCGTGGGCCCGCAGATGCTCCAGCTGCTGGACCACATTGGTCAGGCAGAGCCGCTCCAGCGGGTCCACGGCCGCCCGGTCCGCCAGCCGGACCTGGGGACGGCTGTCGTCGGCCAGCCGCGCCAGACTCGGCAACCCGTGCCGCAACCACCGCCAGAGCGGGGTCACCGCCTGCCCGGAGCCGGGGGCCGAGCCGGGGCCGGAGTTGAAGCTGGGGCCGGAGTGGGGGCTGGAGTCGGAGTTGGGGCTGGCGCCGGAGTTGGGGTTGGCGTCGGAGGCGGGGCTCGGGTCGGTCAGGTTCTGCGGGGCCTCGCTCAGGGCCTGCATCGCCCCGCAACCCGAGTGCCCGCACACCGTGATCGACCGCACCTTCAGCACGTCCACCGCGTACTCGATCGCGGCGGCCACCGAGTCGTCGCCGTTCTCCTCACCCGGAAGGGGGACCAGGTTGCCGACGTTGCGCACCACGAACAGGTCACCCGGACCACTGGAGGTGATCATCGAGGTGACGAGCCGGGAGTCGGCGCAGGTGAGGAAGAGCTGCGACGGACGCTGCCCTTCACGCGCCAGCCGGGCCAGCTCGTCCCGCACGAGGGGCGCGGTGTCGCGCTGGAACGCACTGATCCCGCGGGCGAGTTCGTGTCCGGCGCCCTGGAGCCGGGCCTGCCGGCGTCTCGGACCGTGAGGTACGCGGACCTTCGGCCGGTGGCCGTACTCCGGTGAGCCGACGCCCGCCCGGCAGCCGGTCAGCTCGGCGGACCCGCCCTGCGCGGTGTGGGCCCTGCGCCAGTCCCGCAGTGACTCGTACGCCGCGTGGTCCATGAACGAGCCGTGCAGCTCCACCACGGCGTGGGTGCCTCGGGGTACGAGATGCAGGACTCTGCTGAGCCGGGGAACCGCGAGGAACGTCAGCTGTCCTCTTACGTGTACGTGATGGACTCCTCCCTTCTCTTCGTGCGTGATGCGGGTGCGGGCGAGGCGGTTCAGGGCGACGGCGACGGCCACGGCGACTCCGAGGACCACCCCCTCCAGCACCCCGAGGGCGACCACGCCGAGTGTGGTGACGGCGTACACCAGCACTTCTCGGTGGCGGGTCACCGTGCGGATGTGGTGCAGGGACACCATCTGGATGCCGACGGCCATCACCAGGGCGGCGAGTGAGGCGAGCGGGATGAGATCCAGGACCGGGACCATCAGCAGCGCGGCGACTACTACGAGAACGCCGTGCAGCATCGTGGAGTTCCGGCTCACGGCACCGGAGTGCACATTCGCCGAACTGCGCACCGCGACCCCGGCGACCGGCAGCCCGCCGAGCGCCCCGGAGACGATGTTGGCCGCTCCCTGTCCCAGCAACTCCCGGTCCAGGTCGGACCGGCCGACCCGGGACTGGGCGCCGGGGCGGCCGGCGACCAGCTTGTCCACGGCGACGGCGCCCAGCAGCGACTGCACGCTGCACACCAGCGTGGTGGTGAGCACGGCCGCGACGACGCCGAGCACCGGTCCCTCGGGCAGTCCGGCCAGCGCGTGGCTGCTCCAGGAGGGCAGGTCGACGCGGGGGAGGGTGAGTCCGGTGAGTGCGGCGGTGGCGGTGGCACCGGTGACGGCGACCAGCGCGGCCGGGACCTTGCGCAGCAGCTCTCCCGGTCTCCCGGGGATGCGGGGCCAGCCCAGCAGCAGGGCCAGGGTCAGCGCGCTCATCGCCACGGCGGCCGGATGCAGGTTCGCCAACTGGGCGGGCAGCGCCCGGACGTTGGCCAGGACCGAGCTCTGCGGGTTGCCGCCGAGGACGATGTGCAGCTGGGCGACGGCGATGGTGACACCGATGCCGGCCAGCATGCCGTGCACCACCGCCGGGCTGACGGCGAGTGCGGTGCGGGCCACGCGCAGGCAGCCGAGGCCCAGTTGGGCCAGTCCGGCGAGCACGGTGATGCCGCAGGTCGCCCGCCAGCCGTAGCGGTGGATCAGATCGGCCGTGACCACGGTCAGCCCGGCGGCGGGGCCGCTGACCTGGAGCGGGCAGCCACCGAGCCGCCCGACCACCAGGCCGCCGACGGCCGCCGCCACCAGTCCGGCCTGGAGCGGGGCGCCGGTGGCGAGGGCGATGCCGAGGGACAGCGGCAGGGCGATCAGGAAGACCGCGACGGACGCGGACAGGTCGGCGCTCGCCACGGGGAGGCGGCGGCGCGGGGACGGGGGCGGGGGTGTGGACGGGGGCG
>NZ_JAKQYH010000086.1:0-150989 GCF_022343545.1 Streptomyces arenae
TCGGTCAGGCCGGTGTGGGCGGCCAGGTCGGCGACGCTGGGTTCGGGGGCGCCGGGGTTCTCGGTCAGGACGCGGCGGGCCACCCGGACGCGGTTGCGCAGTTCCTGGACGCGGCGGGGCACCCGCAGGGCCCACATGCGGTCCCGGAAGTGGCGCTTGACCTCGCCGGTGATGGTGGGCACGGCGTAGCTCTCGAAGGCGCCGCGGGAGGGGTCGTAGCGGTCGACGGCCTTGACCAGGCCGAGGGCGGCGACCTGGCGCAGGTCCTCGACGGCTTCGCCGCGGTCGCGGAAGCGGCCGGCGATGCGGTGGGCCATGGGCAGCCAGGCGGCGACCAGTTCGTCGCGCAGGGCGTCCCGCTCGGGCCCGTCCTCCAGGGCGGCGAGACGGGCGAACAGGGCCGCGGTGTCAGGGGCGTCATCGTGCGTTCGCCGGGACGTGCCCGGAGCGGTGCGGTCGGTGGCGGGCGTGCCGGGACGGCTGTTCGACAAGTCGGTGAGCATGCGGAAACGCTCCTGAACTGTGGATTTCAGGGCATCACCGGAACGTGGTTCCGGGATTCGACCCGAACTGGGGTGTCAGGGTCGCCGCGGGAGCACCGTCCGGACCGCTTGTCGGGCCCGGGGGCTGTGAAGCCACTGCTCCCACCGGCGCGCGCCTCCGGTCCGAAGCACGACTCTCCGCCTGCCCCGTCGCACCCGGCACAAACACCACCGGGAGAAAGTTCATGTCCGTGCGGTCATGCGAGCGGCACGACCGCGGTGATCCGCTTGCCCCCGCAGGGCAGTCCGGCGACCTCCACGTCACGTGCCAGGCGGCACACGATGGGCCAGCCCCGGCCGCCCGCCCGCCAGCGGTGCCGGTCGTCCACGGGCCGCTCGGCCACCGGTACCTCGTCGCTGCGGTCGCTGATCGACACCCGCACCGCGCATCCCTCGACGTCGACGTCGAAACCGGTGATGCCGCCGCCGTGCAGGATCGCGTTGGTGGCCAGCTCGGAGGTGACGAGCAACGCGTCGTCGAGACCCGCGGCGGCGTACGCCGTGGCCCGCCTCGCGACCGCGCCCCGCACGGCGCTGCGGGCGTCGGCCGGCTGGAGGGGCGGTGGCCCGTGTGTCTCGGGTGCTGCCACCGCCGTGTCGGTCAGGTACTGTTCGCGCATCCTTTCGCTCCCTGGGTGGTGGACCGTCAGGTCTGCTGGGCCCGGTCCGTACGGGCCTCTTACTCTCGGCTCACCGGTCGTGGCGCGGCCAAACCCTTCCGATACCGCCAAGGGCTCCCCAAAGTGAAACGGGTCACGTAGCCTGTTCCCGAGTACACGGAACCGCCCCGGATGGTTTACCGTTCACTCATAAGTGGTCGTGGAGTCGACATCGGGTCCTCCGCGCACCACCAGTGACGGCCCTGGCTGGCCTCCCCCGTCCAGCCAGGGCTTTTTTCATGCCCGGGCGCCGTCCGGACGGCGATCGCCCCGTCCTTCGAGGTGCCCGGCGCGGCGGCAGCGGCTGAAATGGGCGTAGGGAAAGCCCCCGTACCCTCGCCGGCGAGGAGCCCCGCCCATGACCAAAGCCATCAAACTGCTGACCGCCCTCCCCCAGGCGCAGCGCGAACGCCTCATGGAACTGGCGCACGAGGTCTCCTTCGCGGAGGACAGCAGGATCTTCGAGGCCGGCGGCACCGCGGACCGCTTCTGGGTGATCCGGTCCGGAGCGGTCAACCTGGACCAGGAGGTGACGCCCCGCAAGCGGGTCACCGTCGCCAGCCTGGGCGCCGGCGACCTGCTCGGCTGGTCGTGGCTGTTCCCCCCGTACACCTGGGACTTCGGCGCGGTGGCGTTCAGCCGGGTGCGGGCCTACGAGTACGACGCGGCGGCCGTGCTCGCGCTGTGCGTGGAGGACCCGTTGCTGGGTCTGTCGCTGGTGCGGACCGTCGCCGAGATCCTGGCCAGCCGGCTGGAGATCACCCGGGGCAAGCTCCTCGACGCCTACGTCGGCCGACGGCCGGTGTAGGCGGTCAGACCCGGTAGCGGCGCAGTGCGGGGACGGCGGCGGCCAGGGCCAGCATCACGACCACCACCAGCAGTCCGCCGCCCGCGACGGCCGCGCGCGGCCCGAAGACCGAGCCGGCGGTGCCGTGCAGCACGTCGGCCAGCCGCGGTCCACCGGCGACCACCACCGTGAACACGCCCTGCATGCGGCCGCGCATCTCGTCGGTCGCGGCGGACAGCAGGATCGCGCCCCGGAAGACCATCGAGACCATGTCGGCGACCCCGGCCGCGGCCAGGAAGGCGACGGCGACCCAGAGGTTCGCGCTCAGCCCGAACCCGGCGACGGCCGCGCCCCAGCCCACGACCGCTCCGATCACCATCAGGCCGTGCCGGCGCGCCCGCGAGAACGTGCCCGAGAAGAGGCCGCCGAGGACCGCGCCGACGGGGATCGCCGCGAACAGCAGACCGAGCGCGAGGCCTTCGCCGTACGAGCCGTAGGTCTGGGCCGCCAGCTGCGGGAACAGGGCGCGGGGCATGCCGAGGACCATCGCGATGATGTCCGCCAGGAACGACAGCAGCAGCACCTTGTGCATGGAGATGTAGCGGAACCCCTCCGCGATCTCGCGCACCCCGGCCCGCCGGGTCGCCCGGCCGGCGAGCGGCGGCAGCGCGGGCAGCCGGTAGACCGCCCACACCGTCACGCACAGCGCCAGCGCGTCGATCAGGTACAGCTCGGGCAGCCCGATGACGGGGATGAGGGCACCGGCGAGCAGCGGCCCCACCACCTGCCCGGTCTGCATGACCGTGGAGCCCAGGGCGTTCGCGGCGGGCAACTGGGCCTCGGGCACCAGCCGGGCTATGGAAGCCGTACGGGCGGGCGCGTTCAGCCCCCAGAAGGCCTGCTGCACCGCGAGCAGCACCATCAGCGCGGCCACCGACTCCATGCCGGTGGCGGCCTGGAGCCAGAACAGCAGCGAGGTGACGCCGATCCCGATGTTGGTGATCAGCAGCAGCTTGCGGCGGTCCATGCTGTCGGCCACCGCGCCGCCCCAGAGCGCGAACACGATCAGCGGCAGCAGCCCGGCGAGGCTCGCGGCGCCGACCCAGGCCGAGGAGCCGGTGATGTCGAAGATCTGCTTGGGCACGGCCACCGCGGTGAGCTGGCTGCCGACCGAGGTGACGATGGTCGACGACCACAGCCTGCGGTAGGCCGGGATGCGCAGCGGGCGGGTGTCCATCGCCCAGCGGCGCCAGCCGCGCCGGGGCGGAGGTGCCGCGGACCCGGCGGAATCGTCGGAAGGATCGGTGCCGGATCGGGTGCTGCTCTCGCTGGTGTCCACGGACGTCCTGGTCTTCTTGAATGCTCGCTACATCTTTCGATTCGGGGTTCACTATCGCAGCAACTTCCGCAGCCGCCGAACCGGTTGTCTCAGGATGCGGCTCCGCGAGGATCCGGGCAGCTCAGGATCCGGGCAGCTCAGGCTCCGGTCACGAGCATCAGGCCGAGGCCGATCATGGTCAGCGCCACCAGTCCGTCCAGCACCCGCCAGGCGGCCGGTCTTCCGAGGTACCGGCCGAGCAGCCGGGCGCCGAACCCGAGGGCGGTGAACCAGCAGAGGCTGGCCAGGGCGGCGCCGAGACCGAAGGTCCAGCGCAGGTCGCCCCGGTCGGCGGCGAGGGAGCCCAGCAGGAACACGGTGTCCAGGTAGACGTGCGGGTTCAGCCAGGTCAGGGCCAGGCAGGTGAGGACCGCCCGGCGCCGGGAACCGGCCGCCTCGCCCTCGGTGCGCAGTCCGGCGGTGCCGGGGCGCAGGACCCGGCGGGCGGCCAGGGCGCCGTAGCAGAGCAGGAAGGCACCGCCGATCAGCCCGACCGCCCGCACCGCGCCGGGCCACGCCACCACGACCGCGCCCACCCCGCCCACGCCGAGGGAGATGAGGACGGCGTCGGAGAGGGCGCAGATGCCGACGACGGCGAGGACCGCGTCCCGGCGGACGCCCTGGCGCAGGACGAAGGCGTTCTGGGCGCCGATCGCGACGATCAGTGAGAGGCCGCTGCCGAAGCCCGCGGCAGCGGCGGCGAGAGAGCTGGACATGCCCTCGACGCTACGGAAGCGATCACCTTACGTACAGCTAAGGATTTTTACGTACCCTTAGAGAATCTGATGACGGGAGGGGACGATGGAGCCGAGGGAGCTTCCCCTCGACCAGGTACGGACCCTGCTGGCGGTGGTCGACGAGGGCACGTTCGACGCGGCGGCCGCGGCCCTGCATGTGACGCCGTCCGCGGTCAGCCAGCGGGTGAAGGCGCTGGAGCAGCGCACCGGCCGGGTGCTGCTCCAGCGCACCAAGCCGGTGCGGCCCACGGAGTCGGGCGAGGTGCTGGTCCGGTTCGCCCGGCAGGTGGCGCGGCTGGAACGGGACGCGCGCGGTGAGCTGGGCATGAGCGGCGCCGGGGAGCCGACCCGGGTGTCGGTCGCGGTCAACGCGGACTCGCTGGCGACCTGGTTCCTGGGGGCGCTCACCGGTCTGCCGGAGGTCTTCGTGGAACTGCGGCGGGAGGACGAGGACCACACGGCGGCGCTGCTGCGGGAGGGGCTGGTGATGGCGGCGGTGACCTCGGCGCCGGATCCGGTGCCGGGGTGCTCGGTGCGGGCGCTCGGGCGGATGCGGTACCTGCCGGTGGCGGCGCCGGGGTTCGCGGCGGCGCACGTGACCGGGCCGCTGGTGGCGGCGCTCGCCCGGGCGCCGGTGATGGTGTTCGACCGGGTGGACGACTTCCAGGACGGGTTCGTGCGGCGGCTGGGGGGAGCGGGTGCGAGTGCGCTGCGGCACTACGTGCCGACGTCCGAGGGGTTCGTGGACGCGGTGACGGCCGGGCTGGGGTGGGGGATGGTGCCGGAGGCGCAGGCGGAGCCGCGGTTGCGGGACGGGAGGCTGGTGCGGCTCGGGGGGCGGGAGTCGTGGGTGGACGTGCCCCTGTACTGGCAGCAGTGGAAGCTGGATTCGCCTGCGTTGGTGGCGGTCGCGGAGGCGGTGGCGCGTACGGCGGGGGGTGCGTTGCGCCTGCCGTAGGGGGCCGCTTGTCGTCGGGCGGGTGCGGGTGCGTGGGTACAGCCGGACCCCTCTACAAGGACCGTTCTGCGCTGTCCAGGAGCATGTCCAGCGCTGTCGGGTAGGCGCTGGTCACCATGCGTTTCGCCAGTAGTGGGGCTGCTTCCGCGATGCGGGGGTGGGTGGTGGGGGGCAGGGCGGCGTAGGTCTCGCTCCACTTGGCCTCGTCCGCCCGCTGGGAGTCCTTCGGCAGGGCCAGGGACGCCGCGTCCAGGGCCGCGAAGGCCAGGGTCTGGTCGATGAAGGCGTGGTAGACGCGGACGGTCTCGGCGAGCGGGAAGCCCGCCGTGCGCAGGACGTCCAGGATCGCCTCGTCGGCCGCCAGTTCCTGGGGCCGGCCGGTCACCCGGTTCGCCGTCAGCAGGGCCGCCTGCGGATGGGACACGTACTGCGCGTGGATGCGCAGGCCGATCGCGCGCAGGTCCGCGCGCCACGCACCGGTCGGCGCCCAGCCGGCCAGCGCCCGGCCGATGAGGGCGTCGCCGATCGCCAGGGTCAGGTCGTCCATGCCCCGGAAGTAGCGGTACAGCGTGCTGGGGTCGCAGTCGAGGGCGAGCCCCAGCCGGCGGGCGGTGAGACCCGTGCTGCCGTGCTCGCGCAGCAGCCGCAGGGCGGTGTCGACGATCAGCCGCTCCGACAGCACGGTGCCGCCGCGCGTCGGGCGGCGCCGGCGCCTCCGGTCCTCGGGGACGACCTGTTTGGGCATGACGTGCTCCCCTGCCGTTCTTATGCCAACGCCATTGACCTTATGCGAAGGACCGGCGTTTGATTCCGGCCAAGGCGCCCCCGTACCCGACCTCGCACTCTGTCCGAGAAGGAGACTTCGCCATGCGTGTACTGCTCGTGGGAGCCGGTGGTGTGGGCACCGCCGTCACCCGGATCGCGGCCCGCCGTCCGTTCTTCGACGCGATGGTGGTCGCGGACCACGACCCGGCCCGCGCCGAGGCGGCCGTCGCGGCGGTCGGCGACGACCGGTTCCGGGCCGAGCGCGTCGACGCAGGCGACGAGTCGGCCGTGGCCGCGCTGCTGGCCCGGCACGGCTGCGACGTGCTGCTCAACGCCACCGACCCGCGCTTCGTCATGCCCCTGTTCCGGGCCGCCCGCGCGGCCGGCGCGAACTATCTCGACATGGCGATGTCGCTGTCCCGGCCGCATGCCGAACGGCCGTACCAGGAGTGCGGGGTGAAGCTCGGCGACGAGCAGTTCGCGGCGGACGGGGAGTGGCGGGAGGCGGGTGCGCTGGCACTGGTCGGCATGGGCGTGGAGCCGGGCCTCTCGGACGTGTTCGCGCGGTACGCGGCCGACGAACTCTTCGACGAGATCGAGGAGATCGGCATCCGCGACGGCGCGAACCTGACGGTGGACGGCTACGGCTTCGCGCCCTCCTTCAACATCTGGACCACGATCGAGGAGTGCCTCAACCCGCCCGTGGTGTACGAGAAGGAACGCGGCTGGTTCACGACCGCCCCCTTCAGCGAGCCGGAGGTGTTCGACTTCCCGGACGGGATCGGGCCGGTCGAGTGCGTCAACGTCGAGCACGAGGAAGTGCTGCTCGTGCCCCGCTGGGTGGACGCGCGGCGGGTCACCTTCAAGTACGGGCTCGGCGGTGAGTTCATCGAGACGCTGAAGACCCTGCACCTGCTGGGTCTGGACAGCACCGTCCCGGTGACCGTGCCCGGCCCCGGCGGGCCGGTGGCGGTCTCGCCCCGGGACGTGGTCGCCGCCGCGCTGCCCGACCCGGCGACCCTGGGCGAGCGCATGCGCGGCAAGACCTGTGCGGGCACCTGGGTGCGCGGCACCAGCGACGGACGGCCGCGCGAGGTGTATCTCCACCACGTCGTCGACAACCAGTGGTCCATGGCGGAGTACGGTTGTCAGGCCGTGGTCTGGCAGACGGCCCTCAACCCGGTCGTCGCCCTCGAACTCCTGGCAACCGGTGCGTGGTCGGGCTCGGGCGTCCTCGGTCCGGAGGCGTTCCCGGCCCGCCCGTTCCTCGACCTGCTGACCGAGTACGGCTCGCCCTGGGGCCTGCGGGAGCAGTGACGTCCGCGAATCTCAGGCGACTTGTCCGTTTCAGCAGTGCCCGCTCCGGTGACCCGGAGTGGAGCAATCCGCACAGGAAACGGCAGAGTCGATTGGATCGCAGGTGACATCGATGGACAACTGGCGAGACCACGCCGAGTGCCGCGACGAGGATCCCGACCTCTTCTTCCCGATCGGCACCACCGGGCCCTCGCTGCACCAGACACGGCGGGCGAAGGCGGTCTGCGAGCGCTGCCCGGTTCAGGAGCAGTGTCTGCGCTGGGCCATGGACACGGGGCAGGCCGTCGGCATCTGGGGTGGTACGACCGAGGCGGAGCGCCGGCTGCTGACCCGGCGCAGGAAGGCCGCCGCACGCCGGATCAGCTGAGGTCGGCCGGCGTCGCCGCGCCCGGCAGCCGCAGCGTGAACCGGGCTCCCTTGCCCGGCTCGCTCTCCGCCTCGGCGGTGCCGTCGTGGGCGGCGACCAGGTGCCGGACGATCGGCAGTCCGAGGCCGCTGCCCCCGGTGCGGCGGCTGCGGGACTTCTCCGCGCGCCAGAACCGTTCGAAGACGTGCGGCAGGTCCGCCGCCGCGATGCCCGGCCCGGTGTCGGTGACGGTGAGGACGACGTCCTCGCCGTCGTGACGGGCGGTCAGCGTGACGGTCCCCTCGGCGGGGGTGTGCCGGATCGCGTTGGAGACCAGGTTGCCGAGCGCCTGCCGCATCCGCACCGGGTCGGCGTCGAGCCAGGCGGTGCCGTCGGCGTCGGTCAGCAGGACGACCCCGCCCGCGTCGGCGGCGACCCGGTGGGCGGCGGCGACCTGCTCGATCAGGTCGGCGGCGCGGACCGGTTCGCGGTGCACCCGCAGGGTGCCGGCGTCGGCGGCGGCCAGGTCCTGGAGGTCGTCGATGATCCGCTGGAGGACCAGGGCCTCCTCGTGCAGGGAACCCAGCAGCGCCGGGTCGGGGTCGACGACACCGTCCCGGGTGACCTCCAGCCAGCCGCGGATGTTGGTGAGCGGGCTGCGCAGTTCGTGGGCGATGTCGCTGACCATGGCCCGGCGCTGCGCCTCCAGCCGTTCCCGGCGTTCGGTCAGGTCGTTGAACGCCTCCGCGAGCAGCCCGGTCTCGTCGCGGGTGCGTACCGGTGCCCGGGCGTGCAGTTCGGGCGGCTGCTGGGCGGCGAGGGTCAGCGCGCGCAGCGGCCGTACCAGGCGGGTGGCGACCACGGCGGTGACGGCGACCGTGACGGCGAGTACCAGTCCGGCCGCGCCGACGATCCTGGCCTTGTTGGCCGGGGACATGTCGAAGCGGGGAGCGGTCTGGTCGCCGATACCGAGGAACAGTTCCGCGGCGGGGGCGACATAGGGTTCGAGCTGGGTGCGGCGGGCGCCCAGGACGCAGTTCTTCGCCGTCTGGTCCGTTCCCTGTCCGGCCCCCTTCCTGGTGACGAGGTATCCGCCGGCGACCGGGTTCCGTCCCGTCGTGTCGTAGGTGAGGGACAGCGAGCCGCCGAGATCCATGTCCTTGGCCCGGAGGCAGGGGCGGGCCAGGTCCGTGAGGGCGGCGAGGGCCTTGGTCTCGGTGGCGGTCGGGGCGCCGAGCGCGTCGCTCAGCAGCCCGGTCGACTCGCTGTAGACGTTGCCGCACCCGAACTTGAACTCCAGGGGCGCGTCCCGCGCGTCGTCGAGGACGACGTGCGGCCGGCCGCTCGGGGTGTGCTGGACGGTGGTCGCGACGCCCACCCGGTCGAAGCACGCCTGCTCCTTCTCGGCGACCGCGTCCAGCTTCTCGCGCTCCGGCGCCGTGAGCCGGAAGGGGCCCACCGCGCGTGGGTCGATGCCGCTGAGCTGGGCGCCGAACTCGGTGTAGGTGTCGGTGTGCAGGGGGTCGACGGCGGCGGCCGGCCGGGGCGGCAGCGGGGTGTCGTGCGGGGCGGAGTCGGCGATCAGGGTGCGGTCGGTGGTGGTCAGCGCGATGCGGCGGCCGGTCCTGGCGGCGAGTGTCCGCACGGTGGGGCCGACCCCGGCCCAGTCGGGGTGGTCCGAGGCGTAGCCGCTGAGCTGGGCGAGGATCTTGTTGTCGGCGGCGAGGTCCTGGCCCTGCTCCTCCTCCAGCGCGCTGGTGGTGGTCGTCACGGCGAGCCAGGCGGTGGCGGCCACGGAGCAGACGGCGATCAGCACCGAGGCGAACAGCAGCCGGACCAGCAGCCGTTTGCGCCACGGTATCCGCGGCGTCACGGCCGGCCGCCGCTCAGTTTGTAGCCGACGCCGAACACGGTCACCAGCCGTACCGGCCGGCGCGGGTCGGCCTCGATCTTCCGGCGCAGGTTCATCACATGGACGTCGACGGCGCGTTCGGTGGAGGACCGGTCGAAGCCCCGGGTGCACTGGAGCAACTGCCGCCGGGTGAACACCCGGTCGGGTTCCCCGGCCATGGCGAGCAGGATCTGGAACTCGGCGGGGGTCACCTCCACCGGCTCGCCGTCGCAGCGTACCTCGTGCCGTACCGGGTCGACGCTGATCCCGGCGGCGGTCACGGCGGGCTCCTCCCGGACGGTGGCGGTCCGCCCGCTGCGCCGCAGGATCGTCCGGATCCGGGCCATCAGCTCGCGTGGACTGTACGGCTTGGTCATGTAGTCGTCGGCGCCCAGCTCCAGGCCGAGCAGCACGTCGTCCTCGTCGGACCGGGCCGTGAGCATCAGCACCGGGATCTCGGGGTCCCCGCCGCGCAGCACCCGGCACACGCCGAAGCCGTCGATCACCGGGAGCATCAGGTCGAGGACGACCAGGTCGGGGCCGAGCCGCCGGGCCGCGTCCAGCGCCGCGGCCCCGTCGTGGACCACGGTCGCGGTGTGGCCGTCGGCCAGCAGGGACCGCCGGATCAGCTCGGCCTGCATCTCGTCGTCCTCGGCGACCAGCACATGTGCGCACACGGGTTCGGATCCTAGGTGCTTATCGCGCCAGCCAGTCGGCGTACCCCATCACGATCACCGGATGCCGGTGCGGGTCGAGGGCGCGCAGCAGTTCCCTCATGTGTGCCTTGGCGACACTGACGCAGGCGTGCGTGGGGCCGCCGTGGTCGACGTGCAGCCAGACGCCACCTCCGCGCGCGGCACCCATCGGCCGGGTCCAGTCGAGCGGCGAGGTGCCCGCCTCGCGGTTGTAGTTGATGGCGACGACGTAGTCGAAGGATCCCTCCAGCGGCTCGCCCTCGAAGCCGGTCCCCGGCGAGTAGAAGCCGTTCGAGTGGTGGTACGGCAGCCTGCTCCCGGGGTCGGGCAGCAGGCCGCCGGCGTCGGTCAGGCCGTACACCCCGACGGGCGAGCGCAGGTCCCCGGCCATGTGGTGCTCGCTCCAGCCGTCCTTGCCGTTGTGCGCCGGCCAACTGGCGCCGCGCTGCCAGGTGCTGTCGTCGCGTTCGTAGAGGGTGACGGAGGACACCGGCGAGTCCTTGCCCCGCCCGGAGGCGACGACGACCTGTTCCGCCCGCTCCGGTATCGCGGCCCGCGTCTTCGGTCCGAGCCCCGGTATGCCCTGGTCCTGCGGGCTGCTCCGGGGGGTGGGGGAAGCCGCCGCCGGCGCCGCCCGGCCGTCGTCCGACCGGCTCTGCGCGGCCTCGGCGCCTCCCCCGCAACCGGACAGCAGAAGGGGGGAGGCGAGGAGGGCGACAGCAGTTCTGCGTTGGATCATGAGATCGACTCTGGCCGAGAAATGTAAGGAACTGGTCAGCTTCAAAACCCCGTTTACTGGAGCGTCCCTTCGGGGGGCGCTGGGGGTCCCCCCGGCCGAAGGCTGGGGGGAACTGCGCGACAAGCCCTCACCGGCCCGCACCCGAACCGCCGCTACGGCTTGCCCTTCTTGTACAACCACGTCTGGAACAAAGACCCGAGGTCGACCCCCGACTGCCCCTCGGCCAGCTTCACAAACTCCGCGGTCGTCCCGTGCCCGTACCGGTGTTGCCCCGCCCACGCCCGCAGGATCCGGAAGAACACCGCGTCCCCCACGGCCTTGCGCAGCTCGTGCAGCGTCATCGCACCGCGCGCGTACACCGGTTCACCGAAGATGTTCTTCCCGCTCCCCGGATCCCCCGGCGGGTACTCCCACAACGCGTCGCCCGCCGGCTTGGCGTACAGCTCGTCGAAGGTCTTCTGCGCGCTGTCTCCCCCGTGCTGCTCGCTGTAGAGCCACTCGGCATACGTGGCGAAGCCCTCGTTGAGCCAGATGTCCTTCCAGGCGGTGAGCGAGACGGAGTCGCCGAACCACTGGTGGGCGTTCTCGTGCACGAGGGTGCCGAGGTCCGGCGCGGAGTCGTAGATCGGCCGTCCCTGCGTCTCCAGCGCGTATCCGACGCTCGGCGCGTGGTCGACGATCGACCCGGCGGAGCGGAACGGGTACGGCCCGAACAGCTTGCTCTCCCACTCCAGGACCGACGGCAGCTTCTTCAGCACGGCCGCCGAGCCGCTCGCCTCGCGCGGGTCGACCGCGTTGTACACCCTGATCCCGTCCCGGGTGGTGTACTGCTCGACCTTGAACTTGCCGACCGTGGCGGTGGCGAGGTACGCGGCCATCGGCTCGCTCTGCCGCCACCGGAAGGTGGTGCGCCCACCGGACGTGTGCTGTCCGAGCAGGACGCCGTTGGCGACGGCGGTGCGGCCCTTGGGGACGGTGATCGTGAAGTCGTACGACGACTTGTCCTTGGGGTGGCTGTTCGCCGGGAACCAGGTCATCGCGCCCTGCGGCTCGCCCGCGACGAACGCGCCGTCGTCGGTGCGGATCCAGCCGTCGGCCGAACCGTCGGGGTCGGTGACCTGCTTGGGGATGCCGTTGTAGCTGACGGCGACCCGGAACTCCCGGCCCTTCGCCAGCGCCCGCGCCGGTGTGACGACGAGTTCCTGTCCGCTGCGGCCGAAGTGGGCCGTGCGCCCGTCGACCGTCACGCGGGTGACGGTCAGTCCCTTGAGGTCGAGGTCGAAGCGGGTGAGCCGCTGGGTGGCCCGGGCGGTCAGCACGGCCCTGCCGTCGAGGTGGTGGGAGGAGGTGTCGTAGCGGAGTGTCAGGTCGTAGTGACCCACGTGGTAACCGCCGTTGCCGCTGAGCGGGAAGTAGGGGTCGCCCGCTCCCGAGGCGCCGAGCGTGCTCGCCGAGGCCGGTCCGGCGGCGGCGAGCAGGGCCGCCACGGCGACCGGGACGGTGGCGAGGACGGCCTCGCGGCGGAGGACTGCGGTACGTCTGCGTGCATCCTGCACATGCGCTCCTCTGTAGGGGGTGGCCGATGATCAATGGCCCACCCTAGGCGCGGCGGTGTCCGCGCTTCCCCCTCATTCAGGTCAAGTCGTGCCGCGTCGAAGGCCGGTGGGACGGGGTTCGCCGCGTACGCTCGCGGGACCGTCACCGAGCCGAGAGGTGCCCGATCGTGAGCGTGCGTGTCCGCAGGGTCTACGAATCGCCCGAACCGGAGGACGGGTTGCGGGTCCTGGTGGACCGGCTGTGGCCGCGCGGGGTGTCCAAGGAGGACGCGCACGTGGACGAGTGGCCGAAGGGGCTGACGCCGTCCACCGAACTGCGCCACTGGTTCCACGAGGGCGGTTCGTACGAGGAGTTCACCCGCCGTTACGAGGCGGAGCTGGACGCTCCCGAGGCCGCCGGGCTCCTGGACGGCCTGCGGAAGACCGCCCGGCGGCGGAAGGTCACGCTGCTCACCGCGTCGAAGACACCGGAGGAGAGCCACGCCACCGTGCTGGCGCGGCTCCTCTCCGAATGATCGACGCCGGCTACTGATCAGGCCGTCGGCTGCTGATCAGGCCGCCGGCTACGGATCGGGCTGCCTGCTACTGACCGGGCTGCCCGCTACTGATCAGGCCGTCTGCTGGGCCGCCGCGCGTCCCGCCGCCCGCCCCGAGAACAGGCAGCCGCCGAGGAAGGTGCCTTCCAGCGCGTTGTAGCCGTGCACACCGCCGCCGCCGAACCCGGCCACCTCGCCGGCCGCGTACAGACCGCCGATCGGCTCGCCGTCCGCGCCGAGGGCACGGGAGTCCAGGTCGGTCTGGATGCCTCCGAGCGTCTTGCGGGTGAGCACGTGCAGCTTGACGCCGATCAGCGGGCCCGCGGCCGGGTCGAGGATGCGGTGCGGGGTGGCGACCCGGCCCAGCCGGTCGCCGATGTAGCGGCGGGCGTTGTGGATTCCCTGGACCTGCGAGTCCTTGCTGTAGGAGTTGTGGATCTGGAGGTCGCGGGCGACGATCTGGCGGCGCACCGCGGCCGCGTCGAGCAGCGCCTTGTCGGTGAGCCCGTTCATCTTCTCGACCAGCTGGTCGAGGGAGCCGGCGGTCACGAAGTCCGCGCCGTGGTCGAGGAAGGCCTGGACCGGGCCGGGCGCGCCCTTGCCGAGCAGCCGGTCGCGGAGCACGGCCTTGCGGTCCTTGGCGGTGATGTCGGGGTTCTGCTCGGAGCCGGAGAGCGCGAACTCCTTCTCGACGATCTTCCGGGTGAGGACGAACCAGGAGTGGTCGTACCCGGCGATGTCCTCGGTGGTGCGCAGGTACTTGAGGGTGCTGAGGGTGTCGTAGCCGGGCAGGCAGGGGTCGGGCAGCCGGCGGCCGAGGGCGTCGAGCCAGATCGAGGACGGGCCGGGCAGGATGCGGATGCCGTGGCCGGGCCAGACGGGGTTCCAGTTCTGGATGCCCTCGGTGTAGTGCCACATGCGGTCGCGGTTGACCAGGCGGACCCCGGCCCCGGCGCTGATGTCGAGCATCCGGCCGTCCACGTAGGCGGGCACGCCGGTGACCATCTCGGCCGGGGGTGTGCCGAGCCGTTCGGGCCAGTAGCGGCGCACGATGTCGTGGTTGGCGCCGATGCCCCCGGTGGTGACGACGACGGCCTGGGCGGTGAGTTCGAAGTCACCGGCGCGGTCGCGGTTGGAGGCGGCTCCGCGCGGTGCGTCGTCGGCGGCGAGGACCGTGCCGCGCACGCCGCGTGCCTCGCCGTCCTCGATGACGAGTTCGTCCACCTGGTGGCGGTGGTAGAAGGTGAGCAGTCCGTCACGGGCGGCCTGCTTGGCGTACCGGACGAAGGGTTCGACCACGCCGGTGCCGGTGCCCCAGGCGACGTGGAAGCGGGGTACGGAGTTGCCGTGCCCGTCGGCGCGCAGGTCGCCGCGTTCCGCCCAGCCGACGGTCGGCAGCAGGCTGATGCCGTGGCTCTGCAGCCAGGGCCGCTTCTCCCCGGCCGCGAACTCGACGTAGGCACGGGCCCAGCGCACCGCCCAGGAGTCCTCGTCGTCCTCGCGGTCGAACTGCGCGCTGCCCCGCCAGTCGCTCCAGGCCAGGTCGAGGCTGTCCTTGATGCCGAGGCGGCGCTGCTCGGGCGAGTCGACGAGGAAGAGCCCGCCGAAGGACCAGAAGGCCTGGCCGCCGAGGTTGGCGGCGTTCTCCTGGTCGACGAGGGCGACGCGCCTGCCCCTGCTGGTGAGTTCGTGCGCCGCGACCAGGCCGGCGAGGCCCGCTCCGACGACGATGACGTCCGCGTCCATGGCGTCCGTTGCCTTTCTCATTGAGGGGCCGGCCCGGTGGATCCGGTCGGGGCGCCGCCGTCGGTCAGCAGCGCGGTGAGCAGTTGCCCCAGCCAGGCGCGGGCCCCGGCCACGTCCCTGTCGAGGAGCAGTTGGGTGGTGACGCCGTCGTAGGCGGCGACCACGGCGTGGGCGGCGGCGTCCGCGTCGCCCAGCACCGCGGGGAGCGGGGCCCGGGAGAGCCGGTCGGCGATGGCGCGGCGCAGCCGGGCGCGGTGGTCGAGAAGGGCCTCGGCGACGGCCGCGTCCCGGGCCGCGTGCACCAGGAAGTCGGTCTTCACCAGCAGCCAGTCGACGTCGAGGAGCAGTACCTCGGTCACCCGGTCGACGGAGGCGGGCACGTCCAGGCCCGGTCCGTCGAGGGCGAGGGCGTCCGCGACCTGCTGGGCGATGAGGTCGGCGCGGTCCCGGTAGAGGGCGAAGAACAGTTCGTCGAGGGTGGCGAAGTTGGAGTAGAAGGCGCCCCGGCTGAACCCGGCGGCCTCGCAGACCTCCTCGATGGAGACCCGTCCGAATCCCTTGGCGGCGAACACGGTGAACGCGGCGTCGAGCAGCCGGGCCCGGGTCCGTACCCGCCGCCTGGTCACCCGCTGGGGCGCGCCGTCCACCGCCATGTCCCGACCCCCGTTCGATACACGAATGTATCGGATACACGAATGTATCGAAAGAGGCTCGCGCGCCGGCCCCTGCGACCCGGGCCGAGAAATCAGAACAGATTTTCGATTAAGGAGTACGCTGGCTGTATGGCCACGCACCTCCAGGGCTCCCTGTTCGACCAGACCGACGAGCTACGGCTCGGCCCCCTCGACGACGTCCGCCGGACCGAGCTGGGCTCCGGCGCCTGGATCGACGTGCTGCCCGGCTGGCTGAGCGGCGCCGACGAGCTGTTCGAACGGCTCGCCGCGGAGGTCCCCTGGCACGCCGAGCGCCGGAAGATGTACGACAACGTGGTGGACGTACCGCGGCTGCTCGCCTTCTACGGCGAGGGCGACCCGCTCCCCCACCCGGTCCTCGCCGAGGCCCGCGACGCGCTCAGCCGGCACTACGCCGACGAGCTGGGCGAACCGTTCACCACGGCCGGGCTCTGCCACTACCGCGACGGCCGGGACAGCGTCGCCTGGCACGGCGACCGGATCGGGCGGGGCGCGCGGGCGGACACCATGGTCGCGATCCTCTCCGTCGGCGCCCCCAGGGACCTGCTGCTGCGGCCGCTGCGCGGCGGCCCCTCGGTGCGGCGCCCGCTGGGTCACGGCGACCTGATCGTGATGGGCGGCTCCTGCCAGCGGACCTGGGAGCACTGCGTACCGAAGACGGCACGGGCCGCCGGGCCGCGGATCAGCGTGCAGTTCCGGCCGCACGGGGTGCGCTGAGACCGCCCGCACGGGGTGCGCTGAGACCGCTCCCCGCCAACCGCCGGACAGCGGCATGTGGTTGGCTGTCCTCCGTTTCGATCTGCACGTACGGGCGAGACCGGAGAGATCATGCGGGCTGAGGTACACGAAGTCGCCGGGGGCACCTACCTGGTGCACGGCAGCCACACCAACTGGGTGATCCTCAAGGACGGGGACGCCGTCACACTGGTGGACACCGGCTACCCCGGGGACCGGGAGGGGCTGCTCGGCTCCCTCGCGGAGGTGGGCGGTTCACCGGAGGCGGTGACAGCCGTACTGATCACCCACGCGCACAACGACCACCTCGGCTCGGCCGAGTACCTGCGCGACACCCACGGCGTGCCGGTCTACCTGCACGAGGCCGAAGTGCCGCACGCCCGGCGGGACTACCTCCAGCAGGTCGCCGTCGGTGACGTGCTGCGGAACGCCTGGCGCCCGGGTGTGGTGCCCTGGCTGGCACACGTGCTGCGGGTCGGCGGCACCGAGCAGCACCCGGTCACCGCGCCCGAGGCGTTCCCGGCCGCCGCGGGCGCCCCGCTCGACCTGCCGGGCCGGCCGGTCCCGGTGCACACCCCCGGCCACACCGACGGGCACACCGTCTTCCACCTGCCCGAGGCCGGGATCGTGATCTCCGGGGACGCGCTGGTCAGCGGCCACCGCACCTCGCGCGTCCAGGGCCCGCAACTGCTGCCCGACATGTTCCACCACGAGCGCGCCCGCGCGGTGGCCTCCCTCGACGTCATCGGCGCGCTCGACGCCGACGCGCTGCTGCCCGGCCACGGTCCGCTGCACCGGGGGTCCGTGAAGGCGGCCGCCCAGCAGGCCCGCGACCGCGCCGTCTAAGGTTTCGGCCATGGCCTTGCAGATCAGCGCCACCAATCCGGAGCACCCCGCGCTCCTGCTGGAACTCCCCTGGGACGTCCCGCTGGAGGAGTGGCCCGAGGAGTACCTCGTGCCGCTCCCCCGCGGCATCTCCCGGCACGTGGTGCGCTACGCCCGCGCGGGCGACGAGGTCATCGCGGTGAAGGAGCTGGCGGAGCGCCCGGCGCTGCGCGAGTACGAGCTGCTGCGCGACCTGGACCGGCTCACGATCCCCGCGGTCGACCCGCTCGCGGTGATCACGGGCCGCACCGACCCGGCGGGCGAGCCGCTGGAGTCGGTGCTGGTCACCCGGCACCTGGGCGGCTCGATGCCGTACCGCTCGATGTTCGAGACGACCATGCGCCCGGCCACCATGCACCGCCTCATGGACGCCCTCGCCGTGCTGCTGGTCCGCCTGCACCTGGCCGGGTTCGCCTGGGGCGACTGCTCGCTGTCCAACACCCTGTTCCGGCGTGACGCGGGGGCGTACGCGGCGTACCTGGTGGACGCCGAGACCGGCGACCTGCACCCGCAGCTCAGCAACGGCCAGCGCGAGTACGACCTCGACCTGGCCCGGGTCAACATCAGCGGCGAGCTGCTCGACCTGGAGGCGTCGGGGGCGCTGCACCCGTCGCTGGACCCGATCGAGTTCGGCTTCGAGATCTGCACCCGGTACGGCGAGCTGTGGGAGGAGCTGACCCGGACGTCGGTGTACCCGGCGGGCAAATACCAGTACATCGAGCGCCGGATCAGACGGCTCAACGATCTCGGGTTCGACGTCGCCGAGATGCAGATCGAGCACTCGTCCAACGGCGACAGCGTCACCTTCGTGCCGAAGGTCGTCGACGCCGGGCACCACCAGCGCCAGCTGCTGCGGCTGACCGGCCTGGACGCCGAGGAGAACCAGGCGCGGCGGCTGCTCAACGACCTGGAGAGCTGGATGGCCACCCAGGACGACTACGCCCCGGGCGACCCCCTCGCCGCCCGTCCCGAGGTGCTGGCCCACCGGTGGGTGCGGGACGTCTTCCGCCCCACCGTGCGGGCCGTGCCACGGGAGCTGCGCGGTTCCATGGACCCGGCGGAGATCTACCACGAGCTGCTGGAGCACCGCTGGTACCTGTCCGAGCAGGCGCAGCACGACATAGGCCTGGACAACGCCGTCGAGGACTACATCGAGAACGTGCTGCCCAAGGCCCGCGAGACCCTGGAGCCGGTCACCCCGGAGTGAACCCCGGGGTGAGCTCCGGAGTGAGCCGCCGCGGGGTCAGTCGTTCAGTCGTGCGGCACCACGGCCACCGGGCAGTCGGCGTGGTGCAGCACCCCGTGCGCGACCGAGCCGATGCGGGCGCCGACCGCCGTCCGGTGGGCGCGTCGGCCCACGACCATCAGCTGGGCCCGGGCGGCCACCGACAGCAGCACCTGTCCGGCGCTGCCCATCTCCACGTGCTCGGCCACCGGCACCGCCGGGAACCGCTCCCGCAGCGGCCGCACCGCTTCGGACAGCGCCTTCTTCTCGTACGGCTCCAGGCCGCCGGCCTCGTCCAGCAGCTTCATCGAACCCGGGCTGTAGGCGAAGACGGGCGGCAGCGTCCACGCCCGGACGACGCGGACCGACGCCCCCCGGGCCGCCGCCGCAGCGAAGGCGAACTCCAGCACCGCCGCGCTGTCCTCGGGCCCGCCCTGCTGGCCCACGACCACCTCACGGCCGGCTGCCTCCGCGGTGGGCCGGTCCCCGGCGCGCACCAGGACGACCGGACCGGCGGCCCCGGCGATCACCTGCTGGCCGACGGAGCCCAGCAGGAACCCGACGACCGGCCCGTGCCCGCGCGAGCCCAGCGTTAGCAGTTCGGCTCCGGCGGCCGCGTCCACGAGCACCTCGACCGGGCCGCCCTCCACGACGTCGACGCTCACCGAGAGGTCCGGATACCGGCCGGTGACGGCCCGCACCGACTCGGCCGCGCCGTCGGACACCCACCCGCGCTGGGCCTCCCGGTCACCGCTCAGCGCCTCGTGCTCCTCGTACCGCCACGCGTGCACCACGCGCAGCGGCAGCCCCCGGCGGACCGCCTCCCGGGCGGCCCAGTCCAGAGCCGCGAGGCTCTCCTCCGTACCGTCGACCCCTGCCGTGATCGGGCGTGTCATGCACCGGCCTCCTCGTCGGTTCCATGTGTGCGTGATCAGTCTTCCGCACGGACGGATGCCCGCTGTGCGCAGGCGTACAAGAGCGGAGCCCGCCGATCGAACATACGATGGGCGGGAACCGGTGCGGTGGCCGCGCTCCTCCTGGAGGGGCCGCCGTCCCGTGGAACCAACGGCTCGGGGTGGGAGACGTATGGCACAGGCTGCCGACGCGGCACGGACCGTCATCATGACCGTGGACGACGACCCGGGGGTCTCCCGTGCCGTCGCCCGGGACCTGCGGCGCCGCTACGGCGCGTCGTACCGGATCGTGCGCGCGGAGTCCGGCGACTCGGCGCTCGAGGCGCTGCGGGAGCTGAAGCTCCGCGGTGACCTGGTGGCGGTGATCCTGGCCGACTACCGGATGCCGCAGATGAACGGCATCGAGTTCCTCGAACAGGCGCTGGACGTGTACCCGGGCGCCCGGCGGGTGCTGCTGACCGCGTACGCCGACACCAACGCGGCCATCGACGCGATCAACGTGGTCGACCTCGACCACTACCTGCTCAAGCCCTGGGACCCGCCCGAGGAGAAGCTCTACCCGGTCCTGGACGACCTGCTGGACGCCTGGCGGGCCAGCGACTACAAGCCGGTGCCGGCCACCAAGGTCGTCGGGCACCGCTGGTCGGCTCGGTCGTCGGACGTACGGGAGTTCCTGGCCCGCAACCAGGTGCCGTACCGCTGGTACTCGGTCGAGGAGCCGGAGGGACAGCGCCTGCTGGCGGCCGCCGGGGCCGACGGGCAGCGGCTGCCGCTGGTGATCACGCCGGACGGCACCCCCCTGATCGAACCCGAGGCGCCCGAGCTGGCCGCCAGGGTGGGACTGGCGACCACGCCCACGGCGGACTTCTACGACCTGGTGGTGATCGGCGGCGGCCCGGCCGGGCTGGGCTCGGCGGTCTACGGGGCGTCGGAGGGACTGCGGACGGTGCTCGTGGAGCGCGCGGCGACCGGCGGGCAGGCCGGGCAGAGTTCCCGGATCGAGAACTACCTCGGCTTCCCGGACGGGGTGTCGGGGGCCCAGCTCACCGACCGGGCCCGGCGGCAGGCCGCCAAGTTCGGCGCGGAGGTGCTGACCGCCCGCGAGGTGACCGCGCTGGAGGTCAACGGGGCCGCGCGGGTGGTGCGGTTCGCGGACGGCTCGGCGATCGCGGCGCACAGTGTGATCCTGGCGACCGGAGTGCAGTACCGGCAGCTGGAGGCGGAGGGCTGCGTCGGCCTGACCGGCTGCGGGGTGTTCTACGGCTCCGCGCTCACCGAGGCCGCCTCCTGCCAGGGGCACGACGTGTACATCGTGGGCGGCGCCAACTCGGCCGGCCAGGCGGCGATGTACCTGGCCAGGTTCGCCAAGTCGGTGACGCTGCTGGTGCGCGGTGCGGACCTGTCGGCCTCGATGTCGTACTACCTGATCCAGCAGATCAACGAGTCCCCGAACATCTCGGTCCGCAGTCACACGGTGGTCGAGGCCGCGCACGGCGCGGAGCGGCTGGAGCAGCTCACCCTGCGCCATGTGCACACCGGCGACCGGGAACAGGTGGACGCCCAGTGGATGTTCGTGTTCATCGGGGCGGCGCCGCTGACCGACTGGCTCGGCGACACGGTGCTGCGCGACGGGCGCGGGTTCATCCTGGCCGGACCGGACCTGACCGTCGACGGGACGCCGCCGGCCGGCTGGGAGCTGAACCGGCCGCCGTATCACCTGGAGACCAGCATTCCCGGCGTGTTCGTGGCGGGCGACGCACGCGCCGAGTCCGCCAAGCGTGTCGCGTCCGCCGTCGGAGAGGGAGCCATGGCAGTGATGCTCGTCCACCGGTATCTGGAGCAGTCATGAGCGGCCGGTTGATGCCGTGCAGCCCGAAGGAGATCGGGGCGCTGTTCCTGTTCGAGAAGCTGGAGCCGGAGCAGCTCGGGCGGCTGTGCGCGGCCGGCCGGGTGGAGCTGTTCCAGCCGGGTCCCGTCTACACCGAGGGTGAACCCGCGACCTGCTTCTACGTGATGGTCGAGGGCACGGTGGTGCTCTCCCGGCGGGTCGCCGGGGACGACATCGAGGTCACCAGGACCTCGCAGCCCGGGGTGTACGCGGGCGCCATGCAGGCGTACCTCGGGGACCGGGTGCGGCAGGCGTACAACAACTCGATGCGGGTGACCGAGCCGACGCGGTTCTTCGTGCTGCCGGCGGACACCTTCGCGGAGATCATGCAGGACTGGTTCCCGATGGCCGTGCACCTGCTGGAGGGCCTGTTCTTCGGTTCGAAGAACACCCAGGCGGCGATCGGCCAGCGGGAACGGCTGCTGGCGCTGGGCTCGTTGTCGGCGGGGCTCACCCATGAGCTCAACAACCCGGCCGCGGCGGCCGTTCGGGCCACGTCCACGCTGCGCGAGCGGGTGGCGAAGATGCGGCACAAGCTCGCGGTGATCGCCGGGGGGCCTTTCTCCCGGGAGCAGTTGGCCGGCCTGATCGAGCTCCAAGAACGCACCGCCGAACGGGTCGCCAAGGCTCCCTCGCTCAGCCCGCTGGAGGCCTCCGACCGCGAGGACGTCCTCTCCGACTGGCTCGACGACCACGGCATGGACAACGGCTGGCAGCTCGCGCCGATCTTCGTGCAGGCGGGTCTCGACGTCGACTGGCTGGAGCAGGTGGCCGCGGCCGTGGACGACGAGATCTTCCCCAACGCGGTCGGCTGGCTCAACTACACCATCGAGACCGAGCTGTTGATGAACGAGATCGACGACTCCACGACCCGGATCTCGCATCTCGTCGACGCCGCCAAGCAGTACAGCCAGCTGGACCGGGCGCCGTACCGGGAGGTGGACGTGCACGAACTCCTCGACAGCACGCTGCTGATGCTGTCCGGGAAGATCGGGCAGGACATCCGGGTGGTCAAGGAGTACGACCGTACGCTCCCGCCCGTCCCCGCCTACCCCGCCGAGCTCAACCAGGTGTGGACCAACCTCATCGACAACGCGGTCTGCGCGATGCGGGACGGCGACGGCGGCCCGGGCGGCACGCTGACCGTGCGGACCGCGCTCGCCCACGAGCAGCTGCTGGTGGAGTTCGGGGACACCGGGAGCGGGATCGCCCCGGAGATCAAGGACCGGATCTTCGATCCGTTCTTCACGACGAAACCGGTGGGCCAGGGCACCGGCCTCGGCCTGGACATCTCCTGGCGGATCGTCGTGAACAAGCATCACGGCAGCCTGCGGGTGGAGTCGGTGCCCGGGGACACCCGCTTCCAGGTGCTGCTTCCCCTGACCGCCGAAGCACCCGAGTCATCTGAGGAGACGGTATGAGCGGCGACACGGCGATCGACCCGGAGGTCCCGCCGAGCGGTGCCGGGTGCGTGGAGTGCGACAAGGCGGGCGGCTGGTGGTTCCATCTGCGGCGGTGCACGCAGTGCGGGCACATCGGCTGCTGCGACGACTCGCCCTCGAAGCACGCGACCGCGCACTTCCAGGAGACCGGACACCCGTTGATCCGCAGCTACGAGCCGGGCGAGAGCTGGTTCTGGAACTTCGAGTCCGGTGAACTGTACGAGTCCGGACCGGACCTGGCGCCGCCGACGAGTCACCCCGCGGACCAGTCCGTGCCGGGTCCGGCGGACCGGGTACCGGAGGACTGGGCCCGGACGCTGCGGGGCTGAACACCCGGGGCTGAACACAGAGGGCCCGGGGCAGCCGCCCGTCCGCGCACCCCGGAACCGGCGGTTCCGGGGTGCGCGGGTGTGGGGGGATCACCGGTCGCAGTGGAGGCTCGTCAGGTCGACCGCGTCGGCCATGGCCTGCATTCCCTTGTCGTTGGGGTGGATGTGGTCGCCGCTGTCGAGGAACGGCAGCATCCGCGCCTGGTCGTAGGGGCTGCGCAGGATCCGGTCGAAGTCGGTGACCGCGTCGACCTCCCCGCTGGTCCGGATGTACCGGTTGACCTCCTGGCGGACGGCCTCCCCGGCCTGGTCCCACTCCGGCCAGCCCTCGAAGGGTCCGACGGTCGAGGCGACCACGCACTTGCCGGCCGCGTGCGCCCGCCGGACGATCTCGCGGTACCCGGCGATCAGGTCGGCCGCGGTGACCCCGGTGTGCGCCTTGATGTCGTTGACCCCCTCGAAGAGGAAGACGGTACGCACCCCGGGCTGGCTCAGCACGTCGCGGTCCAGCCGGTGCAGGGCGGCCTGCCCGGCGCCGTCCGCGAGGACCTGGTTCCCGGAGATGCCCTCGTCGGCGACGCCCTTGACGTCGGTGTGCGCCTTCTGGAGCCGGCGGGCGAGGTAGTCGGGCCAGCGTCGGTTGAGGTCGGTGGTGGAGGCCCAGCCGTCGGTGATGGAGTCACCGAGCGCCACCACGGCCCCGGTGGCCGGGTTCGACGGCCGTACCGAGACCGAGTCCAGGTACCACCAGGAACCGGTGGTCTCGGTCCAGCCGGCGGCGCTCTCCTCGGCCGTGTGGTCGCCCTGGGTGGCGTAGGAGGTCTGCATGGCCATGCCGTGGCCGGTGGCCGGACCGGCCGCGTCCGGACTGTGCAGGCTGACGACCAGGTTGCTGCCGGCGGGCAGGCTGCCGGGCAGCGGGTCGCTCCAGGCGATGGCGCCCGCCGGCACGGTGACCGTGCGGGCGCCGTCGAAGGTGAGCCGCTTGTTGCTGCCCGGTACGAGGGCGGCACCCTGGCGTTGCAGACCGGCGTAGACGCTGTCCAGGGTCAGCGGCCGGTCGCCGAAGGCGTTCGACAGCCGTACCCGGAGACCGCTGCCGGCGGCACTGGTGTGCACGACCAGCCGGTAGCCGCGGTCGGCGGTGCCCTGGCCCATCCGGTCGGCACTGGCCCCCCAGGTGACGACGTCGTGCCGGGCCGAAGCGGCCTGGGCCGGAGGCTTCGATGCGGGGGTCGCCCGGGCGGGCCCGGTCTGGCAGGCGACGGACGTGAGCAGGACGGCGGTGAGGGCGACGGCCCGCGCGAACCGGCCGGTCACCGTGCGAAGTCCCGCAACGTGACGGACTGGCCGGGGCGCAGCGTGACCGTCCGTGCGGTGTTTCCGTGGACGACCGTGGTGGTACGTCCGCCGACGCTGCGGATCCGGGCCTCGGTGGGCTTGCCGTCGCGCCAGCTCAGGTCGACGACGAAGCCGCCGCGGGCACCCGCGCCGGTGACCTTGCCGGAGGCGGCCCAGGCGTCGGGGAGGGCCGGCAGCAGCTCCAGGTGGCCGGGCCGGGAGTACAGCAGCATCTCCACGACGGCGGTCGGGGTGCCGAAGTTGGCGTCGATCTGGAAGATGCCCCGGCCCCCTCCCATGTCCATGATGTCGAAGAGGTTCGACGCGCTGCCGTTGCTGCCGTTCGCGGACGGCTTCAGGTTGTTGACGACGAGCTGGTAGGCCTTCGCCCCGTTCTTCAGCCGGGCCCAGCACAGGCTGCGCCAGGCGTTGGACCAGCCGTAGCTGTCCATGCCGCGGGCGGTCAGGAGGGCCGTCGCGCCGTCGAGGATGTCCTTGGGCGTGGAGCCGTCCGGGCGGATCCGGTCGCCGGGGAAGAGGTTGATCAGCGGTGAGAGGTGGCGGTGGGTGGTCTCGCCGAGGTTGTCCGGGGACATCCACTCCTCCAGCCAGCCGGTCTTGGGGCTCACCACCGGCAGGTAGAGGCGTTCGCGCAGGCCGCCGATGGTGGCGGCGTATCCAGCATCTCTCTTCAGCTCGGCCGCTGCAGTGCGGAAGTTCCCGAACAGGATCCAGACCTGTTCCTGGGAGTAGGTGTTGCCCTTGCCGTCCTGCGGCCCGTGCTCCGGCGACCAGTCGTGGTCCGCGACCAGCACCTCCTTCCCGTTGTCGAGGGTGGTGGTGACCAGCCGCGCCTCCCAGAACTCGACGGCGCCCTTGAGGAGGGGGTAGATCTTCTCCAGGTGGGCGCGGGAGCGCGTGAACTCGTAGTGCTCCCAGAGGCTCTGGCACAGCCAGGCGTTGCCCGTCGGGTGCCACCACCAGCCGAGTCCGCCGTAGGGGTTGGTGGAGTAGGCGACGGTCCAGCCGGCCACCTTCCCGGAGGAGTTGCGGAAGCGGTTGCGGGAGTCCTGGAACAGCCGGTGGGTGACGTCCGTCCAGGCCGGGAGCTGGCTGACGCAGTAGTCGGTGAAGGCGTCGAAGCACTGTGACAGGCCCAGCCGATCGGCCATCCAGTAGTTCATCTGGATGTTGATGTCGGTGTGGTAGTCGCCCATCCAGTCCGGGTCGTTGCCGTCCAGCCAGTTTCCCTGCAGGCCCATCGGCAGGCTGTCGCGGGAGCCGGCGATCATCAGGTACCGGCCGAACTGGGCGTAGGCGGCCTCGAGTTCGGGGTCCGGGTTGCCGGTGTCGGCACGGGCCTGGAGACGCGCCCAGGTGTCGAGCCCGCGCTGGTCCGCGGTCGAGGTGCCGAGCGAGAGGTCGAACTGCCCGAACAGCGCCCGGTGGTCGGCCGCGTGGGTGCGCAGCAGGGAGTCCGCCGAGTTCCGGACGGCCGCCTTGACCTTGGTGCGGGCCAGTGCCAGCGGGTCGAGGGACGGGTTGCGGAAGTGGGCGTCGGCGTCCGGCGCGTAGTCGGTGCCGCCGCTGAGGACGACGGTCAGCTCCCGGCAGTCGGTGAAGCTGATGTGCGACCCGCTCACCCGGACGCTGCCGCCGGTGCCGTACGCCTTGACGGCGGCACCGTACTTGAGCCCGTTGGCGAAGGCCCCGGCGAACGACTCGGCGGTGCCTCCGGTCTCCCCGTGGGTGCCTTCGAGGGTGACGGTGCCGGTGTAGCGCCCGCCGCCGTCCTGGCCGAAGTGCAGAACGATCACGTCGTCGGGGCGGCTGGCGAAGATCTGCCGCCGGTAGGTCACGCCGGAGCGGACGTACGACGCCGTCACCACGCCGTTGTCGAGGTCGAGGGCGCGCTGGTAGCCGGAGACGGCGCCCAGGTCGTGGTCGGGTATCTCGACGGTGAGCCGGGCGAGCAGCGTGAGGGAACCGAAGTCGGCGCGGCCATAGGGGAACTGGCCGTCGGAGTCGAGGGTGTCGTTGAGCCCGCCGGTCCACAGGGTGGCGTCGGAGATCAGGAGGAGCTCACGCCCCGAGTCGTTGCTCGCGAGGGCGCCGAGCCGGCCGTTGCCGACGGGCAGGCCCTGCGTGATCATCGACCCGTCGTCGGCGGGCGCCTGCCACCAGAGCCGGTGCCGGGGCGTGGCGAGCGGTTCGGTGGAGCGCTGCGGGGCGGCGGAGGCGGTGAAGGCGGGAAGCGAGGCCAGGGCCCCGGTGGCGGCGGCCAGCGCCAGGAAGCTGCGTCTGCTGGGGTGGTTGTCCATGGGGTTCCAATCCAACGTCCGGGGGGAGAGCGCCCCTTGAGGGGCGCGGGGAACTGCGCGACCAGCCCCCACCGGCCGGCAGTTCCCGAACTACGCACTCACCGGGGTCATCACCGTGACGACTTCGGCACGTCGATCCGGTCGACGTCCGGCGCGTACCCCGACCCGCTGTCGAAGCTGATCGTGTTGGCACCGGCCTTCAGGGTCACCGGGACGCTCACGGTCGAAACCGTCCCCCAGTCCCCGGTCGAGGGGAACTTGTGACCGGTCCCGCTCCCGGAGTTGGCCGAGACGGTGGCCGACCGGGAGTCACCGCTGATGTACGCCACCTTGACCAGGTACGTGCCGGCCTTGTCGACGACGACGTCGTTGAAGGTGAGCTTGCCGCCCTGGTAGAGGTTGCCGACCTTCTTCTGCCCGGAGCAGGCGTCGCACCCGGCGACGGAGGCGTTGCCGCTGAGGGTGTTGCCGCTCGCCTCGGCCTCGTAGCCGGTCGACGCCAGCGCGCTGCCCTTCGGCGTCACGGTGAACAGCCGCGAGCCGTGGGCCGGCAGCGCCTCGGTGATCTTGTTCTGGAAGCTGCCCAGGTTCTCGTGGTTCCACAGGTCGCGCACCGAGGCCTTGCCGGTGAAGCCCAGCGCCGTCCAGTCGGCCGTGACCGCCGAGGGCGAGCCGGCGAGGTTGAACAGGGCGACCGTGTACGTGCCGTCGGCGTTCTTCGCGGCCCAGACCTGCTGCGGGTCGGACGGGGTGACCGGCCGGGCCGGCGGGTTGTCGCTCTGGTCGATGCCGATGACCTCGCGGTTGGTGAGCAGCGAGAGACCGTAGTCGTCGAGCTTGGTCATGTCGTCGCCGGTGAACAGCGGCGACTTGGCGATGGCCCACAGGGTGGCGTAGCTCTGCCGTTCGGCCTTGGTGAGACCGTCCATCGCGCCGTTGCCGACGTCGAGGGAGTCGAGGTCGTTCCAGCCGCCGGGGCCCGCCTTGCCGGTCCAGGCCGGGGTGTCGTCCCAGCGGTCGTCGACCGAGTTCTCCCAGCTGACCAGGGTGTTGCAGTAGCACTCGACGTCGGTGTCGATGCGCCAGCCGTTGGTGTACTTCTGCCAGTCGGCGGCGTGTCCGTAGTCCAGGGACCAGGAGGCTTCCAGGTGGATCGGGCGGCCGGTGCCGGCGATCGCCTTGTGCCAGGCGGCGACGTCGGCGACGTTGTCGTACTGGTCGCCGCTCTTGCCCGAGCCGGGGCCGACGCCGTCGAGCTTGAGGAAGTCATAGCCCCAGCCGGCTATCAACTGGGCCTGGGAGTCTATGTACTTCTGCGCGCACGGCCGGTCGAAGTCGATCTTGTAGGAGCTGTCCCAGCCGTTGGTGGTGCGCAGGTCCGGGTAGACGATGTCGGCGGTGGTGCACCCCTCGGCGTTCCAGATCGGGGTCTTCCCGTCGCCGTAGGCGCCCTTCTCCAGGCCGGCCGGCAGGTAGATGCCGGCCTTGAGGCCCTTGGCGTGGATGCGGTCGGCGACGGCCTTCATGCCGCTGGGGAAGCGGGCCGGGTCGGCCTTCTGGCGGCCGTACTGGTCGTAGCCCTGCTTCCAGTTCCAGTCCATCCACCAGCCGGCGTCGATGTTGACGTGGTCGTAGCCGTACTGCTTCAGCTTGCTCGCCATGGCGTCGGTCTGCTTGAGGACGTTCGCCTCGGACAGGTAGCTGTAGTCGCCCTTGTCGTTGAGACCGGGGTACTTGGAGGACTGCATGCTCCAACTGGACCAGCCCATGTAGGGCTTGGCGGCGATCGGGGCGGAGGCCTGGGCGGGGGCCTGGGCCGGGCTCTGGGCCTCGGCGGCGGGCACCGCGGACGCGAAGGCCGCGGTCAGCGCCAGTACGAGGACGGTTCTCAGCCCGCGTGCGGGCAGGACGGAGTGTGCAGGTGACCGCATGGGCCCTCCTGGTTCAGGGTCTTGGGCGGCTCAGCCCTAGAGGGTGGGAGAGGACGTGATGAAGGACTGGATCGCGGCGGCCGCGGCCCCGCGGGCCCACTCCTCGAAGGCGAGTGGGCGGGTCTGTACGTCGCACTGCGCGGCGGAGCCGAAGGCCGCCGCGGTGAACGAGTCGAGGATGTGCTCGGCGAAGAGGTCGTAGGCGGCGAGCCCCTCGCCCGAGATGATCACGCGTTCGGGGCCGAAGAGGTTGGCCACGGTCGCGATGCCCCGGCCGATGGCGTCACCGGCCCCGGCGTACACCTCGCGGGCTCCGGCGACGCCTTCGTGGGCGAGGGCGGCCGCCTCGGCGGAGTCGGCGACCGGGCGGCCCGTCACCTCCCGCATGCGGGAGACGATCGCGGCGTCCCCGGCGATCGCCTCCACGCAGCCGCGGTTGCCGCAGTGGCAGAGCGGTCCGGCCGGGTCGATGGCCACGTGCCCGATCTCCCCCGCCACCCCGTGTGCGCCCGCGACCACCCGGCCGTGGACGACCAGCCCGCAGCCGATGCCCGCGCCGACGGTGACCACGGCGAAGTCGGAGAGCCCGACCCCGGCGCCGAACCACTGCTCGGCGACGGTCAGGGCGCGCACGTCGTTGTCGACGACGACCGGCAGTCCGGTGGTCATCGCGGCGAGTTCGGCGAGGGCCACGTCGCGCCAGTCGAGGAAGGGCGAGTAGCGGACGACCCCTTCGGCACGGTCCACGTCACCGGAGACGGCGATGCCGAGGCCGAGCACGGGGGCGCCGAAGTCCTCGGCCTCGGCGCGCAGTTCGTGGGTGAGTTCGGCGACGGAGGTCAGGACGGCCTTGGCGGCGCGGTCGGTGACGGGGAGCCGGCGGGCCAGCCTGATCCGGCAGCAGAGGTCGGTGAGGACCGCTATGACCTCGTCGCCGGTGACCTTGACGCCGATGAACAGCGCGCGTCCACCGTCGACCCGCACCAGGTTGGCGGGGCGCCCGAGGGTGGGCCGGGCCTCGCCGTCGGCGTCCTCGGCCAGGTACCCGGCCGCCAGCAGCGGACGGACGGCCTTGGTCACGGCGGCCGGCGACAGGCCGGCCCGGCGGGCCGCCGCCAGCCGGGTGAGGGGGCCGTGGGACAGCACCGTGGTGAAGATCTGCGAGACGGCCGGCGTATGGGCCGGAAACGTCTCGGCACTGGTGGTGGAGCGCATGGCCGGGAACTTAGGTGGCTTATTTTCCGCTGTCAATAAAAGAAACAGGAATCACCTGAAGGTTGACTGTGAGGCTCCAGTGGCCTTCAAATGGCGGGTGTGCTGGGGGCGTTGGCCCGTGTTCCACCAGCCGTCCCGGTCCGCCCGATCCGGGTACCCGGCCCCCCGACAGGGCACCCGGACCAGCGGTTCCGGCGCGTCCGTCAGTGCCGGGCGGCCGGGTCGTCGGCGGCGGTCACGTTGACCGCGGCCCAGGCCTGGTCGACCGTGCGGTACTCGACGCTGCTCGCGCCGTAGAGGTCCTTGGCCGCCTTCAGCGTCGCCGTGCGGGCGTCGTGGAAGTCGGTCGAGGAGACCATGTACCGGGTCAGGGCCCGGTAGAAGACCGCCGTGGCCTTGGTGCGGCCGATGCCCGTGACCGTGGAGCCGTCGTAGGTGGGCGAGTCGTAGGTGGTGGCGCCGATGGTCTTGCGGCCGCTGCCCTCGGCGAGCAGGTAGAAGGCGTGCGAGGAGACGCCGGAGCCGGCGTGCACCTCGGCGTTCGCCACCTGGGGCGACCAGTAGTCGACAGTACCTTCGAGGCGGTCGAGCGAGGGGTGGTCGAGGCGGCGCAGGAACTTCTGCGCCAGGCCCAGCTTCTCGCCGAGGAGGTAGTTCGGCGGGTTCTTCGGGTTGTTGGCGAAGAACTCCACATTCGAGCCGAAGATGTCGGCCAGCGACTCGTTGAGCGAGCCCGCCTCGCCGTACTGGTTGCCGTCCGAGTCGATCCGGGTCGGCTCCAGCTTCGCGGTGGCGTCCACCACGCCGTGGGTCAGTTCGTGGCCGGTGACGTCGAGGACGACCAGCGGCTTCTTTATCTGGTCGCCGTCCCCGTCGCCGTAGAGCATGCAGCCGCAGGTGGAGTCCCAGAAGGCGTTGCCGACCTTGTCGCCCCAGTGGACCATGGCGCGGGCGGGCTTGGAGTTGTTCGCTATGCCCTTGCGGCCGAAGGCCTTCTTGTAGAAGTCCAGGGTCTCGGTGATGCCGTACTGCGCGTCGGCGGCGGCGCTGCCCCGGCTGGTGGTGGTGCCGTTGCCCCAGCTGTCGGTGGTGCTGGTGAACTTGACGCCCTGGCCGAAGCTCTCGGTCTCCCTGCCCTTGGCGTCCCGGGTCTCGGTGCCGTACCGGGTCGGGTCCTTGAGCAGGAAGCTCCGGCGGGCGGTCTGTGTGGTGGTGAGCGCGACCTTGCCGACGAAGAGGGACTTCCCGGTGCCGTGCGCGGTCGCCGGGTAGTGGGCCGCCGCGGCTGCGGACAGGCCGGTGAGGGCCTGCGGTCGGGCGCCGGTGGCGGTGGCCGGGTCGAGGGTCTCGCCGCGCCGGCGGAGGGTCTCCAGCACCTTGGGCGAGAGGAACTCGTCACTGTCGGGGGTGTTGCTGCGCACCTTGCCGGTGAGGGCGTCGACGACGACCGTGCTGCCGCCGCCCGCGCCGTCGACCGGTACCTGGTAGGCGAGGGCCGCGGCGCCGTCGCGGGCGTCCACCACGAGTGCGGCGGTGCCGGCCTCGCCGCCGGCGGCGGAGGCGGCCTTCTCCTCGGCCTGGCGGGCGGTCAGTCGCGCCGTGGTGGTGGCGGGTGCCACGGGGTGTTCGGCCGCGCGGGTGACACCCGTGTAGGCCAATAGACGGGAAAGATGGACGACGAGGTCGCCGCCGAGCACCGGCATGCCCCGGTGGGTCCGTTCGAAGCGGACGTGACGCGCGCCTTCGGGGTCGATCATCACGTCCTGGGCCCGGAGTTCGTCGCCGGCGCCGACACCGGTCGCCGCCGGGTGGGCGAAGGCCGCGGCGCGGGCCGCGGCCGCCACCTGCGCGGTCGTCGTGCCGGCGGCCGCCCGGTGCACCCCCGTGCCGGGACCGGCGAAGGCCGTACCGGCCAGGCCCGTGGCGGCCGTCGTCACGGCGACGGCGACCGCCACGCTGCGTATGTGCGCACTACGCACTGGTCAGGGTTCCTTTGTTCTGACGGCGACCGGCGTCACCGGCCGCCGCGCGGCATGGCGTCGTGGGACGCCAAAGGGGCTGGTCGGGCCCCGGGCCGCAACCCTTCCGGACGAGTCATGTCCATGTAAAGCACGGTTCGTCGCTTTTCTTGCGTTTCGTGGCAATACTTTGCGAATCCGCCTCGCACAGTGATCGCTGGGCGACCAACTGTGCGTCGGCTGTGGAGATGTGACGGGATGCGAGAAGGTTCCCCGAACCGGATGTGACCCATCTCGCATCGGAAGCAGCACTGAGAGGAGCAGGGTCGGATGGTCTCGGCAATGGTCAGCAGAAGCGCGGTGCTCGGAGCGGTGGCCCTGTCACTGCTCGCGGTCCCGGCCCAGGCGGCGCCCATGAGGGCGGGAGCACAGCCGCGGACGGCGGCCGCGCCGCCGGCGCCGGACACCGCGGCGATGGCCGCGGTGCTCCGCTCGGTCGTGGCGAAGGGGGCACCCGGCGCGATGGCCCGTATCGACGACGGCACGAAGGTCTACCGGACGACGCAGGGCGTCGCCGACCGCATGAGCCGACGGGCCATCACCACCACCGACCGCTTCCGCGTCGGCAGCGTCACCAAGACCTTCTCGGCGGTCGTCCTGCTCCAGTTGGCGGACGAGCACAAGCTCGACCTGGACGCGCCGGTCAACCGCTACCTGCCGGGCCTCCTCCCGGACGACCGCATCACCGTGCGGCACGTGCTGAGCCACCGCAGCGGACTGTACGACTACACGAACGACATGTTCGCCAGCAGCGTGTCGGGCTTCGAGGCGGTCCGCAACAAGGTCTTCACCTACCGCCAGCTGGTGGGCCTCTCCCTGCAGAAGCCGCGCACCAACGCGCCGGGCGCCGCCTACTCGTACTCCAACACCAACTTCGTGGTCGCCGGCCTGCTCATCGAGAAGATCACCGGGCACAGCGTGCGGACCGAGTACGAGAACCGCGTCTTCAAGCCGCTGGGGCTGACCGACACCTTCTACGTCCACCCCGGTACGACGATCCCCGGACAGCACGCCAACGGCTACCTCACCGCGGACCGGGCGGGCGCGAAGCCGATCGACGCGACGGAGCAGACCGTGTCCTGGGCGCAGAGCGCGGGCGCCATCATCTCCTCCACCCGCGACCTGAACACCTTCTACTCCGCGCTGGCCGGCGGGAGGCTCACCTCGGCCGCCGGGCTCGCGGAGATGGAGCGCTTCACCCGCGTCAACTCCACCACCTCCTACGGCCTGGGGCTGCGCCGCCGCGACCTGTCCTGCGGGATCTCGGTGTACGGCCACACGGGCGCGGTCCAGGGGTACTACACGTACGCCTTCACCACGAAGGACGGCGGGCGCAGCCTCACCGCGGTCGCCAACGCCTCCAACAGCTCCGCCGTGCTCAACCGGCTCGCCGACACGCTGGAGCCGGCGTTCTGCGGCAAGCAGCGGTCCGTGCGGAGCGTCGCCACGCCGCCGGAGCGGGAGGACGTGGCACCGGCCGCGCCGCGGGAGCAGTAGGCCCTGTCTGACGCCGGCACCCGGCGGGAACCTCGCGTCCGGGCCGGACGTTCAACCGGCGACTCCCCCACCGGGCCCGGTGTTCGGCCCCTGACCTCAGCAGAGGCGGCGAGATGAGCGAGCTGGTCCCCGGGGGCAACCTGCCCCTCCCGGGCGGCGCGCTGACGCTCCGGGTGCCCGGCCCCTTCGACGTCTCCGCCCTGATCACCGACGAGAGCGGGAAGGTCGGCGGCGACGCCGACTTCGTCTTCTACAACCAGCCGGACGCACCCGGCGTCCGGCTGCGCGGCGACACCCTGACCGTCGAGACGGCCCTGCTGCGCTCCGGCGCCGCGCGGGTCACCCTCACGGTCACCGCCGCCGAACCCGGCACGGCGCTCGGCGCCCTGCCCGTCTCCATCCTGCACGTCACCGACCGGCTCGGCCGCACGGTGGCCCGGTTCGCCCCGCCACGCCCGCGCACGGAGACCCTGCTGCTGCTCGCCGAGATATACCGCAGGGGCACCGACTGGAAGCTGCGCGCGGTGGGGCAGGGATACGCCGACGGACTGGCCGGGCTGGCCAGGGATTTCGGGGTGGACGTCGTCGAGGACCGGCAGCCGCGGCGCCCGGCCGGCTTCCGTGCCGCCATCCCCTCGCAGCGCACGGCGGCCGCGCCGGCCCGCCCCTCGGTCGCCGCCCTGCCCGATCCGGACGGCCTGCTCGGCCTGGTCAACTCCGCCCGGGCCCGGGCCGGCCGGCCGCCGGTGGCCCCCGACACCCGGCTGCTCTCGGCGGCCCGCGCGCACGCCGGCGCGATGGCCGAAGCCGGCGAACTGGCCACGGAGAGCCGCGACGGCGTCTCCGTGCACCAGCGGATCAGCCGCACCGGCTTCGCCTACGTCACGGTCGGCGAACACCTGGTGTCCGGTCCCCGCACCCCGGCCGAGTTCGTCGACCACTGCCTGGCCACCGGGGACGCCCGGCGCACCCTGCTCGACCCCGCCTTCACCCACGCCGGCCTGGCCCACGCCCGCGACCCGCGCGGCGGGGACACCTACTGGACCGCGCTGTGGGCCAGACCCCTGACCGGGGCCGAACTGGCCCGCACCCGCGCCGAGGTCGTGGAGCTCACCAACCGGGAGCGCACCCGGGCCGGGCTCCGGCCGCTCGCGGAGGATCCGCTGCTGGCGGCCGCCGCGCAGGCGTACAGCACCGACATGGCGACCCGCGACTTCTACTCGCACACCTCCCCGGAGGGCACTCAGCCCTGGGACCGAGCGGCCGCCGCGGGCTCCCGGCGGCGCACCATCGGCGAGAACATCGCGTGCGGCCAGCGCTCCGCGGCCGAGGTGGTGGAGGGCTGGATGAACAGCCCCGGCCACCGGGCCAACATCCTGAAACCGGACTTCACCCACCTGGGGACCGGCTTCGCCGGCGGCGGCCGGGCGGCCACCTACTGGACCCAGTTGTTCGGTGCCTGAACCGGTACGTTCCGTGATCTTGGCGGAACGCATCCCTCCGGGACACCATGCCCCGCATGAAGGGTGATCTCTTTTCCGATGAGCACATGGTCGCACCGGCCGTCGAGGCCGGTATGTCGATCGAGAACGCGAAGTGTGTCAAGTACGCGGTGAACGGCGAGATGTACGCCCGCCAGGGGGCGATGATCGCGCACCGCGGCAGTCTGCGGTTCGAGCGCAAGGGCCAGGGCGTGGGCGGCATGCTCAAGCGCGCCGTCACGGGCGAGGGGCTGCCGCTGATGTCCGTGCAGGGGCAGGGTGAGGCCTGGTTCGCGCACGAGGCGCAGAACTGTTTCATCATCGAGGTCGAGCCCGGTGACCAGTTCACGGTCAACGGCCGCAACGTCCTGTGTTTCGACGCGTCCCTGTCGTACGAGATCAAGACGGTGAAGGGGTCCGGCATCGCCGGCGGCGGTCTGTTCAACAGCGTGTTCTCGGGATACGGCAAGCTCGGGCTGATCTGCGACGGCAACCCGCTGGTGATCCCCGTCTCCCCGCAGGCCCCGGTCTACGTCGACACGGACGCGGTGGTGGGCTGGACCGCGCGCCTGGAGACCTCGCTGCACCGCTCGCAGTCCATCGGTTCGATGCTGCGCGGGGGTTCGGGCGAGGCGGTCCAGCTGATGCTCCAGGGCGAGGGACATGTCGTGGTGAGGCCGAGCGAGGTGACCCCGCAGAAGGCGCAGCAGCACTGACGCCCCGTCCGGTGATCCCCGCCACACAGGCAACCCCGGCGGTTCCCTCGACGTCCTGATGCACGAGAGCGAAGCCCTGGCCCCCGCGGCCAGGGCATAATTCGGGCGCACTATACACACCATGTATACATGCCGTGTAGAGACGGCGGACATACCCGGTGTGCATACGCGTCGGCGTAGAGAGGCACGCATGTACGGCAAGGCATTCGCCCCGGAGTACCAGGGCGCGTTGACCTCCCTGTCCGTGAACTCGTCGCTGGTCGACGTGCTGGCGGCGGGCATCGAGCAGCTGCGGGCGGCCGAGCGGTCCGGACGGCGCGACGAGCAGGCGCGCTGCCAGCTGGCCGTCGCGGAGGCGCACCGGCGGCTCGGCCGGGTGGCGGACGCCGACCGGGCCTGGAAGGCGAGCTACCGCACCGCCCGGGCGGCCGGGGAGACGGCGGCGATGGCGTGGGCGCTGTGGAGCGGCGGCACCCTGGCCCGGCAGCGCGGAGCGTTCCCGCTGGCCCGGCGGCTGCTGGCACTGGCGGCCGAACTCGCCGAGCGGGGCGGGGACGTCGTCGCACGCGGCTACTCCCTCGCCGGGCTCGCCGAGACCGGCCGGATCCAGGGCGACTACGAGGCCGTGGGGCGGCTGCACGAGCAGTTGCTGGCCGAGGCCCGGCGGCGCGGCGAGGCACGGCACACGGTGTGGGCGCTGGAGGGCATCGCGCAGATGCACCGCAACACCGGGTCGTACGACACGGCGTACGCGTTGTTCGAGGAGGCGGCGGAGACCGCCCGGCGGGCCGAGGACCGGCGCGGGCACGCCTGGGCGCTGCGCGGACTCGCGGACATCGTGTCGGTGCGCGACGGCGACACCGAGCGGGCGCTGGCACTGCTGTCCGAGGCCGAGGTGTCCTGCCGGGCGATGGACCTGTCGAGCGCGCTGGCCTACAACCACAAGATGCGCGGCAACGTCCTGTACCGGGCCGGGCGTCACACCGAGGCCAGGGCGATGTACGAACTGGCGCTGTCCGAGTTCCGGGCGATGGGCGAGCCGCGCGGCGAGGCGCTGTCCCGGCTCGGGCTCGCCAAGGCACTGGCCCGGCTGGGCCGCGACCGGACCGAGACGGCGGCCGAACTCGCCGACCTCGCGGGACTGCTGGAGCGTGCCGGACTGCGGCACACCCGGGAGATGGTGCTCCGGGCCCAGGCGGAGTTCGGTGTCGGCGCGGAGGCCGTGCGATGACCGCGCCCGCGCCGGTCAGCACTCCCCCGCAGGTCCTCGCCCGCTGCCGGGACCTGGTGCGGCCCGCGCTCCGGGCCGCGGTGGGACGGCTGCACCCCTGGGTCGGCGAGATGGCCGCGTACTCCTTCGGCTGGTGCGAGGTCGGCGGGGCCCCCGTCGACGCTCCCGGCGGCAAGGGGGTCCGGCAGGCACTCGCGGTGCTCGGCGCCGAGGCGGCCGGCGCACCCGCGCGGCGCGGGGTTCCGGCGGCGGTGGCGGTGGAGCTGGTGCACGCCTTCTCGCTGCTGCACGACGACATCATGGACGGCGACCTCACCCGCCGGTCCCGGCCCGCGGTGTGGCGGGCCTACGGCACCGGGCCCGCGGTGCTGGCGGGTGACGCCCTGTTCGCGCTGGCCGTGCGGACCCTGGCCGACTCCCCCGGTGCCGTGCGGCTGCTGTCGGAGGCGCTGGCGGACCTGATGCGGGGGCAGGCCGACGACCTGCTGTTCGCGACGCGGCCGTGGGCCGGGGTGTCGGCGCGGGAGTACCGGGTGATGGCCGAGCACAAGACCGGCGCGCTGCTGGGGTGCGCCGTCGCGCTGGGCGCCGGCCTCGGCGGGGCGCCCGAGCCGACGGTGCGAGCGCTGGACCGGGCCGGCCGGCATCTGGGGGTGGCGTTCCAGCTGGTCGACGACGTCCTGGGGATCTGGGGCGACCCGGCCGTCACCGGCAAACCCGTGCACGGCGATCTGCGGGAGCGGAAGAAGACGTATCCCGTCCTGGCCGCGCTCGCCACCCCGGCCGGTCCCCGGCTGACCGGCCTCCTCGACACGCCCGGGTGCGCCGAGGAGGCGGCGGCGCTGATCGAGGAGGCGGGCGGGCGCACGGCCGCGGTCACCGAGGCGCGCCGGCACACCGCGCGGGCCGAGGCCCTGCTCGCCGGGCTGCCGCTCGCCTCCGCGGACCTGCGTGACCTGCTGGACTTCCTGGTGCGCCGGGACCTGTGAATCCGAGTTGACCCGGGACGCCCGGCCGGGTCAGGGTGCGGACGGCGCGGACCTCCGCCCCCGCGCCGGAAGGGTGAACCGCCTTGATCGGCATCTCGGACATCGAAGCCGCCGCACAGCAGATCGCCGGGCACGTCGTCCGCACGCCCACCGTGCCCAGTCCCGGTCTGTCGGAGCTGCTCGGCGCCCCCGTCACCGCCAAGCTCGAACTCCTCCAGCGCACCGGCTCGTTCAAGGCGCGCGGCGCCACCGCGAAACTGCTGTCGCTGAGCGGGGCCGAGCGGGCGGCCGGCGTGGTCGCCGTCAGCGGCGGCAACCACGGCATCGCGCTCGCGGTGATGGCGGCGGCCCTCCATGTGAAGGCGACGGTGGTCATGCCCCGTACCGCGCCCGCCCGCTCGATCGCACTGGTCGAGGCGGCCGGGGCGTCGGTGCGGCTGACCGACGGCATGACCTCGGCGTTCGAGCTGGTGACCGTGTTGCGGGACGAGGGGCTCACCCTGGTGCACCCGTTCGACGACCCGGTGGTGATCGCCGGGCAGGGCACGCTGGGCCTCGAGTTCGACGAGGACGCGGACGACCTCACCGACGTGGTGGTCAGCATCGGCGGCGGGGGCCTGATCGCGGGCGTCGCGGCGGCACTGCGCGCCCGGCGCCCGGACGTGCGGGTGTGGGGCGTGGAGACGGAGGGGGCGCAGGCGATGTCCGAGGCGCTGGCGGCGGGCGGACCGGTGCCGGTGACGGGGTCGTCGATCGTGACGACGCTGAGCGCGCCGACCGTGTCCCGGCTGACGTACGACCACACGGCGGCGCTGGTGCGGGAGGTCCTGGTGGTGCCGGACCGGGAGGCGGTACGCGGCAGTCTGGAGTTCGCCGAGCACGCCAAGGTGTGGACCGAACCGGCCGCCGGGTGCCTGCTGCCGGCCGCCCGGCAGGTGCTGGAGCGGGTCGGGGACGGGGCGCGGATCGGCCTCGTGGTGTGTGGGGGCAATGTGACGCACCGGGAGATCGCCGAGTGGACGGACCGTTTCGGACTGGGCTGAGGAGCGGATCGCAGCCGGGCTTTTACCGTCGGTTACCCGCAGGTCGAGGCCCGGCCATTCACTGTTTTCCCCAAGTTCTCCGCGGGTGCCGCCGTTTGAATAAAAGGCAAGAACGGCCCCGGAGTTGCAGATCCTTTGAACAAACCGGGGCGCGTCCCCCGTACCTCTGGGCAAGACGAGGCAGGGGTTCCAGCGAGGGATGACGATGGTCAAGGCGCATGTCTCCGCACAAGAGTTGGTCGCGGGTAGGTACCGGCTCATCGAGGTCGCCGACCGCGAGCCGAACCGCATCAGCTGGTACGCGGAGGACATACAGGCCGAGCGACCGCGGCTGGTGACCCAGGTCGAGCTGCCCGAGCCGCCGACCGCTGACACCGTGCGCCGGACCACGGCCCGCATCCTGCGCTCCTCCGAGGTCATGAGCGCGCTGCGGCCCGGCCGGGTCGCCATGGTGATCGACGCCTTCGTGGAGACCGGCACGCTGTGGACGGTGACGGAGCTGATCGACGGCACGCCGCTCAGCGCGCTCCTCGTCCAGCAGTCCGCGTTCGACCACGTCCAGGCCGCCCGGATCGGCCTGGAGGTGCTCGACGTGCTGGAGGCCGCGCACAGCGACGGCTACACGCACGGCGAACTCAGCCCCGGCCAGATCTTCGTCCGTGACAAGGGCCCAGTGGTGATCACCGGCTTCGGCCTGGCGGGCGCGACGCTGGCCCCGCGGGTCACCGCCCCGGCGTACGCCTCCCCGGAGCAGGCCCGCGACGAGCGCATCGGACCGGCCGCCGACCTGTGGGCGCTCGGCGCGATCCTCTACACGATGGTCGAGGGGCGGCCGCCGTTCCGGGACCGCGGCCGCGCCGACGCCACCCTGAAGGGCGTGGACCGGCTGCCGCTGCGCACCCCGCTGCGGGCCGGGCCGCTCACCCAGGTCGTCCAGGGTCTGCTGCGGAAGAACTCACGGGAGCGGCTGAGCCGTCCGGTGGTCCGCGACGCGCTGACACGTGTCCTGGACGAGGACCCCGAGGCGGTCGGGCAGCCCGCCCCGGTCCCGCGGCTGCGCGGCGCCTACGTGGCCGCCCGGGCCTCGGGCTGGAGCAGGACCACCATGATCGGCGGGACCGCGCTGGCCGTGGTGACCGTGTCGGTGGCGGTGCTGGCCGCGACCCAGGGCCTGCCGGGCACCTCCTCGGCGGGCTCGGCGCCCAGCGCCTCGGCCACGGCCGCAGGCCCCGGCAACCGCACCGACGGCAACGCGTCGAGCGCGTCCCCCTCCCCGCCGGGCACGTCCCCCTCCCCGCCGAGGACGTCGGCGTCGGCCCGCCCCAGCCCGTCGTCCTCCGCCTCGGCGACCGCCGGCGGGCTTCCTGCGGGTTTCCACCGGTACACCGCCCCGGAGGGCTTCTCCGTGGCGCTGCCCACGGGCTGGAAGCGGCTGGAGACCGCGCGGGCGCAGGACCAGGCCTACCGGGTCACCTTCGGACCGGGTGGCGACGACCCGCGGACCCTGGCGGTCACCTACAGCACCCAGGCCGGCCCCGACCCGGTCGCCGTCTGGCGGCAGGACGTGGAGCCGCAGCTGGAGCGGTTGGACGGCTACCAGCGGATCGGCGAGATCACCGCGACCACCTACCAGGGGTACCGGGCGGCGGACATGGAGTGGCTGTCCGGCACCGGCGCCGACCGGCTGCACACCTTCGGCCGCGGCTTCCTGCTGGGCGGCGGCCGCAGCTACTCCCTGCGGATCACGGCACCCGCCGCCGACTGGAACGACACCGCGGACCAATTGGCGACGAAGACGTTCCTGACCACGTTCCGCGCGTAGCGCAACGGCCGGCGAGCCGGCCCCCTCCCCACGCGGTGCGGCACCCGCACAAGGCACCCAACACCCGGCACCCGACACCTGCCCACGGTGTCCGGCACCCGACACCCAGCACCCGCCCACGGTGTCCTGCATCGGACACCCAGCACCCGCCCACGGTTTCCGGCACCCGCCACGTGTCCGGCGCGCCCGCAGTTCCCGGCGGCCCGGCCACCGGGCCCTTCCCGACGCGCCCCGCCCGCCCAGCCCGCGCCGGCCGGCGCACCTGGCCACGGGCGGTGGGTCGATAGGGTGGCGGACCGTACCCGTGCAGTCCGGCAGCCTTCAGGAGCGTTCCCCGTGAGCCTGGCGATCGACCCGTCCGAGACGTCCAGCGCGTCCCCGGCCCCCCTCTCCGACCTCGTCGCGCGGGACGCGCGGGAGTTCGGCGCCTACGTGCGCACCGGTGGATGGACGTTCGGGCTGATGGTGGCCCGCAGCGTGCGGCCGGGCGGGCAGGGCGCGGAGGAGACGCCGAAGGTGTCGGCGAAGGAGTTCGCCGAGCTGGCCGGCTGCTCCCCGGAGCGGGTCATGCGCTACTACAAGGCCTGGGACCGGGCCGCCGACGACGGCCTGGTCCCGCACTTCGAGGCGCTCGCGCCCGGCCAGGAGGTCGAGCTTCCCGACTCCGACGTGTGGTTGAACTACTACGTCGCCCGCAGCAGCGCCGGTTCCGAGCGCGGCGCCGCCATCGCCGAGGCCGCCGAGGCCGAGGGCATCCGGCCCACCAAGGCCCTGGAGGTCGCCGAGAACCCCACCGCGCTGCGCGCCGCGATCCTCGCCGACCCCTCCACCGCGCGTGCCGCCCGCTCGGCGCTGCTGGACCGCATCAAGGAGGACCCGGACCTACAGACCGTGCTGGCCCGGGACGTGGTCCGCACCGCCGACCTGAAGAAGGCCGTGGCCACCGAGAGCCGTTCCGCCGACCGCATCGGCTACGTCCGGCAGATCGCCGAGTCCGGCCAGATCAAGACCCCGGCCGGACAGACCGTCGACGCCCCGGCCGAGCTGCGCCAGGAGGCCGAGCGCCATCTGTCCCTCCTCGACGAACTGGACGACGACGAGGACACCGGCGAGTGGGCGACCGAGGCCTACGACACCCTGAAGAACCTCGTCGTGGAGGCGGTGGAGGCCGACCCTGACCTGCGCGTCCAGGAGAAGCGCACCAAGTTCTACAGCAGCCTGCAGAAGGCGACCAGGGCGTTCGAGGAGCTGACCTTCGACGACGCCCAGGACTTCTACGAGGACGACATGCTCCAGCGGCTGGAGGAGCTCCAGCAGGCCATCGGGTCCTGCCTGGCCGCGCTGCGCGGCGCGACGGGTAATTCCGCTCGGGATTGAGCGTTTTTCCCGTGAGAGGGGTACTAGAGGGCACCAAGCCCGATCGTTCTCGGAGGCCACTCGCGTGAACCCCATCGTGCACAGGACCCTGGTGGTACAGCTGCGGACGGACGGGACGGGCCGCTGTCCCGTCCTCGCCCACCTCTCCTACGACGCGGACGACCCGTTCGCCGTGACCGCGGTGTTCACCCTGGACGGCCGGGTGCTCGCCCGGTGGCGGCTGGACCGCGAGATGCTGAACGACGGCCTGAGAGAACCGGTCGGCATCGGCGACATCCGGCTGCGGCCCGAACGGCAGGGGCGCTGGAGGGAAGTGCGGATGGACTTCCTCGGCGACCCGCTGCCCGGCGGTGAGCGCCACCACGCGGTGGTGTTCGTGTGGGCGCCCGCCCTGGCCGCGTTCCTGAGCGACACGTACATGTCGGTGCCGCCCGGCCGGGAAGTGGTCCGGGTGGACGACGTACTCGCGGAGATCCTCGCCACCGGCTGAGTAGCCGTACTCATGTGGCGTCCGGGCGCCACGGACACGATGGGGCTCCCACGACAAGGAGTCCGTCATGACCGCTGTGCACCCCGACCCGCGCCCCGTTCCGCACCGCGTGCCCCGCCGGGTGCCGCCCGCCCTGCTCGCCGGGGTCGTGGTGGCGGGCATGGCCGTCTCTGCCTGGGGCGCGCGGGACCGCACGACCTGGTTCCTGGAGACCGTGTGGGTGCTCGTCGGCCTTCCGCTGGTGGTGCTGACCTGGCGGCGCTTCCCGCTGACGGGCCTGCTGGCCGGGCTGCTCACGGCGCACGCGCTGGTGCTCGCCGTCGGCGGTCACTACACCTACGCCGAGGTCCCGGCGGGCGACTGGGTGCGCGACACCTTCGGCCTGGACCGCAATCCGTACGACCGCTTCGGCCACCTCACGCAGGGTTTCGTACCCGCCGTCCTGGTACGGGAGCTGCTCAGCCGTACCTCCCCGCTGCGCGGCAGCCGCTGGCTGGCCCCGCTCACGGTCTGCGCGTGCCTCGCGTTCAGCGCCTTCTTCGAGCTGCTGGAGTGGCTGGCGGCCGAGATCGGCGGACACGGCGCGGACGCCTTCCTGGCCACCCAGGGCGATGTCTGGGACACCCAGTGGGACATGTTCTGCGCGCTGGTCGGGGCGACCCTGTCGGTGCTGCTGCTCAGCAGGGTGCACGACCGGCAGCTGCGGGCCCTGGAGGCGGCTCAGCGGGTCGTGTGACGGCGCCTGGCCCACAGCGGCAGGGCGTACCAGCACAGCAGGTACCAGGCCACGACCATCCCGACCACCCAGGTGATGCCGCTGCCGCCGGTGGCCACTCGCAGGATCAGCACCAGGGAGGCGGTCATGGTCGCCAGCAGCAGGAAGAGGCCGATCGAGGTCAGCCGGGACGCCAGCCGCACGGCCTGCGGCTTGACCTTGCGGCCGGCCACCAGACGGTGCAGGGAGACCGGGCCGATGAGGGCGCCGGTGGCCGCGGCGCCCAGGACGACCGTGACGACGTAGATGGTCTTGTCGACGTCGGCCAGCTGGGCGTACTTCTGCTGGAAGACCACGGTGAGCAGGAAACCGAAGAGGATCTGCACACCGGTCTGGGCGACGCGCACCTCCTGGATGAGTTCTCCCCACATCCGGTCGGCGCGCTCCTCCTGGGTCTCGTCGCGGCCGGTGCGCGTCTCCTGCGTGGTCATGGCTTGCGGGTAACCGTGCGGGTGAATCCTCAAACAGCCCGGACCGGGAGCGGGGCGCCGCCGCTCCCGGTGCCGGTGCCGGCGGCCGCTACCAGCGGCTCTCCACCTGGTCCTTGATCCGGCGGTCGTACAGCTCGCGGATCGCGGTGACGGTGTCGGCGGGCAGCTGCGGGAGCTTGGCGGCGGCCGCGTTGGCGCGGGCCTGCTCGGGGTTGCGGGCGCCGGGGATCACCGTGGTGACGCCGGGCTGCTCGATGATCCAGCGCAGGGCGAGCTGGGCCGGGGTGTACCCCTCGGGGGCGAGGGCGGCGAACTCGGCGGCGGCCTCCACGCCCGTGGCGTAGTCGACGCCGGAGAAGGTCTCGCCCTGGTCGAAGGCCTCGCCGTGCCGGTTGTAGGTGCGGTGGTCGTCCGCCGCGAAGACGGTGTCCTTGGTGTACTTGCCGGACAGCAGACCGGAGGCGAGCGGCACCCGCGCGATGATGCCGACGCCGGCCTCCCGGGCGGCCGGCAGCACCTCGCGCAGGGGCTTCATGCGGAACGGGTTGAGGATGATCTGCACGCTGGCCACGCCCGGGCGGGCGATCGCGGTGAGGGCCTCGGCGCAGGTCTCGACGCTGACGCCGTAGGCCGCGATGCGCTCCTCCTCGACCAGGGTGTCGAGGGCGTCGAACACCTCGTCGGTGGAGTACACCGGGGTGGGCGGGCAGTGCAGCTGGACGAGGTCGAGCCGGTCGACGCCCAGGTTGCGGCGGGACCGGTCGTTCCACGCGCGGAAGTTGTCCAGGACGTAGTTCTCCGGGATCTGGTCGACCCGGCGGCCCATCTTGGTGGCCACCAGGACGTGCAGGTCCTGCCGGCTGCGCAGGAAGGTCGCGATGGTCTGCTCGCTGCGCCCGTCGCCGTACACGTCCGCGGTGTCGAAGAAGGTCACCCCCGACTCGGCCGCCGCCTCCAGGACGGCCAGTGCCTCCTTGTCGTCCACCTCACCCCAGTCGGCCCCCAGCTGCCATGTGCCGAGGCCGACGACCGATGCCCACTGTCCCGACCTGTCGATTGCGCGTTCGTCCATGGCGCCAGTCTGTCACCCACCACCGACAACGGTGTCAGGGGCCGGTCCGGGCCCGCCCACCTGTGAATCCTTCACTCACACGGGTGATTGTGTTCGACGGAAATCGAGAAGCCGTCAAGCCGGCCCCTAGCTTGTCGGCGTGACCGATCGTTCAGTGAGCAACTTCCCTGTCCCGGACGGCTGGAGCCGTCGCGCCCTCCTGAGGTCCGCCGCCGCGCTGGTCGCGCTGCCGGCGGCGCCGGTCCTGGCGGCCGCCGATCCGGCCGTGGCCGCCGCCGAACTGCCCGGTTTCCCCGCGGAGGTGGCGCTCTACCGCTCGGCGTACCGCAACTGGGCCGGTGAGATCACCGCGGACGGACTGTGGGCGTGCGCCCCGGCCGACGCCGGCCAGGTGCTCGCGGTCGTCGACTGGGCCTGGCGCAACGGCCGGCGGGTCCGCGCCCGCGGCTCCTCGCACGGCTGGTCGCCGCTGACCGTCACGGAGGGCACGACCGCCGCCGACGAGGTGCTGCTCGTCGACACCTCGGCCCACCTCACCGGCCTCTCGCTGGAGTCCGGGGCGCGGGTACGTGCCGGGACCGGTGTCACCCTGGAGGCGCTGCTCACCTTCCTGGAGGGCCACGGCCTCGGGCTCACCGCGACCCCCGCGCCCGGCGACCTCACGCTCGGCGGCGCGCTGGCCGTCGACGCGCACGGCACCGCCGTACCGGCCGCCGGCGAGGAGCCGTCGCCCGGGCACACCTACGGCTCGCTGAGCAACCTGGTGCTGTCGCTGACGGCCGTGGTGTGGGACGAGTCCGCCGGCGCGTACGTCCTGCGGACGTTCGGGCGCGAGGAGGCGGACTGTGCCGCGCTCCTCGCCCACCTGGGGCGTGCCCTGGTGACCGAGGTGGTGCTCCGGGCCGGGGCGAACAGCAGTCTGCGGTGCCTGAGCCGAACCGACATCCCGGCCGCCGAACTGTTCGCGGCGCCCGGTTCGGGCGGCCGGACCCTGGACGGCTTCCTGACGCGGTCCGGGCGCGTCGAGGCCATCTGGTTCGCCTTCACCGAGTACCCGTGGCTGAAGGAGTGGAGCGTCGCCCCCACGAAGCCGCTCACCGCACGGCACGTCACCTCGCCGTACAACTATCCCTTCTCCGACAACGTGCCGACGGTGGTCGCCGACCTGGCGGGGCGGATGGTGTCCGACGCGGCCTGGTATCTGGCGCCGGTGCTGGGCAACGCGCAACTGGACGTGGCGACGGCCGGGTTGGCGGCGACCCTGTCCGCGGACCTGTGGGGACCGGCGAAGAACACGCAGCTGTACATCAGACCGACCACCCTGCGGGTCGACGCGAACGGGTACGCGGTGCCGACCCGGCGGTCCGAGGTGCAGCGCGTGGTGCACGAGTTCACGGCGTTCTACCGGGAACGGCTCGACGCGTACGCCGCGTCGGGGCGGTTCCCCGTCAACGGGTCGGTGGAGATCCGCGTGACCGGTCTGGACGAGCCGGCCGACGCGGGGGTGGACGGTGCCCGGACGGTGTCGCTGTCCGCGCTGCGGCCGGTGCCGGGCGCGGACACGGCGGTGTGGCTGGACGTGCTGACGCTGCCGGGGACGCCGTACGCGCACGCGTTCCTGCGGGAGCTGGAGAGGTTCCTGTTCGACAGGTTCGAGGGGACCCGGGTGGAGTGGTCGAAGGGGTGGGCCTACACCGAATCCGCCGCGTGGAGCGACCCGGAGGTGCTGGACGGGAGGATTCCGGCGTCGTTCGGTGACGAGGCGTGGGACGCGGCGGTGACGGCCCTGGACCGGCTGGACCCGCACCGGGTGTTCGGTAACGCGTTCCTGGACCGGCTGCTCGTCGCGCGGGCGGTCGGCTAGGGCGTCAGCTGGGTCTGGACGGCCGGCCCGTAGCGGTCGGCGATGTCGGTGATCGTGGCGTCGCGCAGGCGGGGGCCGCGGGCGATGCCGTACATGACGCCCAGGCCGATGAGCTGGGCGACGGCGAGTTCGGCGCGCAGGCCGGGGTCGGGGCCGGTCAGCCGGGCGGCGAGGGCGTCGACGACGTGCGCGCGGAAGTTGGCGCGCAGCACGTCGCCGTGGTCGCCGTGCAGGGGCGCGAACACGATCCGCAGCAGTGGGTCGGCGCCGCGGTCGCGCTGGCTCTCCAGGACGTGCCGGACCATGTGCCGGCCGAGTTCGTCCAGGGGTGCGGCGAGGAGGTCGGCCGCGTCCGTGTCGAAGGACATCACGCGGGCGAAGAGGCTCTCCTTGTTCCCGAAGTACTTCAGGACCAGCGGTGCGCTGACCCCGGCACGCTCGGCGACGTCCTTGAGGGTGATGTCGGCGTGCGCGTGCCGGGCGAGGAGGTGGCGGGCGGCCTTCAGGATGGCCGCCTTGGTGGCCTCCGCGTCCCGGCGGGCGGGCGCGGAGGGGGTGCCGGGTGGGGTGCTCACGGCACTCATGCTCCCTCCAGCGCGTCGTCGCGGGTGCCCTCGGCACGGCGTGCGGCGCGCGGGGATTCGCGCGGTGCCCCGTCGGGGTGGGCCCTGTCCACGGGCGTGCGGTCGCCGGGGGCCTTGTCGCCGGGCGTGCGGTCGCCGGGGGCCTTGTCGCCGGGTATGGACAGGGCTGCGGCGCTGGCCGCGAGTGCGACGGCGCAGGCCATGGCGAAGGCCAGCAGGTAGCCGTGCAGGGTGGGGACCGGGACACCGCCGACGAGGCCGGTGTGATGGGTGAGGACGGCGGCCACGGCGGCGCTGGAGGTGGCCTGGCCGATGGTGCGCATGAGGACGTTGACGCCGTTGGCGGAGGCGGTCTGGCTCGCCGGGACGGCCCGCAGGATGAGGGTGGGCAGCGCGGAGTAGGCCAGGGTGGTGCCGGTCGCGACGACGGTGGCGCCCAGGATGATCATCCAGAGGTCGCGGCTGTCGGCGATGCGCACCACGTATCCGCAGGCGATGACCGCGGCGCCGAGGGCGAGGGTGACGCGCGGGCCGCGGGCGGCGGAGATCCGGGCCGACAGCGGGGAGAACAGCAGCATGGTGACGCCACCGGGCAGCAGGCACAGGCCGGTGGCCACGATGGACAGGCCCAGACCGTATCCGGTGGCCTTCGGCGCCTGCACCAGCTGGGCGGTGACGAGGGAGTTGGCGTAGAAGGCGAACCCGGTGAGCAGGGCGGCGACGTGGGACAGGCCGACCCGGGGCCTGGTCACCAGGTGCAGGTCGACCAGCGGCTGGGCGGTGCGCAGCTGCTGCCACCACCACAGGGCGAGCACCAGTGCGGCGGCGGCGAACAGGCCCAGCACGCTCGGGCTGCCCCAGCCCCACTGACCGCCCTGGGAGACGCCGAGCAGCAGACAGGTGAGGGCGACGGCGAGCCCGAGCGCGCCGAGCACGTCGAACCGGCCGGCCTCACGTACCGGGGACTCCCGGACCGCCCACCACACGGCGGCCACCCCGAGCGCGCCGAGCAGGCTGGTCAGCCAGAACATGGTGTGCCAGTCGTAGTACTGCACCACCAGCGCGGCCAGCGGCAGGCCCAGCGCGGCGCCGATGCCCACGGTGGAGCTCATCAGCGCGACCGCCGATCCCCGGCGCTCGGGCGGCAGTTCGTCCCGCAGGATGCTGATCGACAGCGGTACGACGGAGGCGGCGGCGCCCTGCAGGGCGCGGGCGGCGATGAGCACGGCGATGTCCGACGACAGGGCGCACAGCACGGAGCCCACCGTCATCAGGGCGAGGGCGCCGGTGAGCACCCGGCGCTTGCCGTACATGTCGCCGGCCCGGCCGAGCACGGGGGTGAGGACCGCGCCGGAGAGCAGGGTCGCGGTGACCGTCCAGGAGACGGCGCCGGCCGAGGAGTGGGTGAGCCGGGGCAGGTCCGGCAGGAGCGGGACGACCACCGTCTGCATGACGGCCATGAGGATCCCGCCGAAGGCCAGGACCGGGATCGTCAGCCGCTCCCGGAGTCCGGGCGGTGCGGCGGACGGCTCCGGAGAGCCGGCGGTCGGGGCGGGGTGGTCCATCGGCACTCCTGCGGGCGACGCGTGGAAGAAGGTGAATATGAATTCACCCTATCGGGTGAATGGCCTTTCACCAACGCGGGGCCGGGGAGCGTCCGGGTGACTATGACCGGACGTGCAGGGCGCGCGCCGCCCGCGGTCCGAGCCACCGCTTGAACCGGCGCAGCGTCTCCAGCCGGCCGGCCGCCTTGTCGAGGCCGTAGTAGAGCTGGGGCGGCACGTAGGGCAGCAGCGGCGAGTGGCGCTGGCCCAGCAGGGCGAACATGCGGTGCGCGGGCAGGTCGATGTAACGGGGCAGGTTCTCGTACCACTGGGCGCTCAGCCGGGCGGCGCTCTGGGCGGAGACCAGTTCGGCGCGGCGCCGGCCCTCGTAGGCGGCGAGGGCCCCCGGTACGGCGCCGGCGCCGTGCTCGCGCAGGGCGTCGGCGAGGCACATCGCGTCCTCCAGGGCGAGGGTGGTGCCGGCGCCGATGGAGTAGTGGGTGGTGTGGGCGGCGTCGCCGAGCAGGACCAGGTTGCCGTGGTGCCAGCTGCGGTTGGTGAGGGTGCGGAAGGCGGGCCAGGCCGCCGAGGAGCCGCCGATCAGCGGCTGTCCGTCGAGGACACCGGCGAACAGCTTCTCCAGCACGACGAGTTGCCCGGCCTCGTCCATCGCGTCCAGGCCGAGGCCGGTGAGCGTCTCGGGGGCGCACTCGATGACGCAGGTGCTGTGCCCGCCGTCGTACGGGTAGCCGTAGCACCAGACCCAGCCGTGTCCGGTCTCGGCGAAGGCGAAGGTGAAGGAGTCGAAGACCTGGGTGGTGCCGAGCCAGACGTAGTGGTTGCGGCCCTCGGTGACCCGGGTGCCGAAGTGGTCCGCGTGCCGGGTGCGCAGGGCGCTGTGGATGCCGTCGGCGGCGACGACGAGGTCGGCCTCGGGAAGGTTCTCGGGTGCGATCTCCTTCTCGAACTCCAGCCGCACACCGAGGGACCGGGCGCGGCCGGCGAGGATCTCCAGGAGGCGGTGGCGGCCGATGCCGTGGCCCGGGTCGCCGGGCCGGCAGGTGATCTGGTCGCGGACGTGGGCGACCCCCTGGGTCCAGCGCACCGAGCTCTCCTCGACGAGGCGGGCCGACTCGGGGTCGTACGTGTGGAGCCGGTCGAGCAGGGCGCGCCAGTAGGTGACGCCCCAGCCGTAGGTCGAGCCCTCGGGGTTGCGCTCGTGGACGGTGATCTCGTGGGACGGGTCTTGCCGCTTGAGCAGGATCGCGAGATACAGGCCGGCGGGCCCGCCTCCGACGCAGTCGACCTTCACGCACACACCCCTGGGTTTCACCGAACGTGGTCAATTGGCACCGCAGGGTAGCAGCGCGGGCGAGTCCGGCCGGGTTTTCGAATCGCGCCAGATTGACGCCGTGAGCCACGACACCCGGACGGCGGACCGGCGCCAAGGATCGACGGGAACCGCCCCGCCCGAGCAAGGAATTCCCCGTTCCGGTACCGCGCGAGCCCCCGCTCCAGCAAGATCATCTTTGTTCAATCTTGTATGACATGTAGTCAATTGTCCTGATCGCGGCCAACCCGATCCGGGCGATTTCACCCGCCGGGAAACCGCCGGATAGGCATACGGAGTCATCACCCGCACCCGCCACAGGAGGCATCCGTATGCCCGGACCCACCCGTCGTCGCGCGCTCACCGCAGGGGCCGCCCTGGCCGCCGCGGCCGGCGTCTCAGCGCTCCTCGCCCCCGGCGCCTCGGCCGCACCTCACTCGCACGGAGGATCCCTCGAACCCTTCGACGAGGTCTACAAGGGCCGCCGGATACAGGGCCGTCCGGCCGCCATGGAGCACGGCGCGGGCGGTCACGGGCACGACCACGGCGGCGGATACGCGGTGTTCGTGGACGGCGTGCGGCTGCACGTGATGCGGAACGCCGACGGCAGCTGGATCAGCGTGGTCAGCCACTACGACCCGGTCGCCGGCCCGCGCGCCGCCGCCCGCGCGGCGGTCGACGAACTGCAGGGCGCCGCGCTGCTGCCGTTCCCCGCCAACTGACCGCCCCCGCAAGGACCTACGGAGCCCCGATCCACATGACCGTACGCAAGAACCAGGCCGCCCTCACCGCCGACGAGAAGCGGCGGTTCGTGGCCGCCGTCATCGAGCTGAAGCGCAGCGGCCGTTACGACGACTTCGTGCGCACGCACAACGCCTTCATCATGTCCGACACGGACGACTCCGAGCGCACGGGCCACCGTTCGCCGTCGTTCCTGCCCTGGCACCGCAGATTCCTGCTCGACTTCGAGCGGGCCCTCCAGTCCGTGGACCCGTCGGTGGCACTCCCCTACTGGGACTGGAGCGCCGACCGGACCGTCCGCGCCGCCCTGTGGGCGCCGGACTTCCTGGGCGGCACCGGACGCGCCTCCGACGGGCGGGTGACAGACGGCCCGTTCGCCGCGTCCGCCGGCAACTGGCCGGTCAACGTCCGTGTGGACGGCCGTACTTATCTGCGCAGGTCGCTGGGGACCGGCGTGCGCGAGCTGCCCACCCGGGCAGAGGTCGACTCGGTGCTGGCCATCGCGACGTACGACATGGCGCCCTGGAACAGCGCTTCGGACGGCTTCCGGAACCATCTGGAGGGCTGGCGCGGGGTCAATCTCCACAACCGGGTCCACGTCTGGGTCGGCGGCCAGATGGCCACCGGCGTCTCGCCCAACGACCCGGTGTTCTGGCTGCACCACGCCTTCGTCGACAAGCTGTGGGCCGAGTGGCAGCGCCGGCATCCGCAGGCGGTCTACCTGCCGGGGGGCGGCACCCCGGACGTGGTGGACCTGAACGAGACGATGAAGCCGTGGAACGACGTGCGGCCGGCCGATCTGCTCGACCACACGCGGTTCTACACGTTCGACACCCAGGCGGCCTGATCAGGCTTCCGCGGTACGGCACTCCGGGTGACCCCAGCCCTGCGCGTTCTTGGCGATGGACTCGCCGGCCGCGTAGGAGCGGCCGCACAGGCAGCGGCCGGGGAACTTCGCCTTGATCGTGCGGGCGGTGCCGGCGGACCCGGCCGTCTTCCTGGCCGCGGCCTTGCGGCGCGGGGCCGTGGCGGGGGCGGCGGACGTCGGGGACGGCGGCGGCACCGGGGAGCCGAGCGCGCTCCCGGCGGCCTCCTGGACCGTGGCCGCCTGGCTGGCCGCGCGGTCGGCGAAGTCGTTCAGCGGGTCGCCGTCCACCTGGTGGGCGGGGACGTAGCGGAAGTCCACCGTGCGGCCGTCGAGGAGTTCGTCGATGCGGACGACCAGGTCCTGGTTGGCGACCGGCTTCCCGGCGGAGGTCTTCCAGCCGTTGCGCTTCCAGCCGGGCAGCCAGGTGGTGACCGCCTTCATCGCGTACTGCGAGTCCATCCGGACCTCGAGCGGCACGTCCGGGTCGACGGCCGCGAGCAGCCGTTCCAGGGCGGTCAGTTCGGCGACGTTGTTGGTGGCCCTGCCGAGCGGGCCGGCCTCCCAGCGGGCCGGGGTCGCCGCGTCGTCGGACACCACCCAGGCCCAGCCCGCCGGTCCCGGGTTTCCCTTAGAAGCCCCGTCGCACGCGGCCACCACTCGTTCACGCATGGGCCCGATCATGCCACGGCCGGGCGCACCGCCCGGCCGTGGCCCGGTGTCCGTGCTGCTCAGACGTCCTTGACCGACGGCAGCTCGCCCTCGGTGGTGGTGAGGTCGATCACCGAGAAGCCGGCGCCCTGCGGGTCGCTGAGCGCCGCGAACCGCCCGAAGGGCATGGTCAGCGGGCCGAAGCGGAGCACTCCGCCGAGTTCGGTGGCCCTGGCGACAGCCTCGTCGCAGTCCGCGACCGTGAAGTACACGTTCACGTACGACGGCACCTCGGGCGGGAAGTCGTCGCTCATCCGCATCCGGCCCAGCACGGTGTTCCCGCCCACGTCGAACATCCGGAAGTCGACGTTGTCGTCCACCATCTGCTTCGCCGTGTAGGGGAAGACCGCGGTGAGGAACGGGTCCGTCTTCTCCGGTTCGCGGGTGAAGACCTCCGCCCAGCAGTAGGCGCCGGGCACGGCCGTGGCCTCGAAGCCCTCGTGGACCCCGCCCTGCCAGATGCCGAACACGGCTCCGCCGGGCTCCCTCGCCAGGCACATCGTGCCGAGGTCGCCGACCCGCATCGGCTCCATCAGCACCTCGCCGCCCTGTTCCCGGACGCGGGCCGCGGTGGCCGCCGCGTCCGGCGAGGCGAAGTACAGGCACCACTGCGACTGCCCCTCCTGGCCGGGCATCGGCGGCACGACGGCGGCGACGGCCCTGCCGTCCGCGTAGGCCTGGGTGTAATGGCCGTACTCCGACGACGACTCGCCGAACGTCCAGCCGAGGACCGCGCCGTAGAACTCCTTGGCCCCCTCCAGGTCGCCGAACATCGCGTCGGCCCAACAGGGGGTCCCTTCTGGTTGTACCGCCATGGCCGCGGCCCTTCCGGTCGAGCGGATTCTCCCGGTTCCTCACGCTAGCCATCCGGCGCACCGCCCGCGCGCCGAACGACGGCCTCCGGCGGACACTGGAGGTGACGGCGGCCTTCGGCGGACGGGGCGCGGTATGGCGGACGTGATGCGGGCGTGGTCGGTGGCGCGGCCGGGGCCAGTCGAGGGTGATCCGCTCCGGCTCGTCGAGCGGCCCGTGCCGGTGCCCGGCACTGACGAACTGCTGGTGCGGGTGCTGGCCTGCGGGGTGTGCCGCACCGATCTGCATGTCACGGAGGGTGATCTCCCGGTGCGCCGGCCCGGGGTGACACCGGGACACGAGGTGGTCGGCGAAGTGGCGGGCACGGGTGCCGCGGTGGCGGACTTCGCACTCGGCGAGCGGGTCGGCGTGGCCTGGCTGCGGCGCACGGACCAGGAGTGCGCGTACTGCCTGCGGGGCGCCGAGAACCTGTGCCCGGACTCGCGGTACACCGGCTGGGACGCCGACGGCGGATACGCGCAGTACACGACCGTGCCGGCGGCCTTCGCCCACCGGCTGCCCGGGGCCCTGGACGACGTGGCGCTCGCGCCGCTGCTGTGCGCCGGGATCATCGGCTACCGCGCGCTGCGCCGGGCGTCGCTCCCGCCGGGTGGCCGGCTCGGCCTCTACGGTTTCGGCGGCAGCGCCCACCTGTGCGCGCAGCTGGCACTGGCGCAGGGCGCCAGGGTGCACGTGCTCACCCGAGGTGCCGAGGCCCGGCGGCTGGCACTGGCGCTGGGCGCGGCCTCGGCACGGGACGCCCGCGAGGCGCCGCCCGAGCCGCTGGACAGCGCGATCCTGTTCGCCCCGGCCGGCGATCTGGTGCCGGTGGCGCTGCGCGCCCTGGACCGGGGTGGGGTGCTGGCGGTCGCGGGCATCCACCTCAGCGACGTGCCGCCGCTGAACTACGAGCGTGAGCTGTTCTACGAGCGGGAGTTGCGCAGCGTCACCTCCAACACCCGAAGCGACGCACGGGAGTTCCTGGCGCTCGCCGAGCAGCACCGGATCCGCCCGACCACCCACATGTATCCGCTGTCCGAGGCTCCGCGGGCGCTTCGGGACCTGAAGGCCGGGCGCTTCGACGGGGCCGCGGTGCTGGTGAACGACCTTTCCTGAGCCCAATCCTCGGCGGCACCGGGCACAAGAGCGGATGACCGGCGCACGACGGGCGAACGCAACCTTTTCCGCCTCGACCACCATGTTTGCGCAACCAAGGCGTGTTGTCGCCCCTTTCACGCCGTATCCGTAGATCACCAAGACTGTTTGGCTAGTCGGTGCGCATCACCACCTCGCACCCCACCGACCCTTCGGGTCACCGTCGTTCAGCTCTCTGCTGGAGGGAATGTGTCCACACCGGACAGCGTCATCGGTTCCGCCGTCGACGAGCCCGAGCCGGATCCGACCACCGACGGGCAGCTCACCAGTCTGAGCACCCGGGCGGCACGCCAGCTCGCCACGACCACCAAGTCGGAACCGCAGATGCAGGCCATCACCTCGCGATGGCTGCTGAAGACGCTGCCGTGGGTGGACGTCAAGGGCGGCACCTACCGGGTCAACCGCCGCCTCCAGCTGCGCACCGGGCGCGGCCGGGTGAGCTTCGAGCAGAACGGCGGGGACGACATCCGGGTCATCCCGGAGACCCTCACCGAGCTGCCGATCCTGCGGGGCTACGACGACCCCGGCGTGCTGGCCGAGCTCGCCGCCCGTTTCCAGCCCCGCGAAGTGCGCGCCGGACAGCTGCTGTTCGAAGCCGGTCAGCCGGTCACCGAGACCTATCTCGTGGTGCACGGGCGGTTCACCCGGTACGCGGCCGGCAAGTACGGCGACGAGGAGGTCGTCGGGGTCGTCACCGACGGCGACCAGATGGGCGACGAAGCCGTCGGCCAGACCGACCCGCTCTGGCTCACCTCGGTCCGGGCGGAGACGGCGGGAGTGGTGCTGGCGCTGCCGTGGGCGGTCGCCGAGGAGATCATGGACCGGGAGCCCTCGCTGGGCGCCCACCTCCAGGCCTTCGTCGACCGGCAGCGGCTGCCGATGAACCGCAAGGGCGAGGCCGAGGTGCCGGTGCAGGCCGGCCATGTCGGCGAGGAGACCCTGCGCGGCGGTTTCGTCGACTACGACCTGGCCCCGCGCGAGTACGAACTGTCGCTGACCCAGACCGTGCTGCGGGTGCACTCCCGGGTCGCCGACCTCTACAACCACCCGATGGACCAGACCCAGCAGCAGCTGCGCCTCACGGTCGAGGAGATCCGCGAGCGCCAGGAGTGGGAGCTGGTCAACAACCGCGAGTTCGGGCTGCTGCACAACATCGACTACGGACAGCGGATCAGCTCCTTCACCGGCCCGCCGACCCCGGACGACATGGACGAGCTGATCTCCATGCGCCGCAAGACCAAGGTGATCCTGGCCCACCCCAAGGCGATCGCGGCCTTCTTCCGGCAGTGCAACCGGCGTGGTCTGGTGCCGCCCAGCGTGAACGTCGACGGACACGAGATCCCGGCCTGGCGCGGGGTGCCGATCTACCCGTGCAGCAAGATCCCGATCAGCGACGACCACACCAGCAGCATCATCGCGCTGCGCACCGGCGAGGCCGACCAGGGGGTCATCGGCCTCTACCAGACCGGTATCCCCGAGGAGTTCCAGCCCGGCCTGAACGTCCGCTTCATGGGCGTCAACGAGCAGGCCGTCATCAACTACCTGGTCACCGCCTACTACTCGATGGCCATCCTCGTCCCCGACGCGGCCGGGATCCTGGAGAACGTCCAACTCGGCCGCACCGCCGACTGACGGCCCGGAGCACAGCCATGAGCACTGCCACCACGTCCTACGTCCTGCCCGGCCCGCCGGACATCGCGCGGAGCCTGCGCCCTGGCAGGCGCACCGGGGCGGTTCCCGGACTCCACTACCGGCCCGCCGTGCCCGCCGACCCGGAGAAGGCCGCCGAGCTCGACCGCCGCCTGGAGACCTGGGCCCGGGAGCTCGACCTGTTCCCCGAGGCCTGGAAGGGCGACTTCGCCGGCTTCCAGTTCGGCCGGGCGGTCGTACTCCAGCACCCGGGCGGTCTCGACCTGGACCGGCTCACCGCCGCCGGCAAGCTGCTGCTCGCCGAGAACATCGTGGACTCCTGCTACTGCGAGGAGGACGAGGGGCGCGGCGGATCACGGCGCGGGCTCGGCGGCCCGCTGATCATCGCCCAGTCCGCCCTCGACCCCTACCACGGCATCCCGGAGCTGGAGGAGGAGTGGCGCGAGGGCATCGCGGCCGACGGTCCGCTGCGGTCCTACCACTTCGCCCTCGCCGACTTCGCGGCCTTCGCCACGCCGAGCCAGACCGACCGGTTCGTCCACGACATCGCGCGGCTGCACCTCGGGTACCTGGGCGAGGCCGCCTGGATGGAGACCGGGTACACGCCTCGGGTCTGGGAGTACCTGGTGATGCGCCAGTTCAACAACTTCCGCCCCTGTCTGTCGATCGTCGACGCGGTGGACGGCTACGAGCTGCCCGAGCCGCTCTACGCCCGTCCGGAGATCCAGCGGATCACGGCGCTGGCCTGCAACGCCACCACGATCGTCAACGACCTGTACTCCTTCACGAAGGAGCTGGCGAGCGACCCGGACCACCTCAACCTGCCGCAGGTGGTGGCGGCCAACGACCGGCGCGGGCTGAAGGCGGCCTATCTGAAGTCCGTCGGCATCCACAACCGGATCATGGAGGCCTTCGAGGCGGAGTCGGCCGCCCTGTCCGCGGGTTCACCACTGGTCGCGCGCTACGCCGAGGGACTCGCCGCCTGGGTCTCCGGCAACCACGAGTGGCACGCCACCAACTCCAGCCGCTACCACCTGCCCGACTACTGGTAGCCCACAGCCACATCCGAAACATCGTCAGCAACACGTCGAGGAGAACCTGTTGACCACCGCCCCTGTCGCTCGGAAGACCACCACGTCAGCCCCGGTGCCGACCCAGTCCAGGTACCAGAACAGCGTCGCGGAGTACTGGAACGCCGAGGAGAACCCGGTCAACCTCGAACTCGGAAAGATCGACGACCTGTACCACCACCACTACGGCATCGGTGAGGCCGACTGGTCGGTGCTGGACGAGCCCGATCCCGGGCTGCGCAAGGAGCGCGTCACCGGCGAGCTGCACCGCCTGGAGCATGCCCAGGCCGAGCTGCTGGCCGGCCATCTCGGCGCGCTCACCCCGGCCGACCGGGTCTTCGACGCCGGCTGCGGCCGCGGTGGCGGCAGCATCGTGGCGAACCTCCGCTACGGCTGCCACGCCGACGGCGTCACCATCTCCGCCAAGCAGGCCGACTTCGCCAACGAGATGGCCCGCAAGCGCGAGGTCGGCGACAAGGTCCGCTACCACCACCGCAACATGCTGGACACCGGGTTCGAGACGGGCGCCTACGCGGCCTCGTGGAACAACGAGTCCACCATGTACGTCGAGCTGGAGCTGCTGTTCGCCGAGCACGCCCGGCTGCTGCGCCGCGGCGGGCGCTACGTCACCATCACCGGCTGCTACAACGACACCTACGGCCGGGCGTCCCGCGAGGTCTCCCAGATCAACGCGCACTACATCTGCGACATCCACCCGCGTTCGGAGTACTTCCGGGCGATGGCCGGTAACCGGCTGGTCCCGGTGCACGTGGAGGACCTCACCCAGGCGACGATCCCGTACTGGGAACTGCGCAAGCAGGCCGATCACCTGGTGACGGGGATCGAGGACGCGTTCCTCACCGCGTACAAGAACGGCAGCTTCCAGTACCTGCTGATCGTGGCCGACCGGGTCTGACCGGCGCGCGGCAGGGGGCGGTGTCCGCGGACACCGCCCCCCGTCCGCGTGCGGGTCACTCGCCCTCGTACGCCTTCCTCAGTGCGGCGATGTCGAGCTTGCCCATCGCGTACATCGCCCGCGTGGTGCGCGCCGCCTTCTCGGGGTCGGCGTCGCCGATCATCTCGATCAGCCCCTCGGGGACGACCTGCCAGGACACGCCGTACCGGTCCTTGAGCCAGCCGCAGGGGCCGCCCTCACCGCCGTTCTCGGTGAGCTTCGCCCAGTAGTGGTCGACCTCCTCCTGGCCGTCGCAGTAGATCTGGAAGGAGATCGCCTCGTTGAACGTGAACTGCGGGCCGCCGTTGAGCGCGACGAACCTGTGCCCGTTGGCCGTGAAGTCGACGGCGATCACCGAGCCGGCGGGCCCGGGCCCGGCCTCGGTGTAGCGGCCGATCCGCCCGATGGCGGAGTTCTTGAAGATCGACACGTAGTAGTGGGCGGCTTCCTCGGCCTGGCCGTCGAACCAGAGACACGTGGTGAATCCGTCGGTGGTCATGGGCACCTCCTGGAGCGTGGAACGCGGTCATGTGTACCGACCGCCGCGCGCCGGGAAACTCATCGGTCAGGCGGCCAGGCACAGGCCGCGGTGACGGCTCGGCGTGCTCTGCCGGCGGGTGAACTCCGTCTGCACCAGGGTGAGCAGACCGCCCAGGTCGAGGCCGAGGGCGTGGGCGGCGGCCCCGAGCACCTCCGAGGAGGCCTCCTTGCGGCCACGCTCGATCTCGGACAGGTACGGCAGGGAGATCCGGGCCGTCTCGGCCACCTCCTTCAGGGTGCGCTCCTGGGCCAGGCGCTCCTGGCGCAGCACGTCTCCGAGGAGGTCGCGCCAGAGTGGCTGCCTGGGCTCGGGGGCCGGCTCCTGCGGGCGGAGCGGGACGACACGGGTCTGGTTCGGCGGTTGACTGGTCACCCGCTCAGCCTAAAAGCAGTGGCTTGGCGAGGGCAGGGATCGGCATTCTGCCCTGAGTGGACGCACTGGAGTTCAGGGCAGCGAACCCGCGGTTGCGGGACATCTTCGACGAGGACGCCGAGCGGTACGAGCGGGCGCGGCCCCGCTATCCCGCCCCGCTGATCGAGGAGTTGGTGCGGGTCACGGGGGCCGCGCCGGGGGCACGGGTGCTGGAGATCGCGCCCGGCACCGGCAAGCTCACCGTCGATCTGGCCGGGTCCGGGTGCGCGATCACCGCCGTGGAGATCGGCCCGAGCATGGCCGCGGTGGCCCGCAGACGACTGGCCGCCTTCACCGACGTGGAGGTGGTGGTCTCGGCCTTCGAGCAGTGGCGGCCCCCGCCGGAGCCGTTCGACGCGGTGGTCTGCGCGACCGCGCTCCACTGGCTCGACCCGGCGGTCCGGGTACCGAAGGCGGCCCGGGTGCTGCGCCCCGGCGGTCTGCTCGGCATCATCGCCACCCATCATGTGGCGGGCGGCACCGAGGAATTCTTCGCCGAGGTCCAGGAGTGCTACGAGCGCTGGGATCCGGCCACCCCGCCCGGGCTGCGGCAGACCCGCGAGTCGGACCTCGCGACCGACACCGGTGAGTTCACCCGCTCCCCGTACCTCACCGACGTCACCGTGCGCGGCCATGCCCAGGAGATCACGTACACCGCGGACCAGTACGTCGACGTGCTGCTCACCTACTCCAACCACCGGGCGCTTCCCGGGCCCGCCCGCAGCGGCCTGCTGGCAGACGTCCGGGAGCTCATCGAGTCGCGGTACGACGGGGCCGTGACCAAGCGGTACTGGCATGCACTGGTCACCGCTGTCCGCACCGACCGGTAGGCATCCCGCCACGGAACGTCACAGTCTGTTTTCCGCCAGCCGTGGAGACAGGGTGCATGCGTCGCGTCACCCCGGGTACCCGAAGGTCGAGGCACGCATGGGACGTCCGATTCCGGGTAACCGGGCGAGGACACAACCAGGTCAGGGCCGGTACGACCCAGGTCGCACCGCCACCCGTCGCACCTTGACTCACGTGGGAGAGGGAATGAACGCCGCCGGGATCCGGTCGGAAGCAGTGGACACCGCTCAGCCCGTGGGGGCAGGGACGGCGGAAGAGGCCCTGCCGGGAATCGAGGACCCGAAGAGTGTCGCGCCCCGCGACGCACGCGAGCTGTCCCGCCAGTTCTTCCAACGGCTCTGTGAGCTGGAGGAGGGCACACCCGAACACCAGTACGCCCGCAACACGCTCATCGAGATGAACATGTCGCTGGTCAGGTTCGCGGCCGGGCGGTTCCGCAACCGGGGCGACGACATGGAGGACATCGTCCAGACCGGGATGATCGGCCTGATCAAGGCCATCGACCGGTTCGAGCTGTCGCGCGAGGTCGAGTTCACCTCCTTCGCGCTGCCGTACATCGTGGGCGAGATCAAGCGGTTCTTCCGGGACACCACCTGGGCGGTGCACGTACCGCGCCGGCTCCAGGAACTGCGCGTGGAGCTGGCCAAGGCACGTGAGGAGCTGTCCAGCCGGCTGGACCGGGACCCGACGGTCGCCGAGCTGGCCACGCTGATGAACCTGTCCGAGGACGAGGTGGTCGAGGGGCAGCTGGCCTCCAACGGCTACAACTCCTCGTCGCTGGACGCCGCGCTCACCGGGGACGGCCCGGAGGACGGCGAGGCGGTGCTGGCCGACTTCATCGGCGTCGAGGAGGAGGGGCTGCGGCTCGTCGAGGACTTCCAGTCGCTGGCTCCGCTCATGGCCGAGCTGAGCGAACGGGACCGGGAGATCATCCATCTCCGGTTCGTGGAGGAGGCCACCCAGGCGGAGATCGGCGAACGGCTCGGCTGCTCCCAGATGCATGTCTCCCGCCTGATCAAGCGGATCATCGCGCGGCTGCGGCAGGGGATGCTGGGCGAACTCGGCTGCGCCTGAGCGCGGACTCCCGGGCGCTGCCCCTCACCGGCGCGTGGGGCGGCGCCCGCGGTGTTTTCTCGACACGGGCGACGACGTGCTCCGCGTGCGGGCAGCGTGCTCCGCGTGCGGGCAGCGGGATTCTCAGTGCGGGAAACGCACCAGGGCGCGCACCCGCTTGCCGACCGGTACCAGCTCGGCGGTGACCTCGCTGGCCACGGCGTGCACGATCTCCAGACCGTGCCGGCCGACCCGCTCGGGGTCCTTCGGGAAGCGCCGGGGCAGGGCGTCGCTGCTGTCGTACACCGAGACCAGGACCGCGCTGTCCGTGCCCTCCAGTTCGAGGATGTACGGGCCGTTGCTGTGCCGGTCGGCGTTGGTGATCAGCTCGCTCACCACGAGGAGCAGTTCGCCGTCGGACCGCGGGTCGATGGTGGCGCACCACTCGGTCCTGAGCTGCTCCAGGAAGCGGGCGGCGAAGTCCCGCGCCTCGGCGATGCAGCCGGGCTCACCGGTGTAGTGCGCGGCCCGCCGCAGCGGTTCCACGGGTACGTCGAAGCCAGTCGATATCACTGCCCCGCCCAGGTGTTCGATCATGCGTTTCTCTCTCGGAGGCCGGCCCGGCCGGTCGCTGTTGCCTCCATGCTCGTACCCCGAGTGTGCCCCGGCAGTCCCCGGGGACGTTCGCCGAACGCGCACAAAGGGCGTCACGCTGGTCACATCGCCGGGGAACCTGGGCTCTCCGGCTCCGGCGGGGACGCCGGGGAGGCCGGGGACACCGCGGACCGGGAGCCCGGTGAAAGCGGGGACGGCGGGGAGGACGGTGGCTCGGAGACCGGCGGCTCGGGGGACTGCGGCGACGCCGGTCCGGACCCCGGCGACTGCGGCTTCGGCGCCGGTGACGACGGCGGTTCCGACTTGGGCGACTCCGGCTTCGAGGCGGGCGAGGAGGGCGGTTCGGAGGAGGTGGATTCGGACGCGGGCGGCTTCGAGGAGGACGTGCTCGACGAGTTCGAGGACGGCGGGCTGGCGGGCGGGGGCTTCGAGCCGTTGCCCGGGCTGGCGGGGGCCGAGGGACCGGTGGAGGCCGGCGGGTTCATCGGGTCCGGGTCCGCCGGGGGTCTCGCCGGGCGGTCCTGGTGCCCGGTGTGGTCGCCGCGGTGGCGGCCGAACCAGTCGTCGTGCCGCGGGTCGAAGATCACGAAGACGTTGACCACCTGCGCGGCGGGAGCCACGACGACCACGTTCCCGGGCCGGTACGCGGGCCACGCCGCGCCCGTGGTCCGGGGCGTGCTCCGCTGGGCGACCGGCGGGGTGAGCGGATTGCCGCAGGCGCAGCGCACCCGGGGCACGCCGTGCCCGTCGACGAGGACGGCGGTGCCCGCCTGGAGGACGGACTGGTAGGTGGTCGCGCCGCCGTCGCGGTAGCCGTGGGCGGTGACCCGGGTGTCCGCGCGCAGCTGTACGGGGGTCAGGGAGCGCAGGTAGGCCGGGACACCGGACGGCTGGACGCCGACCTGCGCGGCGAACGCCTTGTTGCGCGGAGGCGCGGCCTGGAAGTACCTGATCTGCTGCTCGACGTCGCAGCTGCCGGAGTTCCTGGTGCCGCTGTAGAGGCCGGGTGCGCCGCCGTCCACCCCGCGCAGCTGGTTCGACGCCGGGGCCGACGCCACCGGGGTGGCGGAGACCGGCGCGGCGACGCTCTTCCTGGTGCTGGACGCGGTGAAGGGGTCCTGACCGGTGCTGTCGGCGGCTTGCAGGAAGACCTCGCCGCGCCGGCCGGCACCGTCACCCGGACGGGTGAGGACCACGGCCACGACCGCGGCGACCACGACAGCGGTGATGAGCATCGCCATCCGGGGCGCGGACCGCCACCACGGCCCGCGCGGCCCTCGGTCCCCACTACTCCCACCGCTCCCGCCGCTCCCGCCGCCCTGGCTGCCTCCGCCTCCCGGCGGGTGCGAGGGTGGCCCGGAGGGCCCGGACAACGGGCCGGAGGGGGGTCCTGTGGGACGGCCGGACGACGGCGGTTCGACGCTCACGCGCTCATCTCCCCGTTGCGGGAAACGGCATCAATCAAGGTACGGCATTAAACGTCATTAACGATGAAATGCCTCAATTGATGCATAACGAGCCCAATGTGCGCGCGTCCCGTACCGCCCGCAAGCCGACGCGGACGGCCCGCCCGGCGGGCGCCGTGTCCGCGGGTTGCCTACGGTGACAGCGTGAGCCGCCGAATCGCCTCCGAGCGGCCGGTGGCCGCGCCGGCCGGCCGTTCCCTGGCCCGGCACGGCTGGGGGCGGGCCCTGGCCGTGGTGCTGGGCTCCCTGGTCACCATGGTCGTGGTGGCCGCCCTGGGACTGTGGGCGGCGGGCGCCACGGACCTGCCGGGGGGCGCGTTCGCGCCGGTGGTGCTCGCGACCGTGGCGGCGGCCGTCGGCGGCGCCGTGGACCTGTCCGGGAACGCGGGCGACCTGGCCCGGACGAACGCCGGGCTGACCGCCGTACCGCTGTCGGTGACGCTGGCCGGGGCGCTCGTCGTCGCCGGGGGTTTCCTGCGGCCGCTGCGGCACCGCGCGGTGGCCGGGACCGGGGAACTGGCCGGGTGGGCGGCCCGGATCGCGGTGCTGTGGCTGCTGGGGCTCGTCGGGCTGGCTCTCGGCGCCCGGCACACCTTCGCGGTCGACGTGGGCAGCGGCACCCTCAGTGATCTCACCGGTCTGCTCGACGCGGCACCGAAGGTCGGCTTCACGACGGACGTGCCGCTGACGGCCGCCCGCGGACTGCTGTGGCTCGCGGGGATCATGGTGCTGGCCCTGCTGGTGTCGCGCGGGGCCCCGCTGCCGGGACGGCTGCTGCGCTTCCAGGTGTCGGTGCGCCCGGCAGCGTACGCGATGGTGGTCCTGGTGCTGGCGTACGTCGCGCTGGCGCTGGTGGCCGCCCTGGTCGCGATGGTCAGCCGCGGGCACGTACGGGGGACCCTCGCGCTGATCCTGCTGGGGCTGCCCAACCTCGCCTGGCCGGCCCTCACCCTCGGTCTCGGCGTGACCTGGGACGGCAGGGTCGGCGGCCCGTTCGGACTGCCGGTGCCGCGGGTGCTGGCCGAGGTGCTGCGCACGCCGGACGTCTCGACTCTGAACCTGCGCACGATCGCCGCCCACGACGGCCGCTGGTGGTGGCTTGCCGGGGTGGCCGCGGTACTGCTGCTCGCGGTCGCGTTCCTGATGGCGGCGCGCTCCCCCGCCCGGATCCGCCCCTGGCAGCACGCCCTGCACCTGGCGGTCGCCCTCGCGCTGACGCTGCTGACGCTCTGTCTGGCCGGACGGGTCTCCGCCCACTACGGGCTCTCCCTGCTCGGCATCGGCGACGTGGGCGGCAACCTGTCGGGGGAGCTGCTGCTGCGGCCCAGGCTGTGGTCGGCGGTGGGCCTCGGCGCGCTGTGGGGTCTGCTCGCCGGTCTCGTGGGGGCGTCGGCGGCCCGCTCGGTGCCCCGGCGGGGCGAGGTGGCGGCCCGGCGCCCCTGAGGTGACGCGGACGCGGTCAGCGGTCGCCGTCGGGGGTGACCACCCGGGTCGGTTCGTGCCGGGGCAGGTCGCCGCCGGGCACGGACCGGTCGGTGACGTACGTGGCGAGCCGCCGCCCGTCGCCGTACAGCCAGCGCCCCTCCCCCGGGTCGTACAGCCACATGGCCTCCCCGTCGACGACCAGGCCGATCCGCAGCCCGTGGGTGCGGCCCCGGAAGGACTCCCCGTCGAGGCCGCCCTCGGCCAGTTCCTCGACGGCGGCGCGGTACTCGGCGAGGCTCCGCGCCACGCGGTCCAGCAGGGGGCGCGGGTCGGTGGCCTCGTCGGCCGGGCCGCCCGGCAGGGGCGGGTCGTGGGGTACGGCGACGAGGTAGCGGCCGTCGACCCAGGCGGCCCAGCCGTTGGCACAGCTGATGTGGGCCCAGTCGCCGCGCCGTTCCACGAGCTGCACCGGCAGCAGCGGGTCCAGCGGGACGGTCGGCCGGCCCGGGTCGGGGGCCTCCCAGGCGGGCATGCCGTCGGCCGGGACGACATGGGTGGGCCGGAAGCCCGGTGCGCTGGTCATCGCGTCTCCTCCGTCCGCTTCTTCCCCCTCCTTCCGCTGCCCCACTGCTTCCGCTGCCTCCCCTGTTTCCGCTGCCTCCGCTATTTGCGCATCACCGCGGGTTCGTGGCGGCGCAGCAGCCGGGACAGGACACAGCCGAAGACGACCGACAGCACCACCAGCATCAGCATGTCGCGCAGCCACACGCCCGCCGAGTGCCGGAAGACCGGGTCGGCGGTGGCGGCGCCCGGCACGAGCCGGTGCAGTTCGACGGTGCCGGCCATGGCACCCAGCGCCCACCGCGCGGGCACCAGCCAGGCGATCTGTTCGAGACCCGGCACGCCGTTCAGTTTCAGCAGCGCCCCGCAGAACACGACCTGGACGATGGTGAGCAGCACCAGCAGCGGCATGGTCACCTCCTCCTTGCGGACCAGCGCGGAGATCAGCAGGCCGAGCATCATCGAGGTGAAGGCCAGCAGCGCCACGGCCAGGGTGATCTCCAGCAGGGGCGGCATCAGCACCCCCCGGCCGCCGGGCGCGTCGAGGTCGACGCCGGCCAGGCCGACCAGGGTGAGCACGACCGCCTGGAGCACGGTGACGGCGCCGAGGACGACGACCTTCGACATCACGTACGCCGATCTGGGCAGGCCGACCGCTCTCTCGCGCTGGTGGACGACGCGTTCCTTGACCAGCTCGCGCACGGCGTTGGCGGCGCCCGTCAGCACGCCGCCCGCGCACAGGATGAGCAGCGCGTTGGTCACCGTCTCCGAGGTGAGCCGGCTGCCGGCGACGGCCCGGGTCATCGCGCCCATGACGAACGGCAGCCCGATCATGATGGCGAGGAAGGTGCGGTCGGCGACCAGGACGGCCGTGTAGCGGCGGACCAGGGTGGCGAACTGCGCGACCCAGCTGCGCGGCCGCGGCGGCGGGGCCTCGGCCACCGGCCCGGAACGCGGCAGCAGCGGCTGCGCACTGGAGTTCACGACGTACTTCCGGTGGTACGACGAGGCGCGGTACTCCCCCGCCCAGTCCCGGCCGGTGTCCCGTTCGAACGCCTCGAAGGCCTCCGGCCACTCGTCGAACCCGAAGAAGCCGAGGGCGTCGCCGGGCGGTCCGAAGTAGGCGGTCCGCCCGCCCGGTGCCAGCACCAGCAGCCGGTCGCAGACGTCCAGGCTGAGCACGCTGTGGGTGACGACGATGACGGTCCGGCCGTCGTCGGCGAGGCCGCGCAGCATGTTCATCACCGAGCGGTCCATGCCGGGGTCGAGTCCGGAGGTCGGTTCGTCGAGGAAGAGCAGGGAGGGTTTCGTGAGCAGTTCCAGGGCGACGCTGACCCGCTTGCGCTGCCCGCCGGAGAGGCTGTGCACGGGCTGCCCGGCACGCTGTTCGAGGCCGAGTTCCCGGATCACCTCGTCGACCCGGCGGCGGCGCTCGGCCTTCTCGGTGTCCTCGGGGAAACGCAGTTCGGCGGCGTAGCCGAGGGCGCCGCGCACGGTCAGCTGGACGTGCAGGATGTCGTCCTGCGGGACCAGGCCGATGCGCTGGCGCAGTTCCGCGTAGTCGCGGTAGAGGTCGCGGCCGTCGTAGAGGACGGTGCCGTGGTCGGCGGGGCGCTGGCCGGTGAGGGCGCCGAGCAGGGTGGACTTGCCGGCGCCGCTCGGTCCGACCACGGCGAGCAGGCACTTCTCCCCCACCGGGAAGGAGACGTGGTCCAGCAGGATCCTGCGGCCCCGGTCGACGGCGACGGTGAGTTCCTGGACGTCGAGGGAGACCTCGCCAGTGTCGACGTACTCCTGGAGCTGCCCGTCGACCAGGCAGAACGCCGAGTGGCCGATGCCGACGACGTCCCGGGGGCCGAGCGGTGCGCGGGTGACCGGGCGGCCGTTGAGGTAGGTGCCGTTGTGGCTGTCGAGGTCGACGATCTCGTGGCCGCCGTCGGGGCCGGTGCGCAGTTCCGCGTGGTGGCGGGAGACCACGAGGTCGTCGAGGACGATGTCGTTGTCGCAGGCGCGGCCGATGCGGACCGTGCGGGCGTCCAGCGGCCGTACCGAGGAGGGCTGCCGGAAGGTGCCGGTCCGGCTGGGCACCGAGACGGCGGAGGGACGGTCCGGCGCGGGCGGGGCGCGGCCCACCAGGACGCCGCTCGGGCCGTCGGCGGGGCAGCCGAAGCCGATGACGGTGCCGGGGCCGACCTCCCATTCCCGGACGCGGCGGCCGTCGGCGTAGGTGCCGTTGGTGCTGCCCTCGTCCTCCAGCGTCCAGTGGCCGTCCTCGGGCCGCAGCACCGCGTGGTGCCAGGAGACCCGGGTGTCGTCGAGGCAGATGTCGCTCAACGGGTCGCGTCCGACGTGGTAGTCACGGCCCGGGCTCAGCACCGTGGAGCCCGTGGCGGTCTCCAGGACGAGTTCGGGTGCCGGGGAGGCGGCCGGCCACTCAGCCATGGCCAGAATTCTACCGATCTGACCACTTGTGCGCCCGGTCATGGCCGCCGGGTGGGCGCCGTTCCGTGTCAGGCGACGGGAACGACGAGCGCCGGGACGGTGCGCTGCATACGGAGGGCGTCGACGGACTCGGCGAGCAGTTCGTACTCGGTGGTGTCGTCCTGGACGGCGATCCGCACCAGGCGGCCGTCGGCCAGTTCGTCGGCGACGAGTTCCTGCCGCACGACGTCGGCGCACCAGGCGCGGAGCAGGCCGGGCACGTCCACGACGGTGTCGGCGACCGGGACGAGTGCGCCGTGCGGATATCTCGGGTTCTCGGGTAAGGGATCCAGCCGCTCCGCGATCCAGGACGCGCGGTCCCGTAACCACCACAGCGCCAGGGCCAGGGTCGGCGCACGGTAGGTGCCGAGGGGAACGCCGATGCGCTGCCCGCCGCAGACGCCGTATGCCGTGACATGGCACAGGAATTCGTCGTGCACGATCACTCCCCCGTAGCTCGCCGGTGTGCCGTCGCGGGCCGGTTTTCCGTGCGGCTCCTGTGCGGTGAAGTGCTCCTGACATTCGAGTATGTTCACTTTCGAAACACTGTCACCACACCTTTTTGGCCAGTCTCTTGGCATATTCGCCCTGCGAATTGGCCGAAATGCGCGTGCTCCACCACGCGAGAGGGCAGAGCCACCCTGAGGGGAAAGGTTTCTCCGCGGTGGCCAGTTTTGACGCGCCCCGAGTCAAAGAGTGAGGGGGGACGCGGTCGCGTCCCCCCTCGGCGCACGGCTCACGGGCCGGCATGCCCGTCCGTCACGGGTTGACGATCGCGTCGATCCGGGTCAGTTCCTCGCTGTCGAAGTCCAGGTTCCCGATGGCTCCGACACTGTCCTCGACCTGCTGCGGGCTGCTCGCGCCGATCAGCGCCGAGGTGACCCGGCCGCCGCGCAGCACCCAGGACAGGGCGAGCTGCGCCAGCGTCTGGCCACGCTCCTTGGCGATCCCGTCGAGGGCGCGCAGCCTGCCCACCAGGTCCTCGGTGACCGCGTCCGAGTTCAGGAACGGGCTGTCGCTCGCGGCCCGGGAGCCCTCGGGGATGCCGTCCAGGTAGCGGCCGGTGAGCAGACCCTGCTCCAGCGGGGAGAAGACGATGGAACCGACCTGGAGCTCGTCGAGGGCGTCCAGCAGGCCCTCCGTCTCCGGGCGGCGGTCCAGCATCGAGTACCGCGGCTGGTGGATGAGGAGCGGGGTGCCCAGCTCGCCGAGGATCCGGGCCGCCTCGCGGGTCTGCTCCGCCGAGTAGTTGGAGATGCCGACGTACAGCGCCTTGCCCTGCTGGACCGCGGAGTGCAGGGCGCCCATCGTCTCCTCCAGCGGAGTCTCCGGGTCGGGGCGGTGCGAGTAGAAGATGTCGACGTAGTCCAGGCCCATCCGGGTCAGCGACTGGTCGAGGGACGAGAGCACGTACTTGCGCGAGCCCCACTCGCCGTACGGGCCGGGCCACATCAGGTAGCCGGCCTTGGTGGAGATGACCAGCTCGTCGCGGTACCCCGCGAAGTCCGCCCGAAGGGCCTCGCCGAACGCGGACTCGGCGGCGCCGGGCGGCGGGCCGTAGTTGTTGGCCAGGTCGAAGTGGGTGACACCGAGGTCGAAGGCGCGGCGCAGGATGGCGCGCTGGGTCGTCACCGGCCGGTCGGGCCCGAAGTTGTGCCAGAGGCCGAGCGACAGCGCGGGGAGCTTGAGGCCGCTGCGGCCGCTGCGGCGGTACGGCATGTCGGCGTAGCGGTCGGGGTGTGCGGTGTACAACGCGACTCCAGAGGGTTGGCACACGAACTACCGATCCCACTCTTTCCCGCACCCCGGGCAGTGGTCCAACAGAAGAATGCGATGGAATTGTGCGGCTACGCTTCTCAATCATGGAACTGCGCCACCTCCAGCACTTCGTCGCCGTCGCCGAGGACCAGCACTTCACCCGGGCCGCGGAGCGGCTGATGGTGTCCCAGTCCGGTCTGTCGGCGTCCATCCGGGCTCTGGAGCGGGAGCTGCGGGCGCCGCTGTTCGTGCGGACGACCCGCCGGGTGACGCTGACCGAGGCCGGCCGGGCGCTGCTCGGCGAGGCGGAACGCGTCCTCGCCCAGGTGCGGTCGGCGCACGAGGCGGTGGCCGCGGTGCAGGGCGTGCTGCGCGGGACGCTGGCGCTCGGCACCGAGCAGTGCATCGCCGGGGTGCACGTGGCGGGGCTGCTCGCCGCGTTCCGGCGCCGCCACCCGGACGTGGAGATCCGGCTGCGGCAGGCGGGCTCCGGCGCGCTGGCCGAGGAGGTGGCGGCCGGCCGGCTCGACCTGGCCTTCGCCTACCGCACCCAGGAGGACACCGACCAGCTGCGCTCGGTGTCGCTCACCGGCGAGCCGATGACCGTGCTGTGCCATCCCAGCCACCGGCTGGCCACCGCGGGCGTGGCGGTGACGCCCCGGGACCTCGACGGCGAGGTGTTCGTGGACTTCCACCCGGACTGGGGGCCGCGGCGCACCACCGACGCGGCCTTCGCCTCGGCGGGCGTACGGCGCACGGTCGCCCTGGAGGTGAACGACGTGCACAGCCTCCTCGACCTGGTGGACGAGAACCTGGGGATCGCGGTCGTACCCCGGCACTTCCGGCACAAGCGGCCCTCGCTCACCGCCCTCGCCCTCAAGGACACCGACGAGACGGCGTACCAGACGGTCGCACTGCTGCCGCCGCGGACGGCCACCAGTCCGGCGGCCCGCGCCTTGGTCACCCTGCTGGAGACGGGCGGCCTGACGACCCCTTCGGACGGGGCCTGCGCCGTCTGACCCGCCGCGGGCGGCTGCCCGATTCCGGACGCATCACGACCGGCGATGCGCGATCGTGTTCGTATGCATGCAAGGGACATTCTCATCGACGGCTTCGGCCGCATCCAGGAAGAAGTCCACGCCGCCCTGGACGGCCTCGGCACCGACCTGCTCAACAGGCGTCCCGCGCCGGACGCCAACTCCGTCACCTGGCTGGTCTGGCACCTGACCCGGATCCAGGACGACCATGTGGTCGACGCCTTCGGCCTCGACCAGGTGTGGCTGGCCGAGGGCTGGGAGAAGCGCTTCGGCCTCGGCCTGCCACCCCACGACCACGGCTACGGGCACACGTCCGAGCAGGTCGCCAAGGTCACCGTGGACTCCGCCGACCTGCTGAGCGGCTACTACGACGCGGTGCACGAGCAGACCCTCAAAGCACTGCGCGGCCTGGCCGCCGCGGACCTCGAACGGGTCGTGGACGTGCGCTGGGACCCGCCGGTCACGCTGGGCGTACGGCTGGTGAGCGTCCTGTCCGACGATCTCCAGCACGTCGGACAGGCCGCCTATCTGCGGGGGCTGCTTCAGAGCGCGGACGCGTAGCCCGGCAGCACGACGTCCTCGATGAGGGCCGTGCGCTCGTCGAACGGGATGAACGCGCTCTTCAGGGCGTTCACGGTGACGGTGCGCAGGTCCTCGACGGTCCAGCCGGCCTCCGCCACGAGAAGGGACATCTCCCGGGTCATCGTCGTCCCCGAGACCAGCCGGTTGTCGGTGTTGAGGGTGACCCGGAAGCCCAGCTCCTTCAGCGCGGTGATCGGGTGCTCGGCGATCGAGGTGGCGCAGCCGGTCTGGAGGTTGGAGGTGGGGCACATCTCCAGGGCGATCCGGCGGTCGCGCACCCAGCTCGCGAGGCGGCCGAGCTTGCCGCCCGCGAGGTCGGGGATGTCCTCGGTGATCCGCACCCCGTGCCCGATGCGCTGGGCTCCGCAGACCTGGACCGCCTGGTGGATGCTGGGCAGGCCGTGGGCCTCACCGGCGTGGATGGTGAACGGCATGCTCTCGCCGCGCAGCAGCTCGAAGGCGTCCAGGTGGTCGGCCGCGGGGAAGCCGTCCTCCGCGCCGGCGATGTCGAAGCCGACGACTCCGGCGTCCCGGTAGGCCACGGCCAGCTCCGCGGCCTCGCGGACCCGGTCGAACATCCGCATGCCGCACAGCAGGGTGCCGACCCGCACGGGCGTGCCGGCGGCGGCGGCCTTGGCCATGCCCGCGGCGAGGCCCTCCTGCACGGCCTCGACGACCTCGCCCAGGGTGAGTCCGCCCTTGACGTTCAGCTCGGGCGCGTAGCGGACCTCCCCGTAGACCACACCGTCGGCGGCCAGGTCGAGGACGTACTCCTCGGCGACGCGCCGCAGCCCCTCCTTGGTCTGCAGCACGGCGAGGGTGTGCTCGAAGGTCGCTATGTAGCGGACCAGGTCACCGGAGTTGGCGGCCTCGAAGTACCAGGCGGCCAGTTCCTCGGGGTCCGTGGCGGGCAGGGTGTGGCCGATCTCGGCGGCGAGTTCCACGAGGGTGGCGGGACGCAGGCCGCCGTCCAGGTGGTCGTGCAGGACGGCCTTGGGGAGGCGGCGGATCACGGCGGCGTCTACGCGCGTAGCGGTCATGGTGGGGCGTTCCTCGGCAGCTGGTTCGGAGCGTTCGGTCAGGCGGCGGGCTGGAGCAGGTCCCAGCGGTTCCCGTAGAGGTCCTGGAAGACGGCGACGGTGCCGTACGGCTCGTGCCGGGGCTCCTCCAGGAAGGTCACGCCGGCGGCGGCCATCCGGGCGTGGTCCCGGGCGAAGTCGTCGGTGTGCAGGAAGAACCCGACGCGCCCGCCGGTCTGGTCGCCGACGCGGGCACGCTGGGCGTCGTCCTTGGCGCGGGCGAGCAGCAGTCCGGTGCCCGTCCCCTCGGTACCGGGCTCCACGACGACCCAGCGGGAGCCGTCCGGGCGGGGCGCGTCCTCGACGAGCCGGAAGCCGAGGGCCTCGGTGTAGAAGCGGATCGCCTCGTCGTAGTCGCCGACGACGAGGGTGACCAGGGCGACGCGTCGCATGGTGACCTTTCGGGTGGAGCGGTTAGCGGGAGAGGTTATACGTAAAACCCCAGGGACGCCAGCCGTCGCTTCCGGGGCTTCCGAAGGCTGGGCGTACCCCCTCCGGGCTGGGCGTGGGAACCGGGCGGCCGGCCGCCACGGGCCCGCGCCTCCTAGACGGCGCCGGAGCTACCGCTCCGCCTCCCCCTGGGCCACCTCCACCCGGTGGTGGAAGTCGGCCATCCCGGTCGCCGAGGCGACGCACGACACCCCGGTGCAGGCCACGAGCAGCGCCACGACCCACCCCCCGGCCCGCCGCCCGCCCGGCGCCAGCAGCGCCTCGACCCGGCGCGGCACCGGCCCCGACACCGCCCCCGGCACGAACGCGGGCCGCTCGGCAGCGCCCGCGCCCTGTCCCGCCAGCGCGGCCCTGGCGATCGCGCGGGCCGTCAGCCGCCGGTCCCCCACCACACGCGCCGCCGCCTCGTCGGCCACCCGTTCCACGGCCAGCCGGACGACGTCCCGGACCCGCCGCAGCGCCGGATGGCAGTGCGCCGCGAGTTCGGCCGCGGCGAGGAAGTAGTGGTGGCCCCCCGCGTTGTGCGCCCGCTCGTGCGCGAACAGCGCCTCCCGCTCGCCTCCGTCGAGGTTGCGCAGCATCGCCGTGGTGACGACGATCCGGTGCGGCCGCCCGGGCAGCGCGTACGCGTCCGGACGCGGTGAGTCGACGACGCACAGGTCACCCGCGGCGGGTCCGCGCCCCGCCGCCGAGCGGGCCGCGCGGAAGGCGCGGACCTGCCGGGACACGGACCGCACGAGGGTCCACCCGGTCACGGCGAGGCCGCCGACCGAGAGTGCGGCCAACGGCAGGACGAAACGGTCCGAGGCGGTGTGCAGCGGCCTGATCAGCTCACCGAGCGAGGCGAAGAACGGCAGCTTGAGCAGGCCGGTGAGGACGAAGGCGCCGAGCGCGGCGAGCGAGCACAGCGCGAGGGCGACGGCCGAGGCGGTCACCGTCCAGAGCGCGGCGCCGGGCGCCAGCCGGTCGAGGGCCCGCCGGGCCAGTGCCGGGAGGGCGAACGGCACCAGGAGGGGCAGGATCAGCAGCGCGGTCATCATCCACCGGACTGCTCGTCGGCTTCGAGCAGCGTGCGCAGGACGCGCTCGTCGTCGGGGCTGAGCTGGGCGACGAAGCGGGCGAGCACGGTCTCCCGGTCGCCGTCCCGGTCGAGTTCGCTGTGCATGCGTTTCGCGGTCAGGCCCTGGGCGTCCTGGACGGGCACGTAGGCGTAGCCGCGGCCCTGGCGGTGCCGGTCGACCACGCCCTTGTCGTGCAGCCGGGTGAGGATCGTCGTCACGGTCGTGCGGGCCAGTTCCGTGCCGAGACTGCGCTGCACCTCGCCGGGCGTCTGGGGCACACCCGCGGCCCACAGGGCCGCCATGACGCTCGCCTCGAGTTCGCCGGCGGGCCGGCGTTCGTCCTTCCCGTCGGCCATGGAAGGTCCCTCACCCCTTCTTCGTCCTCGGTCCGGCTCCTCGGCCTCGCTCCGCCGGACCGTCTACGCCAGTGTAGTCATCCGGGCGGCCGCCGCCGCCCGTGTGGCCCATTATGCGAGGAGCCGCCGTCGCCGACGGGCGTCCCGGGCGTTCACCCTGGCCGGGGTGCGGTCGCCCGGGGTGCCGTGGCGGGAGGCGGTACCGCCCGTCGGCCGCGTCGCGCCGGAGCCGAGGCGGCCGACGGGCGGGTCACCGGGTGCCGGGGGTCAGCAGTAGAGGTTGGCGCCGGTCGGCACGCCCAGGATCTGGGTGAACTTCTGGTAGGCGCTCACCCGGCTCTGCACCTGCGCCGGGTTCTTGCCGTCGCACTCCAGGGAGCCGTTGATGCTGCGGATGGTCTGGCCGAAGCCGGCCTGGTTGACCATGGCGTTGTGACCGGTCATGGTGCCGGGGCCGGTCTGGGTGTTCCAGTACCACAGGCCCGTCTTCCAGGCCACGGAGGAGTTGTTCTCCACCTGCCAGGGGTTGTTGAGGAGGTCGATGCCGAGCGCGTCGCCCGCGGCCTTGTAGTTGAAGTTCCAGCTGAGCTGGATGGGGCCGCGCCCGTAGTAGGCGGACTGTCCGGCGGGACAGCCGTACCACTGGCTCCAGTCGCAGTAGTGCGGGTAGTTGGCGGTGTTCTGCTCGACGACGTAGACCAGCCCGCCGGTCTCGTGGCTGACGTTGGCGAGGAAGGCGGCGGCCTCCTGCTTCTTGACGGTGTCGCTGCCGGTGTTGGCGAAGCCCGGGTAGGCGCCGAGCGCCGCGGTGAGGCCGCTGTAGCTGTAGAAGGAGTTCCGGTTCGGGAACATCTGGTTGAACTGCGCCTCGCTGACGACGAACCCGGCGGCGGAGGCCGAGGGGGCCGCCTGGAGCACCAGGACGGAGCTACCTATGGCGAGCGAGGTGAGAAGGGCGGCGATTCGGTGCCTCAACACGGATCAACTCCTTTGCGGAGCACGGCCGCACCCCTGGAAGGGGGAGCGGCCGCGGTGGGGGGTGTGGGGCACACTCAACTGCTTTGGTCTGTACCAGTCAAGGGTGTAGACCAGTCAACCGGGGAATTCGTCTTCACCCACTGGTTCCCGCAATTGCGGTCGAAAACAAGGGAGTCGGGCATTCGGCACCCCGGACGGGACCGGGCGACGGCGGTACGCGCGCGGGCCCGGCCGCGTCGGTACGCGGCCGGGCCCGGCAGGGGGATGCGGAAGAAAGGGGTTCAGCCGAGCGGCTTCTGGAGGACCGCCTTGCGGTGGCTGAAGGTCTCGATGGAGTAGCGGCCGTGGTAACTGCCCATACCGCTCTCGCCCACCCCACCGAACGGCAGGTCGGAGACGGTGAGATGGGCCAGCGGCAGGCCGTGGCCGAGGGCGCCGGAGGAGGTCTCGGCGGCGAACCGCGCCCGGGTCTCGTCGGACTCGCTGAAGACGTAGAGCGCGAGGGGCTTGTCGCGGTCGTTGACGAAGTCGATCGCGCCGTCCAGGTCCGGGACGGTGACGATGGGCAGGATCGGGCCGAAGATCTCCTCCCGCATCACCGGGGAGTCGGGGTCGACGTCGGCGAGCACGGTGGGCGCGATGTACCTGACGGCGCGGTCGGTGTCACCGCCGAAGACGACCCGGCCCGAGCCGAGCAGTCCGCCGAGCCGGTCGAAGTGGCGCTCGTTGACGATCCGGCCGTACTCGCCGGACTCCTTGGGCTCGCTGCCGAACAGCTTCTCGACGGCCTTGGCCAGCGCGGGTTCGAGGGCGGCGGCCGTACCGGGGTCGGTGAGGACGTAGTCGGGGGCCACGCAGGTCTGTCCCGCGTTGAGGAACTTGCCGCGCGCGAGCCGGTCCGCGACCACCGTGAGGTCGGTGTCGCGGTCGACGAACGCCGGGGACTTGCCGCCGAGTTCGAGGGCGACGGGGGTGAGGTGCTCGGCGGCGGCGCGCATCACGACGCGGCCGACCACGCCGTTGCCGGTGTAGAAGATGTGGTCGAAGCGCTCGGCGAGCAGAGCCGTCGTCTCCGGGACGCCCCCCTCGACCACGGCGACCGCGTCGGTGTCCAGGTAGGCCGGGAGCAGCCGGGCGAGCGCCGCGGAGGTCGCGGGAGCCAGCTCGCTGGGCTTGGCGACCACCGCGTTGCCGGCAGCCAGGGCGCCGGCGACGGGGGCGAGCAGCAGCTGGGCCGGGTAGTTCCAGGGCGCGATGACGAGGACGACGCCGAGGGGGTCGTACTGGGTCCAGGCGGTCGCGTCGGCGCCCACGTGCGCCGGGACCGGGGCCGGCTCGGGGCGCAGCCACTGCGCCAGGTGGCCGAGGGTGTGGTCGATCTCCCGGACAGTGAAGTCGATCTCCGAGCCGTAGGCCTCGCGGGCGCTCTTGCCCAGGTCGGCGTGGAGGGCGGCGGCCAGTTCCGCGCCGCGTTCCGTGAGCATGGCGCGCAGCCGCCGCAGCTGGCCGGTGCGCCATTCGACGGGTTTGGTGCGGCCGGTGCGGAAGGTGGCGCGCAGCCGGGCGACGATGTCGGCGGGCTGCTCGGGGGTGGGCTGGTTCACGGGTGCCTCGCTGGTGGTGCGCGCGGGCCGGGCGGCCCGACGGGGATCTCGACGGTCAGATGTCAGATGTACTTTGCAACCATTCAGAGTCCGAAGTAAATTCCGGTGCTCCGGAAGCTACTGGCTCGCGGAGGATCACACCTGGTCAGCCGGTGAGTTCGCGCCTCCGCCGGTCGAGGTGTGCCCGTTCGGGCAGGCTCCCGGCGAGGGCGATGGCCGCGTCGTACTCCGCCACCGCCTCGGCGTCCCGGCCGAGCCGGCGCAGCAGGTCGGCGCGGACGGCGTGCAGCACGTGGTAGCCGTCCAGGGCGAGCGCGTCGACCAGCCGCAGGGCCTCGCCCGGCCCCTCCGTCTCGGCCACCGCGACCGCCCGGTTCAGCGCCACGACCGGGCTCGGGGCGACGGTCATGAGCTGGTCGTACAGCCGGCGGATCTGGGCCCAGTCGGTGGCGTCGGCGGTCGGCGCGTCGCTGTGCACGGCGTTGATCGCGGCCTGGATCTGGTAGGCCCCGGGCCGGTTGCGCCGCAGGCACCGCCGGACCAGCTGCTGTCCCTCACCGACCAGTTCCCGGTCCCACAGCGCCCGGTCCTGCTCGGGCAGCGGCACCAGTTCGCCCGCCCCGGTCAGCCGGGCCGGCCGGCGGGCCTCGACCAGCAGCATCAGCGCGAGCAGCCCGGCGACCTCGGGTTCGTCCGGCATCAGCCCGTACAGCAGCCGCCCGAGCCGTACCGCCTCCGCGCACAGTTCGGGATCGCCGCCGTAGCCCTCGTTGAAGATCAGGTAGACGACGGCCAGCACACCGCCGAGCCGGTCGGGCAGATCGGCGTCCGCGGGCACCCGGTACGGGATGCCCGCGTCCCGGATCTTGGCCTTGGCGCGCACCAGCCGCTGGGCCAGGGTGGGCTCCGGGACCAGGAAGGCGCGGGCGATCTGTGCCGTGCCGAGTCCGCCCAGCAGGCGCAGGGTCAGGGCGACCCGGGACCGCGGGGCGAGCGCGGGGTGGCAGCAGGTGAAGATCAGCCGGAGCCGTTCGTCGTGCACGGGACCCTCCTTGCGGGGTGGCTCGGGGGCGTGCAGCCGGGCGGCCTCGGCGTGCCGGGCGTCCCGGGAGGACTCGCGGCGCAGCCGGTCGACGGCCCGATTGCGGGCGGTGGTGATGATCCAGCCGGCCGGGCTCGGCGGCAGCCCGTGCTCCGGCCACCTGTCGAGTGCCGTCGTGAAGGCGTCCTGGACCGCTTCCTCGGCGAGGTCGATGTCGCCGAGGTAGCGGACGAGGACCGAGACCGCGCGACCGTACTCGGCACGGAAGACGGCCTCGACGTCGACGGCGTCCGCCATCAGTGCTGCCCCATGAAGGGGCGCACCTCGATCGGCAGCGTGGTGGCGAGCGCGCACTTGCGGCCCCACTCCAGGGCGGCGTCCAGGTCCTCCGCGCGGATCAGGCAGATCCCGCCCAGGTACTCCTTGCCCTCGGCGTACGGCCCGTCGGTGATCAGGACCTCGCCGCCCTCGGGCCGCAGCACGGTGGCCGTCTCCGGGCCGTGCAGGCCGTCCGCGAAGACCCAGGCGCCGGCCGCGCGCAGTTCGTCGTTGAACGCCTCGACGTCGCGCGTGATCGCGGCGAGTTCGTCGGGCGGGGGCGGGGTGCCGTCGGCGGGCTGGACCACGCTGAGCAGGTAGTGCTTCATGGGGTACTCCTCGGTCGTCGTGCGGTGTCGTCGGGGTGTTTCGCCTTCTACACGAATTGAAGGCCGCCGGATCGACACCTCGCCCGGAGAAATCAGGCCGGCACGGAAACCCCGGTCGGTACCCTGACGCGATGACGACCGACACCGCCTTGTCGCGGGCCATGCGGGGCGTCGTCGACCCGCCTCTGCTCCCGCTGCCGGACCGTGTGGCCCGGCTGCTGTCCGGGCTGGAGTGCCCGCCGCGGCTGGCGGCCCATCTGCGGGCCGTCCACGACGTCGCCCACCAGCTGGCCGACTGGGCCGGGCGGCACCGGCCCGCCCTGTCCTTCGACCGGGAGGCCGTGCTCTTCGGGGCTGCGACCCATGACATCGGCAAGACGGTCCACGTCCGCGAGCTCTCCGGGCCCGGCGCGGCACACGAGGAGGCGGGCCGGGCCCTGCTGCTCGGCCTCGGCGTCGGTGCGGGGCTCGCCCGGTTCGCCGCCACGCACGCGTCGTGGACGGAGCCGGGTGTCGGTCCCGAGGACCTGCTGGTGAGCCTCGCCGACAAGATCTGGAAGAACAAGCGCGTGCCGGACCTGGAGGACCTCGTGGTGGCCCGGCTGGCCGAGGCCACCGGCCGGCCCGCGTGGGAGGAGTTCATCGCGCTCGACGACGTCCTCTCCCGCATCGGCGACGGCGCCGACGAACGCCTGGCGTTCCAGGCCTCGTTCCCGGTTCACGGCTGAGGAGGCCGGCGCACACGGTGACCATGGGACCCGAACTCGATCCGGCACAGGCCGTGGAGGCGTGCTGGCAGCGGCTGCCGGTCGCCTGGCGACGGCGGCAGCGGCTGCACGAGGCCCGGTACCCGGGCCGCCCCTACCCGGAGATCGTGGCCCTGATCGAGGCGGCGGGAGCGGACCCGGCACTGCGGCAGCTGTACCCCTTCACCAGCCATTTCACCCTGAACCTGAGCAGCGTCACGAGCTATCCGTGGTCGGTCCGGGCGCCCGCGGTCGACCCCCTCGACGACGGACGGTTCCGGGTCCGCCGCCCCGGCACTCCACGGGTCATCGGGTTCACCCGCACCGCGGAGGCCGCGGTGGGCCTGGTCGTCGGCCACCTGCCGGCCGGCCTCGGACCGGCCGTCGCCCACGACCGAGCCGACCGCCGACACTGAGCCCGAGCCCCCTCCGCGCCGTCGGCGCCGAGCCCGAGCCCCCTCCGCGCCGTCGGCGGGACCCGGTGGCGGGTTCCGCCGCGCCACGGTGCCTCGGGGTCGGAAAGAATCCTGTTCATGACCGCTGCCACCCATCCGCTCGTCACCCGCGCCCGGCACCTCGCCGACACCCTCCTCTCCCCCGCCGCGGAGCGGGTCGACCAGGAGGGCGTGCCCGCCGGCCACATCGAGGCGATCAAGCGCTCGGGGCTGCTCGGGGTGAGCGCCCCCGTCGCGTTCGGCGGCTCGGCGGCGCCCGCGGCCGTCGTCCGCGAGACGGCGGAGATCCTGGCCGGGGCCTGCTGCTCGACCTGGTTCGTGCAGACGCAGCACCACACTCCGGTGCAGACCCTGGCCGCGACCGAACTGCCGGTGCGGGAGCGGCTGCTGGGACCGCTGGCGCGCGGTGAACTGCTGTCCGGGGTGGCGTACGCGCATCTGCGGTCCTACCCGCGGCTCCCCGTGCGGGTACGACGGGAGGCGGGCGGCCGGCGCTTCGACGGCACCGTGCCCTGGTACACCGGCTGGGGTCTGAACGACGTGCTGCTGCTGGCCGGGGTGACCGAGGAGGACGAGGCGCTGTTCGCCTTCGTCGAGGCCCGGGAGCAGCCGGGGCTGCGGCCGTCGGACCCGATGCGGCTGGCGGCGCTGACCGCGTCCCGGACGGTGTCCCTGGACCTGGACGGCCTGTGGGTGCCGGAGGAGGCGGTCGCGCTGCGGGTGCCGTACGGGCAGTGGGCGGCGGCGGACCGCCCGAAACCCCGCAACGCGGGCCCGGCCGTCTTCGGTGTCGCGCGGGCGGCGCTGGCCCTGGTGGCGGCGGAGTACGCGGGCCCGCTGCGGGCGCGGCTCGACGAGGTCCGCCGCCGGGCCTACGCGCTCGCGGACCATCCGGTTCCGCACGAGCACACGGAGGAACGGCTGGCGGTACGGGCCGAGGCGTTCACGCTGCTGCGGACGGCGACGACGGCGGCCGTGGTGGCGGGCGGCGGCCGGGCGATGTCCCTGGACAACCGCGCCCAACGGCTCGCCAGGGAGGCCCTGTTCCTGCTGGTCCAGGGCCAGACCGGTGAGTCGCGGGCGGCGCACCTGGGGCAGCTGGCGCAGCGCTCGGGCTGAGCCCCGGCGCCACCGCGGCCCGCCTCAGCGCGGGTGCGTCACGGCTGGTCCCGCGGTTCTCCGCATCCCTGGGGGTGCCGCTCACCCCTGGAGCCGGGCCGTCGCCGCACCCCTGGAGGTGCAGCTCACCCCCGGAGCCGGGACATCGCCGGGTCGAACAACGGCTCCTCGGCCACCACCGCCGCCACGCGCTGGTCGAAGTACCCGATCCGCAGCGCCGTGCCGGGCACCGCCAGCTCCGCCGGCAGCCACGCGTAGGCGATGCCCTTGCCGATCGTGTAGCCGTACGCGGCGCTCGTTACGTAGCCGACGGCCCGCTCGCCGTCGTACACCGGTTCCTTGCCCATCACCACGGCCCGGGGGTCGTCGACGGTGAGGCAGGTCAGTTTCCGGCGGACGTCGGCCCGGCGCCGCTCCAGCGCGGCCCTGCCGACGAAGTCGCCCTTGTCGGGCCGCACCGCGAAACCGACGCCTGCCTCGTAGGGGTCGTGCTCGTAGGTCATGTCGGTGCCGAAGGAGCGGTAACCCTTCTCCAGGCGGAGGCTGTTGAAGGCGCCGCGCCCGGCGACGATGCCGCCGAGCGGCTCCACCGCCTGCCACAGTGTGTCCCAGAGTTTCGCGCCCTGGTCGGCGGTCGTGTACAGCTCCCAGCCGAGCTCACCGACGTACGACAGCCGCATCGCGGTGACCGGCACCGAGCCGATGTAGGCGCGCTTGGCGCGGAAGTACTTGAGGCCGTCGTTGGAGAAGTCCTCGTCGGTGAGCGGCTGGAGGACCTCGCGGGCGAGGGGGCCCCACAGGCCGACGCAGCAGGTGCCGGGGGTGATGTCACGGACCTGGACCGTGCCGTCGGCCGGCAGGCGCCGTGCCAACCAGTCGAGGTCGAGGTTGCCGTTGGCGCCGACCTGGAAGAGGTCGCGGGCGAGGCGGGCGACGGTGATGTCGCTGCGGATGCCGCCGTCGTGGTCCAACAGCAGCGTGTACGTCACCGAGCCGACGGACTTGGCGACCTTGCCGGTGACCAGGCCCTCCAGGAAGCCGGCGGCGCCGGGGCCGCTCACCTCCAGCCGCTTGAGGGCGGTCATGTCGTACATCGCGACGGTCTCGCGGGTGACCTGGGCCTCGGCGCCGACGATCGGCGACCAGTAGCGGGCGGCCCAGTCGTTCGGGGTGGGGATGTCGCGGCCCTCGACCAGGCCCGCGTTCGCCTCGTACCACTGGGGGCGCTCCCAGCCGTTCGCCTCCAGGAAGAACGCGCCGTGCTCCTGCTGGCGGGCGTGGAAGGGGCTGGTGCGGATCGGGCGCGGCTTCCCGCTCGGCTGGAGGGGGTGGAGGATGTCGTAGACCTCGACGAAGTTCTGGCAGTCGCGGGCGAGGACGTACTCCGGGGCCAGCTGGTGCGGTTCGAAGCGGTTGACGTCGCACTCGTGCAGGTCGAAGGACGAGCAGTGGCCGTCCACCAGCCATTCGGCGACGGCGCGGCCGACGCCCGCGGAGTGGGTGACCCAGACGGCCTCGGCGACCCAGAAGCCCTTGACGTCCGGGGACTCGCCGAGCAGCGGGTAGCCGTCGGTGGTGAAGGAGAAGAGGCCGTTGATGCCCTCCTCGACCTTGGCTTCGCGGGTCGCGGGCAGCAGGGACTGCGTCTCGGTCCAGGCGTCCTCGAAGTCCTCCTCGGTGAACTTCAGGACGGACGGCATCTGGTCGGCCTCGTCGACGGAGAGGATGTCGTCGGCGGAAATCGGCATGGGGCGGTGACCGTAGTAGCCGATGCCGATGCCGTCGAAGCGGTCGCGGTAGTAGAGGTCGGCGTCCTGGTGGCGCAGGATCGGGCGGACGGCCTCCTCGGTCTGGCCGGCGAGCGCGGGGACCGGGCCGGTCCAGGCGAGCTGGTGGGCGAGCGGGGTGAGCGGGAGGTTCATGCCGACCATGCGGGCGATCCTCGGGCCCCAGATGCCGGCGCAGCACACCACGACGTCGGCGGGCAGCTCGCCCTGGTCGGTCACCACGGCGGTGACCCGGCCGTCGTCCTGGCGGACGTCGAGGACCTCGTGGCGGGCGAGGAAGCGCACCCCGCGCGCGGTGGCCCGGCGGATCTGGGCCTCGACGGCGAGGACCGCCTTGGCGAGGCCGTCGGTGGGCACGAGGAGGCCGCCGAGCACCCGGTCGGGGTTGACCAGCGGGTGCCGCTCGACGCACTCCTCGGGGGTGAGGATCCGCGCCTCGATGCCCCAGGAGGTGATCCAGCCGTGCCTGCGGTGGAGTTCGGCGAGGCGTTCGGGGCTGGTGGCCACTTCGAGGCCGCCGACCTGGAGGAAGCACGGCTGGCCGTCGACGTCGAGGGAGCAGAGCTTCTCGACGGTGTAGCGGGCCAGTTCCGTCATGGTCTTCGAGGGGTTCGTCTGGAATACCAGGCCCGGGGCGTGCGAGGAGGAGCCCCCGGTGGCCGGGAGGGGGCCCTGGTCGACCACGGTCACCTCGGTCCAGCCGCGTGCGGAGATCTCGTCCGCGAGGGCGGCCCCCACGACGCCCGCTCCGATGATGACCACTCGGGGTCCCGCCATCGCCCAACCTCCGAACTTGAGACCGGTGCAGTTGCTTTGTGCGCAACATGATTCAGGCTGCGCAACTCAATGTGCCCGTCGCCGAGGAGGGGTGTCAAGGGGTGGGCGACGCCGGAGAACGGGCCGGGGAAGCGCCCGGAGAACGGCAACGCCCGGCGGACGGCGCGCACCACCGCGCACCGTCCGCCGGGCGTCCTGGACCGTCGCCTCCGCGGTCTCCGTTACTTGAGCCAGGCCTCGACCTTGTCGCGGTTGGCGTCGACCCACTTCTTGGCCGCCGCGTCGTCCGACATCTTGTCCACGGCGATGTACTTGGCCACCGTGTTCTGGTCGTCGTTGGTCCAGTTGAACTTCTTCACCAGGCCGTAGGCGGGGCTGCCCGACTTGGCGAAGCTCGCGCTGGCGATCTTGTCCAGGTCGTATACGGGGTAGTCGCAGGCCACCTTCGCCGCGTCCGCGTCACAACCCGTCGTGTACTTCGGCAGGTTCACCTTCACCAGGGGCACCTCGGAGAGGAACCACTGCGGTTCGTAGAAGTACCCGATCAGCCACTGCTTGTTCTTCTCGGCTGTCCTGAAGGCCTGGATGAGCGCGGTCTCGCTGCCCGCGTACACCACCTTGAAGTCCAGCTTCAGGTTCTTCACCAGGGCCGCGTCGTTGGTGACGTACGACGGGTCGCCGTCGAGCAGTTGTCCCTTGCCGCCCGACTCGGACGTCTTGAAGTTGGCCGCGTACTTGTTGAGGTTCTTCCAGTCGGTGATGTCCGGGTGCGCCTTGGCCAGCCACGGCGGGACGTACCAGCCGATGATGCCCTTGTTGCCGGTCGAACCGGCCTCGACGGCCGTCTTCTGGCCGGTGATGTACTTCTTCTTCAGATCGTCGTGGCCCCAGTTCTCCAGGACGGCGTCGACCTCGCCGGTCCCGAAGCCCTGCCAGGCGATCTCCTCCTTGAGGTCCTTCTTGTTCACCGTGCAGCCGAGGTCGTGCTGCGCGACGTACGCGACGACCGCCGCGTCCGCCTCGTAGCCCACCCATGGGTTGACGGCCAGGTTGAAGGTGCCGCACTTGCCGCCCGAGGACGTCGCGCCGGCCGAGCCGCTGTCGCCGACCTTCGCTCCGCCGCAGGCCGTGAGGGTGAGTCCGAGGACGGCCAGGCCGGCCGCGCCGGCTCGCCAGTGTTGTGCCATGGTGTTGCGCTCCTTATGCCCGGGTGCGTCGTGCCGCAGCCTGAGTGATCCGGTCGAACATGACTCCGAGCAGTACGATGGCGAGCCCCGCCGCCAGCCCCTTGCCGTACAGCTCACCCTGCGAGAAACCGGCCACGACGTCGTAGCCGAGGGCGCCCGCCCCCACCAGGCCGCCCACCACAACCATCGACAGCACGTAGATCAGGCCCTGGTTGGTCGCGAGGGTCAGGGCGCTGCGGGCCATCGGCAGCTGGACCTTGGTGATGATCTGCCAGGTGTTGCACCCGGCCGAGGTGGCCGCCTCCACGGTGGCCTCGGGGACGTTGCGCACCCCGTCCGCGATGATCTTGACGGCGACGGGTGCCGCGTAGACGACGGCCGCCACGATCGCCGTGAAGCGGGTGGCGCCGAACAGCGCCAGGAACGGCACCAGGTAGACGAACGGCGGCATGACCTGCGCGGCGTCCAGGGTGGGCCGGATCAGACGGTCGGCCAGGGCGCTGCGGCCCATCCACACGCCGACGACCGCGCCGAGCAGCATCACCAGGACGGTGGCCACGGCGGTCGAGGCGAGGGTGGTCATGCTGTCCGACCACAGGCCGGTGCCGACCAGCAGCCCCACGCAGACCGCGGCCGTGACCGCGGCCCACCGGCCGCCGAGGACGGCGCCGAGGCCGACCAGGACGGCACCCACCAGCCACCACGGGGAGTCGGTGAGCAGCGTCTGGAACGGGTTGAGCAGGCCGTTGGTGAGGGCGTCCCGCAGGGCGTTGGTCAGCCCGGAGACATGGTCCTGGAGCCAGCCGGTCGCGGTGTCGGCGGCGCTCGCGATGTGGCCCCCGACCGTGCCGTCACCGGGGAACTCCGCCGTCCAGACGTAGGTGTGGGAGAGGTAGACCAGGACGAGGGCGGCGACGGCGCCCGCGCCCAGCAGCGGCCGGCGCCACCTGGTGAACCGGCCGTCGCCGGAACGGCGGGTCTCGGTGCGGGCGGCGGCCGCCGTGGTGACCCGGTCGAGCACGATGGCCATCACGACGATGGCGAGGCCGGCGTTGAAGGCGGTGCCGACGTCGAGGGACTGGAGCGCCTGGACGACGGTCTTGCCGAGGCCGGGCGCGTCGATCAGGGCGGCGATGGTGACCATGGCCAGGGCGGCCATGATGGTCTGGTTGACGCCCATGACCACGGTGCGCTTCGACATCGGCAGCAGCACCTTCACCAGTTGCTGCGTGCGGGTGGTGCCGAGCGAGTCGGCCGCCTCGACGGTGGTCCGCGGCACCGAGCGGATGGCGTGCGCGGTGATGCGGATGGCGGGCGGCGCCGCGTAGATCACGGTGGTGATGACGGCGGAGGCGCCGCCGATCAGGAAGATCAGGGTCAGCGGGGCGAGGTAGACGAAGGTCGGCATCGTCTGCATGAAGTCCAGGAAGGGCGTCATGATCCGGTTGAACCGGTCGGAGAGCCCGGCCCAGACGCCCAGCGGGATGCCGATGAGCAGGGCGACGAGGACCGCGGACAGGGTCAGCGCCAGCGTGTCCATGCTCTCCTGCCACAGGCCCTGGAGCCCGAAGAAGGTGAACCCGGCCGCAGCCAGCAGCGCGACCCGCCAGTTGCCGACGGCCCAGGAGACGTAGCCGACGAGTCCGACGACGCCGAGCCAGCCGATCTGTGGGACCGGGCGGGCGCCGGTGGGCTGGGAGATCAGCGACTGGACGAAGGTGACCAGGTTGTCGATGGCCAGCCGGATCTCGTTGAAGAAGTAGAGGAAGAGCGGGTTGGAGTTGCGGTTGGCGCCGATGCTGTCGTTGACGTCGTTCAGCCAGCGGTGCAGACCGGTGAGGTCGGCGGCGGCCAGGGTCAGGGTCCCCCGGCCGCGGAACACCGCGAAGAGCAGCAGCCAGACGACCAGGATCGCCGCCACCACCACGGGACGGCCGACCCTGCCGCGGGTCGTCGCGACCGGGGCGGTCGCGTCGGCGACGGCGGCCATCAGGCGCCGCCCTCGCGCCCGGGGTCCTGCCCGGCGACGACCGAGAGGATCTCCTCGTCGCCGACGATGCCGAGCAGTTCGCCGTTCTCGACGACCTTGACCGGCTTCTCGGCGGCGAGCACCGCCCGGGTGGCCTCGCGCACCACGACGTCCGGTCCGAGCTCGGGCCCGTCCAGCGCGTCGTCGGGTTCGGCGGGCCGCATGATCCAGCGCAGGGTCAGGACGTCGCCGCGCGGCACGTCCTTGACGAAGTCCCGCACGTAGTCGTCGGCCGGGGCGCCCACCAGTTCGTCGCCGGTGCCGCACTGGACCATCTTGCCGTCCCGCATGATCAGGATGCGGTCGCCGAGCTTGAGTGCCTCGGAGAGGTCGTGGGTGATGAACACCATGGTCTTGCCGACCTCGTGGTGCAGGCGGATGACCTCGCTCTGCATGTCACGGCGGATCAGCGGGTCGAGCGCGGAGAACGGCTCGTCGAAGAAGAGGACGTCGGGGTCGCCGGCCAGGGCCCGGGCGAGGCCGACGCGCTGCTGCATGCCGCCGGAGAGCTGGTCGGGGTAGGAGTTCTCGTAGCCCGCGAGGCCGACGAGTTCGACCGTCTCCATGGCCCGTTTCATGCGTTCGGCCTTGCCCATGCCCCGGATCTCCAGGCCGAACGCCACGTTGTCCACGACCTTGCGGTGCGGCAGCAGACCGAAGTGCTGGAAGACCATGGAGAACTTGCTGCGCCGCAGTTCACGCAGGCGCCGGGCGTCGGCGCCCCGGATGTCCTCGCCCTCGAAGACGACCTCCCCGGCGGTGGGTTCGATCAGCCGGGTCAGACATCGCACCAGGGTGGACTTGCCGGACCCGGACAGACCCATCACGACGAAGACCTCGCCGTTGGAGACCTCGAAGTTCACGTCCCGCACGGCGGCGGTGCAGCCGGTGCGGTCCATCAGCTCCCGGCGGGTGAGCCCGCACAGTTCCTCGGAGCCCGGCACCTCGTCGGCCTTCGGCCCGAACACCTTCCACAGCCGGCGCACGGAGATGACCGGGGTGCGGTCCCGGGGATCCTCGGACGTGTCGCGGGGCCGCGACACCTCGGTCTGGGCTGGGGACATGATGGGGACCTCTCTTCGGCGTCAGCCGCGGAACCAGTGCTGCGGCCCGGGTTGGATGTTCTGCCAGATGTGCTTGGGCTCTCGGTACTCGTCCAGGCCGGTCGGTCCCAGCTCGCGGCCCACACCCGAGTGCCCGAAACCACCCCATTCGGCTTGCGGTACGTAGGGGTGGTAGTCGTTGATCCACACGGTGCCGTGGCGCAGCCTGCGCGCGACCCGCTGCGCCTTGCCCGCGTCCTGTGTCCAGACGGCGCCGGCGAGGCCGTACTCCGTGTCGTTGGCGATGCGGACGGCGTCGTCCTCGTCATGGAAGCGTTCGACGGTGAGAACGGGTCCGAAGGACTCCTCGTGCACCACGCTCATGTCCTGGCGGCACTCGTCGAGGACGGTGGGCGGGTAGTAGAAGCCGTTCGCGAGCGCGGGGTCGTCGGGGCGGGCGCCGCCGCAGCGCAGGACCGCGCCCTCGGCGATCCCGGCGGCCACGTACGCCTCGACCTTCTCGCGGTGCCGCGCGGAGATCAGCGCTCCGGTCTCGGCCTCCGGGTCGAACGGGCCGCCGAGGCGGATCAGCCGGGCGCGGCGGACCACCTCGTCCACGAAGGCGTCGTGGATCCGGTCCTCGACGATCAGCCGGGCGCCGGCCGAGCAGACCTGTCCCGAGTGCAGGAACACGGCGGTGAGGGCGAAGTCCACGGCGGTGGCGAAGTCGGCGTCGGCGAAGACCACGTTGGGGTTCTTGCCGCCGAGTTCGAGGGCGACCTTCTTCACCGTGGCGGCGGCGGTGGCCATGATGTGCCGGCCGGTGTCCAGCCCGCCGGTGAAGGACACCAGGTCGACGTCCGGGTGCTCGGCCAGCGGCGCGCCCGCCTCGGCTCCGGCGCCCAGTACGAGGTTGGCGGCGCCGGCCGGGAGGCCCGCCTCGGCGAGGGCCCTCATGAGGAGGATCGAGGTGGAGGGGGTGAGTTCGCTGGGCTTGAGGACGACGGTGTTGCCCGCGAGCAGGGCCGGTGCGACCTTCCAGGAGGCCTGGAGCAGCGGGTAGTTCCAGGGGGTGATCAGTCCGCAGACGCCGACGGGTTCGTAGGTGACCCGGCTGAGCGCGTCGTCCCGGCCGGTGTCGATCACCCGGCCCGCGTTCGTCCCGGCGATGCCGCCGTAGTAACGGAGACAGGAGACGACGTCGGCGATGTCGTACTCGCTCTCCACCAGGCGCTTGCCGGTGTCCAGGGACTCGGCGCGGGCGAACTCCTTGGCGTCGCGTTCGAGGATGCCGGCGGTGCGCAGCAGCAGGGCGCCGCGTTCCCGCTCGGGGGTGCCCGGCCAGGGTCCCTCGTCGAAGGCGCGCCGGGCGGCGGCGATCGCGGCCTCGGTGTCGGGGCGGGTCGCCTCCGAGACCGTGACGACGAGCGTGCCGTCCGCCGGACAGCGGATCTCCCGGTGGCCGCCGGCCACCGCATCGCGCCATTCACCGTCCACATACAGATCTGCCACGGCCGCGCCCTTCGAGCCCGAACTTCGCGTTGCGCATTGTGCATTGGATTGCTTGTGGTGGAACACCCTGGCCGAACAGGCTGACGAACGTCAAGGGGTCCGCTCATCCCGATCGGGCCGCGAAACAGCCACGCCGCCGCGCGGCCGCGCCCGGCGGCTACCCGGCCTGCTTCTGGGCGTCGCGGTGCCGGTAGTAGGCGGCCTTCGACGGCGCCAGGGGCTCCTTGCCGAGGATCAGGTCGGCCGCCTTCTCGGCGATCATCATCACCGGCGCGTAGATGTTGCCGTTGGTGACGTACGGCATCACCGAGGCGTCCACCACCCGCAGGCCTTCCACGCCGTGCACGCGCATGCTCGTCGGGTCGACGACGGACATCTCGTCGGTGCCCATCTTGCAGGTGCAGGACGGGTGCAGGGCGGTCTCGCCGTCCTTGGCGACCCAGGCGAGGATCTCCTCGTCGGTCGCCACCGACGGGCCGGGCGAGATCTCGCCGTCGTTGTAGGGGGCGAGCGCGGGCTGGTTGAGGAGGTCGCGGGCGACCCGCACCGCCTCGACCCACTCGCGCCGGTCCTGCTCGGTGGAGAGGTAGTTGAAGCGCAGTGCCGGGTGTTCGTGCGGGTCCCTGCTCCTGATCTTCACCGAGCCGAGGGCGTCGGAGTACATGGGTCCGACGTGGACCTGGTAGCCGTGGCCGCCGGCGGGCACGGAGCCGTCGTAGCGGACCGCGATCGGCAGGAAGTGGAACATCAGGTTGGGGTAGTCGACGTCCTCGTTGCTGCGGCAGAAGCCGCCCGCCTCGAAGTGGTTCGTCGCGGCCGGCCCCTTGCGGAACAGCCACTGCAGGCCGATGAAGGGCGCCCGCCACTTCGCCAGGTACGGCTGGACGGACACCGGCTGCTTGCAGCCGTACTGGATGTACACCTCCAGGTGGTCCTGGAGGTTCTCGCCGACGCCCGGCAGGTCGTGGACGACGTCGATGCCGAGGGCGCGCAGCTCCGCCGCGTTGCCGACGCCGGAGAGCTGGAGCAGCTGCGGGGAGTTGATCGCGCCGCCGCACAGGATGACCTCCTTGGCGCGGACCTGCCGGAGGGCGCCCCTGCCGCGCCGGTACTCGACGCCGACGGCCTTCTTGCCCTCGAACAGGACGCGGGTGACGAGGGCGCGGGTCCTCACGGTGAGGTTGGGGCGTCTGCGGGCGGGTTTGAGGTACGCCTTGGACGCCGACAGCCGCCGGCCGCGGTGGACGTTGCGGTCGAACTTGGCGAAGCCCTCCTGCCGGTAGCCGTTGACGTCGTCGGTGGGCGCGTACCCGGCTTCCTCGGTGGCCTTCAGGAAGGCGGTGAAGAGCGGGTTGGTGGCGGGGCCGCGCTCCAGCACCAGCGGTCCGTCGTGGCCGCGGAACTCGTCGTCCGGGTCGGCGGCCAGACAGTTCTCCATCCGGCGGAAGTACGGCAGGCAGTGGGCGTAGTCCCAGGTCTCCATGCCGGGGTCGGCCGCCCAGCGCTCGTAGTCCATGGGGTTCCCGCGCTGGAAGATCATGCCGTTGATGCTGCTGGAGCCGCCCAGCACCTTGCCGCGGGCGTGGTAGACACGACGGCCGCCCATGTGGGGCTCCGGCTCGGACTCGTACTTCCAGTCGTAGAAGCGGCTGCCGATGGGGTAGGTCAGCGCGGCGGGCATGTGGATGAACACGTCCCACGGGTAGTCGGGGCGGCCCGCCTCGAGCACGAGCACCCGGTTGCCGGGGTCGGCCGAGAGCCGGTTCGCCAGTGCGCTGCCGGCCGATCCGCCGCCGACGATGACGAAGTCGTACTGCAAGGGAGCCATGGTGCCTCGTCTCGCTCGCGCCGTCGATGTGCGCGGCATGCTAGTACGGGTAGCGCTATACGCACCAGGTTGCGAACAACGCAACTTGTAAGATCTTTGTTCACACCGCGTTACTTGGAGTGCGTTGTTTACTGCGCGTATAGTTTCGCTATGAGCAACTTCAGTCCGGATACCGAAACGAACGGCTCATCCTCCGGCGGCGTGCAGTCCGTCGACCGCGCCATCAGCGTCCTGGAGATCCTCGCCCAGCGCGGGGAGGCCGGGGTGAGCGAGGTGGCCGCGGAGATCGACGTGCACAAGTCGACCGCGTTCCGTCTGCTCGGCGCCCTGGAGGCGCGCGGCCTGGTGGAGCAGGCGGGCGAACGGGGCAAGTACGCGCTCGGCTTCGGGATCGTACGCCTCGCCGGGGCCGTCACGGGCCGTATCGACGTCACCCAGCAGGGCCGCCAGGTGTGCGAGCGGCTGGCCGACGAGATCGGCGAGACGGTCAACATCGCGGTGATGCAGGAGCACTACGCGATCAACCTCTACCAGGTGCGCGGCACGGCCGCCGTCAGCGCGCACAACTGGGTCGGCCAGCTCACCCCGCTGCACGCCACCTCCAGCGGCAAGATCATGCTGGCCCATCTGCCCGCCACCGAACGGGCCGCGCTGATCGCGGACTCCGGCCTGAAGAAGGTGACCCCGCACACCATCTCCTCGAAGGCGAAGCTGGAGAAGAACCTCAGCGAGGCCCGGGAGCGCGGTTACGCCTGGACGCTGGAGGAGCTGGAGATCGGGCTGCACGCCATGGCCGCGCCGATCCGCGACCGGGACGGCCAGGTCATCGCCTCGATCAGCGCTTCCGGACCGTCCTACCGGTTCACCGAGGAGCGGATGCACGAACTCGCCCCGGTGCTGGTCAAGGGCGCCGAGGAGATCAGCCACCGGATGGGCTACCTGGGCTGAGCACCCGCGGGACGACCGCCGTGGGGCCCGCGTTCAGCCGCTCGCGCGGGCCACGGGCGTCACCCCGGCCGCCCGGTGCCGAGCCGCTCCTGCACCCAGTCGTGGAAGGCGCCGATGTGGTGCTCGCTGGGCACCAGCACACCGCCCTTGGCGTACAGCCGTGAGCTCATCCCCGGCTGGGTCCGCTCGCAGGCGTCGAAGTCCTGGCGATTGACCCGGTCGAAGAGCTCCACGGACCGGCTGACGTCCTTGCCGCTCGCCACGACGTGCGGGAGATAGAGCCAGTCGCACTCGACCACCGTGCGGTCGACGGCCACCGGGTACATCCGGTGGAAGATCACGTGGTCGGGCACGAGGTTGATGAACACCTGCGGTTTGACGGTGATCGCGTAGTACCGCCGGTCCTGGTCGTCGGAGACGCCGGGGATGCGGTCGAGGCCCTCGGAGCCGTCCACCGTGAAGCCCCGCACGTCCGCGCCGAACTCCGCGCCGTGGCCCACGTAGTACTGGGCCGCGTAACCGTCGGCGAACTCGGGGAGCACCTCGGTGAGTTCGGGGTGGATGGTGGCGCAGTGGTAGCACTCCATGAAGTTCTCGATGATGAGCTTCCAGTTGGCCTTGACGTCGTAGACGATCCGCCGGCCGACGGAGAGGTCCTCGACTCCGTAGCGCTCGATCGACGCGACATCGCCCAGCCGCTCGACCACGGCCCCGATCACGTCCTCCTCGAAGGACGGCGGGTTCTCCGCCAGGCACACCCACACATAGCCGAGCCACTCGCGCACGGCCACACCCACCAGGCCGTACTCGGTGCGGCCCACGTCGGGCATCTTGGTGAGGTTGGGCGCCGCGACCAGCTTGCCGTCGAGTCCGTAGGTCCAGGCGTGGTACGGGCACTGGAAGGCCCGCGCGACCTCGCCGGCCTCCTCGGTGCGCAGCTTGGCCCCGCGGTGCCGGCACACGTTGAACCAGGCGCGGATCCCCCCGTCCCGGGCCCGGGTGACGAGGATGCTCTCGCGGCCCACGTCGACGGTGCGGAACGCGCCGGGCTTCGGCAGGTCGGCGGCACGGGCGACGCAGAACCACATCGTCTCGAAGATGCGCTCCTGTTCCTGCGCGAAGATCCCGGGATCCGTGTAGGCGGAGCCGGGGAGGGTGGCGATCAGGCTGTCCGGCAGGCTGGTCGAGGTCACGGTGCACTCCTCGGAGAACGTCGTGGATCGATGGGGTGGCGCGGTCGCCGGGTCAAGACGCGGCGGTGCCGAACTGCTTGCGGGCGCGGGTGAACAGCCGCGGCTGGTTCATGCCGAGCACCGCGACCGGCCGGCCGGCCCGCCGGTAGACGGCGAGGAAGCTGCGGTCGTCGGTGGAGCCCTCCTCGACGGTCACGCTGTCGGCCCCGGCGGCCTGCCCGACGAACTGGATCTTCACGCCGTACTGGTCGGACCAGAAGTACGGGGGCCGGGGGACACCCGGTGCCGTCGCGCCGTGGGCCAGCAGGGCGGCGACGGCGGCGGCCGGCCGTTCCAGCGCGCCGGTCCAGTGCTCGACCCTGCGGTGGGTGCCGGTGCCCGGGTCGTACCAGTTGGCGCAGTCGCCGACCGCGACCACGGCGGCCAGGCTGGTACGGCCGTCGGCGCCGCACTTCACGCCGTTGTCCAGCGCGACGCCGGAGCCTTCGAGCCAGTCGACGCAGGGACGGGCGCCCACTCCGACGACGACGGTGTCGGCGGGCACACTGCGCCCGTCCTCCAACAGAACGGCCTCCACCCGGTGTTCGCCGCCCAGCCCCTTGACGCCCACCCCGCACAGCAGCCGCACCCCGTGGTCGGCGTGCAGGGCGGAGACGACCGCGCCCATGGCCTGGCCGAGCGGCCCGGCCAGCGGAGTCGGTGCCGCCTCGATCACGGTGACGTCGAGCCCGAGGGCGTACGCGGTGGAGGCGACCTCGGCGCCGACGAACCCGCCGCCGATCACCACCAGCCGGCCGCCCCGGGCCAGGTCGTCCCGCAGGGCGCGGGCGTCGTCCAGGGTGCGCAGCACGTGGACCCCGGCGAGGCCGTCGGTGCCGGGCAGGGTGCGCGCGGCGGCACCGGTGGCGACGACCACGCCGTCGGCGCGGACCTCCCGGCCGTCGGCGAGCCGGATCGCCTGCCGGGTGCGGTCGAGACCGGCGGCCCGGGTGCCGAGCAGCCACTCGGCGTGGAGTTCCTCGCGGTCCCGCTCCAGTGCGAGGTCCGCCTCGCCGACGGTGCCGGCCAGGAACTCCTTGGACAACGGGGGCCGGTCGTAGGGGCGGTGGGCCTCGTCGCCGATGACGACCAGCCGGCCGTCGTACCCCCGCTGCCGCAGCGAGCGCGCGGCCGACAGACCGGCCAGCGAGGCGCCCACCACGGCCACGGTCCTCACGCGGCGCCGCCGGCGAGGCGGGCGCTGACGCAGGGCGGCAGATTGGGCGCGTCGGTGGAGAGCCGGACGTAGACCGTGCCGTCCTCGACCACGATCTGGTGGGTGCGGACCGGGTGTCTGGCCGGGGGCGCGTCCACGGCTCCGGTGCGCAGGTCGAACTTCGAGGCGTGCAGGGGGCATTCCACCTCGCAGCCTTCCAGCCAGCCGTCGGCGAGCGACGCGTCCTGGTGGGTGCAGGTGTCGTCGATGGCGAAGAGCTCGCCGTCGTCGGTGTGGAACACCGACACGGGCGGGTCGATGTCGAGCCGGTGGGCCTCGCCTCGCGGCAGATCCTCGAGACGGCACGCGGGAATCATCATGACACCTCGGTGCGTATAGCGAAACGGATTGCGGTAAGCGCAACGTCAGTTTGAGGGCGGCCCCGAAGCGTTGTCAAGGCGTTCACGCGCCGGTTTGCCGGGGCCGCCACGGCGTCCGCCCGGGCTCGCCCGAGCACCCGGAAAACCGGGTGTGAGCTGCGAAAACACCCGTCCCGTCCGATACGACGACGGCCCCGCCCGGGGTCGCCCGAGGGGGCCGTCACCGAGGCGGGGCCGTGCCGTGGCAGTAGCGGCCGGCGGTTGCCGTGGATCCGCTAGCGAGGCCGCGAGACGCCGGCGTCGCCCGTCACAGGAGCACCACCGAGCGCAGGACGTCACCGTGGTGCATGCGTTCGAAGGCCTTCTCCACCTCGTCGAGCTGGATGGTCTCGGTCACGAAGGCGTCCAGCGGCAGCCGGCCCTGCAGGTGCAGGTCGATGAGCATCGGGAAGTCCCGGGACGGCAGACAGTCGCCGTACCAGCTGGACTTGAGGGCCCCGCCGCGGCCGAAGACGTCCAGGAGCGGGAGTTCGAGCTTCATCTCGGGAGTGGGCACGCCGACGAGGACGACGGTGCCGGCGAGGTCGCGGGCGTAGAAGGCCTGCCGGTAGGTCTCCGGGCGGCCCACCGCCTCGATCACGACGTCGGCGCCGAAGCCGCCGGTCAGTTCGCGGATCGCCTCGATGGGGTCGCCCTCACGGGAGTTGACCGTGTGGGTGGCGCCCAGGGCGCGGGCCTTCGCCAGCTTCCGGTCGTCGATGTCGACCGCGATGACCCTCGCCGCGCCGGCCAGGTGCGAGCCGAGCACCGCGGCCGCGCCCACACCGCCGCAGCCGATCACCGCGACGCTGTCCCCGCGTCCGACGTCGCCGGTGTTGATCGCGGCGCCGATGCCCGCCATCACCCCGCAGCCGAGCAGCCCGGCGACGGCCGGGGAGACGGCCGCGTCGACCTTGGTGCACTGCCCGGCGGCGACCAGCGTCTTCTCGGCGAAGGCGCCGATCCCGAGGGCCGGGGAGAGTTCCTGCCCGGTCGAGGCGAGGGTCATCCGCTGCTTCGCGTTGTGGGTGTTGAAGCAGTACCAGGGGCGGCCGCGCAGACAGGCCCGGCAGTTCCCGCACACGGCACGCCAGTTGAGGATCACGAAGTCGCCCGGCGCGACATCGGTGACCCCGTCGCCCACGGCCTCGACCACGCCCGCCGCCTCATGGCCCAGCAGGAACGGGAAGTCGTCACTGATCCCGCCCTGACGGTAGTGCAGATCGGTGTGGCAGACCCCGCACGCCTCGACCCGGACCAGCGCCTCCCCCGGACCGGGATCGGGCACCACGATGGTCTCCAGACCGACCGGGGCACCCTTGCTCAGCGCGACGACTCCGCGGACCTGCTGGGACATGGCCACTCCTCGACTGACAGAGCCGGCGAGACGTTGCTCATTGCGCGGCACATCTCGCATTCCGCAACACAGCATCGCGGAGCCCTGAATCACCGGTCAAGGATTCGGCGAACCGCGCCCCTGCCGGGTCAGTCCTCGTCCGTGCGGACCACGACCAGGAACGCGTCCGTCTTCAGGTCCATCACCACCGTGGCCGGCTTGCCCTCGGCGCGGCACTCGGCCGCGTACTCCTCGGCCGGCCACGAACCCCGGGGGGACCCGGCAGGGAATCGCTCCAGAATCTTCGCACCCGTCATGACCTGCACCTCCTGGGTCGCCGTCCGCCGTAATGTTCGGCTGCCCCACATCGACGCGGACATGCCCGAAATGCCGAGCACCACTGACCGTCGGCCGGAGAGCCGCACATAAGACAGAGAGCTACACATAAAGAGGAAATAAGAGCAGAATGGAGCAAGCGGCGTAAATCGCACGCACCAGACGCGATCAGGCCTGCAAGTCAAAGGAGACGAGTCATGGCCAACGTCTCGCACGGCAGAAGTGACATAACCAGCCATCCCGATGTCTCCGAGATGCGGGAGCGCTACGCCCGCATGCTCGGCGGCCGCGACGTGGCGCTCGTGGACGGGCCGGTGTTCCTGCTCGGCCTGTACTGCGCGGCGTCCCCGTGGATCGTCCACTACGCGGCGAGCCAGCCCGCGCTCATGACCCACAACCTGATCATGGGCATAGCGATAGGGCTGCTGGCGCTGGGCTTCACCCGGGCCCCGGAGCGCATGTACGGCCTCAGCTGGGCCATGTGCGCGCTGGGCATCTGGATGATCATCGCGCCCTGGGTGGTCGGCACCAGCCCGGACACGGGGGTCGTCATCAACAACATCGTCATCGGCGCGCTGGCCCTCTGCCTCGGCCTGGTGTGCGCCGCCTCGTCGGCCAGGCGGACGCCCATGGCATAGCCGTCACGAGCACCTCCTGGAAGGGAGGACACGGGGCCGGCCCGGCGACGCGGACCGGCCCCGTCGGCCGCCCGGTCACACGACGGCCGGCTGCTCCGGCGCGGCGAGGTACTCCTCATTGATCTCTCTGGGGCCGAACGGCCACACCTTCTCGACGCGCGCCCACAGCACGAACGCCACGCAGCCGAGCGCGAGCCAGGCCAGGGACCACTCGATGGGGTGGCGGCCCGGGGAGTTCTTGTCGGCGTAGCCGTAGATCACGCACCAGCCGGCGAAGGCGACGATGCTGGGCAGGGGGTAGAGCCACATGCGGTACGGCCGCTTCAGGGCCGGCTGCCTGCGGCGCAGCACCGAGAGCGCGACGATCTGCGCCAGTGCCTGGACGATCACCATCACGGTGGTGAGCAGCTGGATCAGCGTGGCCAGGTCGGTGTGGCGGCCGATCAGGAACCCGATCGCGGTGATCACGCCCATGGTCGCGAGGCCCAGCATCGGGAAGCGGTGCTTGGGGTGCAGTTTCTCGTAGGGACGGAAGAAGACACGGTCGCGGGCGGCGTCGTAGGGCACCCGGGAGCCGCCGAGCAGGCCGGTGAAGACCGAGGCGAAGGCCGTGATCAGGATCAGCACGGTGACGGTGTCGGCGGCGCCCTTGCCCCAGGTCTTCTCCAGGACCGCCGAGGCCACGGAGGTCGACGCGATGTCGGAGGGGTCCGTCATGCGGTGCCAGTCGATGACTCCGAGGGTGCCGATCTGGAGCAGCAGGTAGATCGCCATGATGCCGAGGATCGAGAAGAGGATGGAGCGCGGCAGCACCCGGCCGGGCTCCTTGATCTCGGCGCCCATGTAGGCGGTCGTGTTGTAGCCGAGGTAGTCGTAGATGCCGATGGTCAGTCCCGCGGCGAAGCCGAGCCAGAAGTGGTCGCTCGTCAGGTCGAAGGCGTGCGCCGGGTAGGTGAAGGCCAGGTGGGGGCTGAAGTCGCTCGCCGCGGCGACGATCACCAGCAGCACCGAGGCGATCATGACCGCCCACATCACGGCGGTGATCCGGGCGATGTGCTCGATGCCGCGCCAGAGCAGCAGCACCACCAGGGCGATGACACCGAGTCCGATCAGGTCGCCGGAGGTCCGGCCGAGCCCGGGGGCGAGGTAGCCCAGGTACTGGACGAAGCCGACCACACCGGTGGACATGATCAGCGGGATGAAGAGCATCGCCGTCCACACGAACAGGAACGGCATCAGGCGTCCGGTGCGGTACTGGAAGGCCTGGCGGAGATAGACGTAGCTGCCGCCGGAGCCGGGCATCGCGGCGCCCAGTTCGGCCCAGACCAGGCCGTCGCAGAGCGCGAGCAGCGCGCCCGCGACGAAGCCGATGACGGCCTGCGGGCCGCCGAACGCGGCGACCATCAGCGGGATGGTCACGAAGGGGCCGATGCCGCACATCTGGCTCATGTTGATGGCGGTGGCCTGGAACAGGCCGACGCGGCGGACGAAGCCGCCGTCGGGCGGCGCGGCGCGGAGGTCGTCGGAACGGACGGGACGGCCGGGACTACCGGACATGGCGGGGCTCCTGACGCGAGGAGGAGGGACGTCGGCCGAGGAGGCGGGATGGCCGATAAAGTTAAGGAGCCTTACTAGATGCGTCAAGTATGCGCCGGGAATCGGTGAGAATGATGCGATGGCCGCCAGTGACGTCGTAGAGCAGCAGGACCAGCCCTGGAGCCGGCAGCGCCTGCGCAGCTCCAACGAGCGGCTGCTGCTGGCCCGGCTGCGGACGCTCGGCTCCGCCTCCCGTGCCCAACTCGCCCGCGAGACCGGCCTGTCGAAGCCGACCGTGTCCAGCGCGCTGGCCGCGCTGGCGGCGGCGGGCCTGGTCCGGGAGGCGGGTACGCACGCCCCGGAGCGGGGTCGTACCGCGGTGCTGTACGCGCCCGACCCGGCGGCGGGGTACGCCCTCGGCGTCGACGTGGGCCGCGGCTGGCTGCGGGTGGCGCTCGCCGACCTGGACGGCACCCTGGTCGCCCGCTCCGACGTGCGCAACCGGGCCCGCGGTGCGGACGCCATGGCCGGCCTGCTGGTCACCACCGCACGACAGGTCGTCGCCAACTCGGGGGTGGACCCGGCCGAGGTGGTGCACGGGGTGGTGGGCACCCCGGGCGTGTACGACGAGCGGCAGCGCCGGGTGCGGTACGCGATGCACCTGCCCGGCTGGGGCCGCGCGGGGCTCTTCGACCGGATGCGCGAGGACCTGGGCGTCCCGCTGGAGGTGCACAACGACGCCAACCTGGCGGCGCTCGGCGAGTACACGTACGGCATCGGGGCGGGCAGCCGGCTGTTCGCGTACATCATGATCGGCACCGGTCTGGGCATGGGCGTGGTCAGCGAGGGACGGCTGTTCACCGGGGCGCACGGGCTCGCCGGGGAGATAGGGTTCCTGCCCTGGCCCGGACAGCGCAGGCCGGAGCGGCTGGAGGACGCGGTGTCGGGGGTGGCCGTGGCCGAGACCGCGCGGCGGCTGGGGATGACGGGGCAGCTCACCGCGAAGTCCGTGTTCGACGCGGCACGCCAGGGCGACCCGGCCGCCGTCGAGGCGGTACGGCTGGAAGGCGAGCGGATCGCGCACACGGTGGCGGCGGCCGCGGCCGTGCTCGATCCCGACCTGGTGGTGCTGGGCGGCGGGGTCGGGCACAGCGTCGACCTGCTGCTGCGTCCGGTACGCGAGCATCTGCGCACCCTCACCCCGCTGCGTCCGAAGCTGGCGCCCAGCCGGCTCGGCGAGGACGCGGTACTGCTCGGCGCGGTGGCCACGGCCCTGGGAACCGCCCGTGACCTGGTCTTCGAGCGCCGGTCGGCCGCGTCCTGAAACCGGCGCCACCAACTCGCGCGGGGCCCACGGTGATTGACACACCCCTTTCGGGACCCTAGCTTGAGCCGAGTTAGTAAAGTTTCCTAACTTTACGAGCCTGGAGACCGCCGTGTTCCCTCGCCCCGCCCCCGGACACCGCCTCGCCACGGCCGCCGTGGCCCTGGGCCTGCTCTGCTCACTCAACACGAGCGCCTGGGCCGGCGCCAGGAACCCGGCCGGTGCCACCGCCCACTCCCCCTCGTTCGGCCACCCCAGGATCACCCGGGTGCCGTCCGCCGCCGGGTCCAGGACACCGCTGGCGGGCTACGCGATCCGCTCCACGGCCGAGGTGGGCGACTCCGCGTCGGCGGTCTCCTCCCCCGGCTATCCGGCGCGGGACTGGTATCCGGCGGGCCCCCGCTCCACGGTGCTGGCAGCGCTGCTCGCCGACGGCGTGTACGACGACCCGTTCGTCTCCACCAACCTCCAGAAGATCCCCAAGTCCCCCTTCCAGGTGCCCTGGTGGTACCGCAGCGACTTCCAGGTCGACGACCCCTCGCAGCGCAGCTACCTGGACTTCAGCGGGGTGATCTCGGCGGCCGACGTGTACGTCAACGGTCAGCGGGTCGCAACCGCCTCGGACGTCACCGGCGCCTACACGCACCACGAACTGGACATCACCTCGCTGGTCAGGTCCGGGACGAACACGGTCGCCTTCCGGATCCAGCCCAACGACCCGAACAAGAACCTCACCATGGGCTGGCTCGACTGGCTCCAGCCGCCGCCCGACCAGAACATGGGCATCGTCCGGGACGTGGTGGTGCGGCGCGGCGGCCCGGTCGCGCTGCGCGACGCGCACGTGGTGACGGAGCTGGCGGTGCCGTCCCTCGCGACGGCGGACCTGACGGTGCGGGCACAGGCCCGCAACGACTCCGACGCGCCGGTCACCGCCGAGGTCTCCGGCACCGTCGCCGGCGTGCCGCTCACCCGGTCGGTCGCCCTCGCCGCCCACGAGACCAGGACCGTGACCTTCACTCCGGACGACACCCCGGATCTGCGCCTCACCTCCCCGAAGGTGTGGTGGCCCGCGGGCATGGGCGGTCAGCCGCTCTACGGCCTCGATCTCACCGCCTCCGTCGCCGGCACGGCCTCGGACACCGCCCACGAGACCTTCGGCGTCCGGGACGTCAGGGCCCCGCTGAACTCCGACGGCGCCCGCCAGTACTCGGTCAACGGCCGCCGGCTGCTGATCAAGGGCGGCGGCTGGTCGCCGGACGAGTTCCTGCGCTGGGACCGCACCTACGCCGAGGACCGCCTGAAGTACGCCCTCGACCTGGGCCTGAACGCCATCCGGCTGGAAGGCCACATCGAGCCCGACGAGTTCTTCGACCTCGCCGACCGCCTCGGCGTCCTCACCCTGCCCGGCTGGGAGTGCTGCGACAAGTGGGAGGGACAGACCAACCCTGGCGAGAGCGGCGAGAAGTGGACCGCCGCCGACTACCAGGTCGCCCAGGCCTCGATGGCCGCCGAGGCCGCCCGGCTGCGTGACCACCCGAGCGTGGCCTCCTTCCTGATCGGCAGCGACGCCGCGCCCGACGCGAAGATCGAGAAGAACTACCTGGACGCCCTGGGCGCCGCCGACTGGACCGTCCCGGTGGTGCCCGCCGCCTCCGACAAGTCCGCTCCCCAGCTGGGCGGTTCGGGCATGAAGATGACCGGCCCCTACGACTGGGTCCCGCCGTCCTACTGGTACGCCAAGCGGGAGGGCGGCGCCACCGGCTTCAACTCCGAGACCAGCGCGGGCCCGGACATCCCGACCCTCGACACCCTGCGCCGCATGATGACCCCGGCCGAACTCGACACCCTCTGGAAGAACCCGGACGCCAAGCAGTACCACCGCTCGCCGTCCTCGACCTTCGGCACCCTGAAGGTCTACGACGCCGCGCTCACCGGCCGCTACGGCGCCCCGAAGAGCCTGACCGACTACGTCCGCAAGGCCCAGCTCGCCCAGTACGAGAACGTCCGCGCCCAGTACGAGGCCTACGAGCGCAACCAGACCGACGCCTCGAAGCCCTCGACCGGCGTCATCTACTGGATGTTCAACAGCGGCTGGACCTCCCTGCACTGGCAGTTGATGGACCGTCACCTCGACCAGGGCGGTGCCTACTTCGGCGCCAAGAAGGCCAACGAGCCCGTGCACGTGCAGTACTCCTACGACGACCGCTCGGTGGTCGTCGTGAACAACCGGCACGCGGCGGCGTCCGGGCTCACCGTCCGGGCGACCCTCTTCAATCCCGACGGCACCGAGAAGTACGACCGGACGGTCGGCGGGGTCACGGTCCAGGGCGACGGCGCGCACGGCACCGCGCTCACCCTGCCGGCCTCGGTGAGCGGTCTGTCCTCCGCCTACCTGGCGCGGCTCGTCCTCACGGACGCCGACGGCAAGGAGGTCAGCCGCAACGTCTACTGGCTCTCCACCAGGTCGGACACCCTCGACTGGGCGAAGACCGACTGGTGGCACACGCCGACGACGGGCTACGCCGACCTGACGGCACTGTCCTCTATGGCCCAGGTGCCGGTCACGGCGACGGCGTCCACGACCGGGGCGGACGGCACGTCCACCACCACGGTCACGGTCCGCAACACGGGCACGGGAAAGACACCGGCCCTGCTGACGGACGTCCACCTGGTCGACGCGAACGGCACACCGGTACTGCCCGTACGGTGGTCGGACAACGAGGTCAGCCTGTGGCCCGGCGAGTCGGTGACCCTGACGGCCACCTACCGGACCGCTGATCTGCACGGCTCGGCGCCCCAGGTGCGGGTGTCCGGCTGGAACGCGGTGGAGCGGACGGTTCCGGCGGGCGCGCCGGAACCGTCCGTCCCGCTCAGCTCACGTTGAGCGCGGTGTCGTCGACGACGAAGGACGTCTGGAGGGTCGAGCCCTCGACACCGGTGAACTTGATGGTGGCCGTGGTGCCGGCCAGGGAGGAGACGTCGAAGCTCTTGAGGACGTATCCGGAGGCCGCGTTGAGGTTGGAGTACGTGGCCAGGGTGGTGGATCCGGCGGTGACCGTCAGCTTGTCGTAGGCGGTGCTGGTGGTGGTCTCCGCGGTGTCCACGTGCAGATAGAAGCTGAGCGTCGCGGAGCAGCCGGACGGGATCGTCACCGACTGGGACAGCGTGTCGGTGTGGGCGGATCCGTAGCCGTCGAGCCAGGCCTTGTAGGAGCCGGTGCGGGCCGCCTCGCTGCTGGAGTTGGTGATGACCCCGCTGCTGGCGGTCCAGGTGGTGTTGCCGGACTCGAAGCCGGGGTTGCCGAGGAGCTGGGCCGCGGTGCAGGTGCCACCGCCGCCTCCTCCACCGCCGCCGCTGCCGCTGCTCGCGCCGGTCAGCCAGGCGGTGGCGTTGAGGGCGAGGGCCGCGTTGGTGGCGCCGGTGTCGTTCCAGCCGTCGTACAGCGTGTTGCCGGACTGGCCGGTCCCGTCGTCGATGGGGGAACTGTCGCCCCAGAAGGCGACCCGGCCGCTGCCGAAGGTGCTGGTGAGGAAGAACGCGCCGGTGTTGCCCGAGTAACCGCTGCGGTACACGAGCCCCTTGACGTTCGAGTTGTCGGCGGGCTTCAGGGTGGCGGTGGTGCCGTCGGCGATCAGGCTCTTGGTGACCGTGCCGTAGGAGCCGTTGAGCACCGGGTCGGTGCTGTCGCTGATCGCGGCCGGGTAGCCGGAGCTGATGTCGAGGGAGTCGATGGAGAAACCGAACGGGTCGGTCGAGTCGACGCTGTTGCTCGTCATCAGGTCGTTGAGGATCTCGACCGCGTCCTCACCGTCGTTGTTGCGGTCGGCCCCGGTGTGGTCGGAGATCATGAACAGCCCGCCGCCGGCCTTCACGAAGTTCATGATCGCGGTCTTCTCGGCGGTCGTGAACAGCGTGTTGGGCTCGGGGAGCACCAGGGCGTCGAAGTTGGAGAGGTCGGTGGTCGCGGAACCGCCGTACGTCAGCGCGCTGGTGGCGGTCTTCAGGCTGTAGCTGCCGGTCTTCTGGAGAGCCACGCCCCACGAGGAGAGCGCGCCGGTCCAGTCGGTCTCGGAGGACGGGGAGGAGTCCTCGGAGAGCGGGTCGGGCTTGCTGGTGGAGATGATCCAGTCCGCGTTGCCGGCCTCCTCGGCGTGGCCGTCGTCGAACAGGACGCGGTACGTGGTGGCCGCGTGGGCGGGCGCGGCCCCGGTGCCGAACTGGAGGGCGGCTCCGGTGACGAGCAGCCCGAGCCCGGCCAGGGCGGTGGTGAGTCTCTGGCGGGATCTGCTGGATCCAAGCATCCGGCGAACCTCCATGAGGGGTGGGGAAGAGGCGGTGCGGGGCGCCAACTCTGCGCGCGTAGAACCGGCTTGAGATTTCTACACGCGTCGACTCTTTGAAAGGTACATGGCATGTCCGGTCGGTGAACAGAAAACCGCCGTAACAACCGGAGGGGACTGGCCCCGTCTCCAGCGGGCAGATTGGAGTGCAGCGGAGTCCGGCAGGAGAGGGGCGGAAATGGAGATCTCGGGCATCATCAGCGCCATCGTCATCGGAATCATCATCGGTGTGCTGGGACGCCTGGTCGTCCCCGGCCGGCAGCACATCGGTTTCCTGTGGACCATCGTCGTCGGCATCGTGGCGGCACTGCTGGGTTCGGCGATCGCGGCGGGCTTCGGCGTGGCCGACACCAAGGGTCCCGACTGGATCGAGTGGTTCATCCAGATCGCCCTGGCGGCGGTGGGGGTGGCGGCACTGGACCGGGCCAAGGCACGCCGGTGACCTCCGGGCGCCCGGTCAGGGGCGCCGGACCGTGATCGCGATCCGCGTCCACGCCGGGTGGGGCGCCGCGGGCAGTCGAGGCTGCCCCGTGGCTGCTCACCCGGCTACGGGCAGTTGAGGCTGCGCGTAGCAGTTCACCCGGCGTGGACGTACGGCGTGGTCGTGCCCAGGGCGTGGAATCCGAGCCGTTCGAGGATCGGCCGGCTCATCGCGGACGCGTCCACCTGCAGATACCGGTAACCGTGGGCCGCGGCGACACGTGCGCGGTGGGCGACCAGGGCCCGGTACACCCCGCGCCCCCGCCACTCCGCCACCGTACCGCCGCCCCACAGGCCGGCGAACCGCGTCCCCGGCGGCAACTCCATGCGGGCGGCGCTCACGGGCTCCTCCCCGGCCAGCGCCACGACGGCGACCACCGTGTCGGGCCACTCGGCCAACTGCGCCAGCAAGCGGTGCCGCAGCCGGGCCCCGTCGGTGCCGAAGGCCTTCTCATGGACGTCCACCAGGAGATCCACCCCGGCCGCGTCCGTGACCTGCATGGTCCGCACGCCGTCCGGAAGCCCGGCGTCGACGCGCAGTCCGGCGGTCTCGGCCACCATCAGCGTCTCCGCCGGCTCCGGCCGGAACCCGGCCGCGACCAGCCGTGCGCCGAGATCGCACGGGAGGTCGTGGCCGTAGAGCTTCCACTCGAACTCCTGGCCCAGCGCACCGAAGAACTCGACCTGCTCGGCGATCGCCCCGTCCGCGGTCGTCTCGTCCAGCGCCGACCACAGGACGCCGTTCCACCCTTCGGCGTCCGCGAACTGGCGCACCACCGCGCCGACGCGTTCGACCCGCGTGCCGGGGCCGTCGGGACGCGCGCCCTCACGCATGTCACGGTCGTACAGAGCGAGCACTCGGAGATCCATCCGAGTACTCCAGCATCCGAGCCGTGCCGCGGCAACGCATTTGCCGGGGGTCAGCCGAGTTCCAGTGTCGTCACGCCGAACACCCGGTCGCGGGCGTGGTCCCGGACCGGGCCCGTGTACATGCGGGCGGTCTCGAACGACGGGGTGAAGCCCGCCGCTTCGGCGAGGGCGACGGCTGCCGTGCTGGTCTCGGGTACGTCGATGGCGACCTCGGCGCCGGCCGCCGCCGCGCTGAGGGCGGCGAACAGGGCGTGGGCGTCGGCGGCGGTGTCGGCGAACAGCGGGCCGATGCGCAGGCTGTCGCGGCCGGGGCGGAGCACGCCGTAACCGGTGACACGGTCGCCGTCGTGGCGGACGAGTGCGGTGTGGCCGGGGCCGGTCAGCCAGGCGGCGACGAAGCGCGGCCGGTCGGCGGGGTGACAGGCGCTGTCGTACGCCGTGACGGCCGCGAGGTCGGCCGGGCGGACGGCGCGGACGCCCTCGGGCACCTCGGCGGCCGGGGCGGTGCCGGTGAAGCGGATCGTGCGGTGGGCCGACTCGAAGCCGGACTGGCGGTAGTTGTCCTGCTGGGCCACCACGCCGTCCAGGCCGATGGTGCGGTTGCCGGCGTGGGCCAGCGCGGTCTTCCAGGTGGCGTAGCCGTGGCCCTGGCCGCGCAGGTCCGGGCGGACCAGGTAGCAGCCCAGGAAGGCGTAGTCGGGACCGTGGTTCACGACGGAGATGGCCGACACCGGTTCCCCGTCGATCCGGCCCAGGAAGAAGCCCTCGGGGTCCTGCGCGAAGAAGGCCGGCCCGTCCGACAGTCCGGGGTTCCAGCCCTCGTCGGCCGCCCAGCCGCTGATCACCGGCCAGTCGTCGAGCGTGGCCCGGGTGACGACGAGGTCCTGGGGGGCCGGAGAGGTCATCGATGCGCTCCCTTGCGTGACGGGGTCCGAGGGCACGGCGACCGGCACCGCGCCCGCAGCATCCTTCCCGATCACCGACCCCCACGCCACGCCGGGATCAAGCCGCCGTCACGCACAACTGGCGTGCCCGGAGAACCCGTTGGCCGTGGGCGCCCGCCAGCTCGTCGCCCGCGGACCCCGGCCCGCGGGCCCCGCCAGAGGGCTCCGCCAGAAGGGGACGACCCCCGCCGCACCAGGTGGGACGGCTCGGCCGCCGGGGCAGGCCCCGCCGGATGGGTTCGGTGGGGCCTGCCGCGTCGCTTCCCCTCGGCTGCGTGTCACACGGCGGCGGTCAGCGGGGCCGGCCCGGGCGGAAGCGACGGTGCAGCACGGTGCCCGTGAGCAGCAGCGCCGCGCCGACCCCGGCGGCGGGGCCGGTCAGGTCCGTCCCGGTGTGGGCGAGGGTGGCGTCCGTGACCGGCGGCGCGACGGGGTGCGACCTGGGGGCCGGCCGCTTCTTCGGCGGCGCCGTGACGGGCGGCTCCGGAGCGGGCGCGGTGGGCTTCGGGGTCGTCTTCGGCGGGCTCGGGTGGTCGCCGGAGGTGTTCACCGAGGTGTTGCCGATGGCCGGGTTGAGGACGCCGACCACGTCGACGCTGTTGCCGCTGACGTTCACCGGGAGGTCGACCGGCAGCTGGACACCGTTGCCGGAGATCACCCCGGGCGAGTCCTGTTCGGTGCCCCGCGCGGACGCGCCACCGGTCGTGGCCGAACCGCCGGACGTGCCGGCTCCGGCGCCGCCGCCCTCGTTCGCGCAGGCGTTGCCGGCCGCCGGATTCAGCAGCCCCACCACGTTCACGGTGTTCCCGCACACGTTCACCGGAACGTGCACCGGCAGCTGGATGCCGTTGCCGGAGATCACCCCGGGCGAACCGGCCGCGGTCGCGTCCGCACCGGAGTCGGCCCAGGCGGGGACCGCCACGGCCATCGCCCCGGAGGCGGCGGCGACGGCGATCACACCGTTTCGGGTAACCCGTTTCATAGGTTCCCTGCCTTCCAGACATGATTACGGGCGCTCGCCCGCAACGGTTAAAACGCGTACGGCACATACGGGTTATGGCTTATGCGCGTTTCACCCCATCGAGCTACATCGCCCTCGAACCGCAGGCAAAACGCGTACGGGGGCCGAAGCCGGCGAAGCGGCGGAGGGTACGGCACCCCGGCGCGGTCCGCTCGCCGGGAGGCGGGGCCCGCGTGGCGTGCTTATGGTGGGCGAAAGCCCTGTACCCGGTCCGTCACGGAGTGTTCCTGGAGGCCCCGATGCCTGCCGTGCCCCGTACCCGGCCCGCCCTGCGGCGCTGCGTCGGCGCCGGAGCCGTCACGCTGGCCCTGCTCGGCGCGGGACTGCCCACCCTCCCGGCGACGGCCTCGGTCGCGGACGGCGGACAGCCGGACCTGACCCGGTTCTACCGGCAGAAGGCCCGGTGGACGGCGTGCCAGGACGAGGAACTACCCAAGGACATGCAGTGCGCCAAGGTGACCGTCCCGCTCGACTACGCGCGGCCGGACCGGGGCACCCTCGATCTGGCCCTGTCCCGCTACCGGGCGACGGGCAGGTCGCGGGGCTCCGTCCTGCTGAACTTCGGCGGCCCGGGCGGCTCGGGCGTCAGCGAGCTCGGGCTCTCCGGCAAGGAGTTCATGGGCCTCACCAACGGCTACGACGTGGTCGGCTTCGACCCCCGCGGCGTCGGCCGCTCCTCCCCCGTCAGCTGCGGCGACGGCACCGGCGGGCCCTCCGACGACCGCGGCTCGGCCGAGCCTCCCGACGTCACCCGGCCACAGGCCCTGATGAAGCGGCTCAAGCAGCTGGTCGTGCGGTGCACCGAGCACTCCGGTCCCGTGCTGGCCCACATAGGCACCGTGAACGCCTCCCGGGACCTGGACGTCATCCGCCAGGCGCTCGGCGACCGGAAGCTGAACTATCTGGGCTTCTCCTACGGCACCAAGCTCGGCGCGGTGTACGCGGCGCAGTTCCCGCACAACGTGGGCCGGATGGCGCTGGACGGCGTGGACACGCTGACCGAGTCGCTGGCCCAGCAGGGTGTGGCCGGTGCCCAGGGGCAGCAGACCGCGCTGGACGACTTCCTCGACTGGTGCGTCACCGACCTCGCCTGTCCCTTCGGGCAGGACCGGCGCAAGGCCGGGGACGCGGTCGTCCAGCTGGTGCGCTCGCTCGACAAGGACCCGTTGCCGTCCGACTTCGGGGATCCCTTCACCGGCCAGGACCTGGTGGGCGCCATCGGTGAGGGGCTGTACAGCAAGGACCTGTGGCCGCTGCTCGCGCGGGCGCTGGCCTCGCTGACGGAGGACGGGGACACCCGGGGGGTGCAGAACTTCGCCTCCGGCGGCTACGCCGTGCCGCTCGTGCGGAAGTCGCCGAAGGCGGGGAGCGGCGGGCTGGTGGCCGGCCAGGACGTGCCCGTGGACAACCTGTCCGCGGCGCTGATGGCGATCAACTGCGCCGACGACCCGGACCGGCCGAGCGCCGGGAGGCTCTCCCAGGACGTCGCCCGGCTGAACCGGGAGTACCAGCACGCGTCCCCGGTGTTCGGCCGGTTCCGGCTGACCCAGGTGCTGCTGTGCTACGGCCGGCCGCGCGGCACGGACTTCATCCGGGACCAGGTGAAGGACGTGCCCTCGGCGCGGATGCTTCTGGTGGGGACGCGCGGTGACCCGGCGACGCCGTACCGCTGGACGATCGAGACCGCGAAGCGGCTGGGGCCGTCGGCCGTGGTGCTGGACAACAGGGGCGACGGCCACACCGGTTACACGTCCTCCAGGTGCGTGCACGGCAAGGTCGACGACTTCCTGCTGTACGGCACGCTGCCGGCCGACGGCAGCTCCTGCCCGGCGGACACCGCCGCCGGGCACGCCGGCGGCGGCTCGTCGGACTGAGACTTCCTGGCCCCGGGAGCCTCAGAGGTCTCAGGGCCTCAGGGGCCTCAGGGGCCTCAGGGGCCTCAGGGGCCTCAGGAGAGGGTGAGTTCCGGGTCGTACAGGTCGAGCCAGTGGGCCAGGTCGAGGGTGCGCTCCAGGCCGCGCCTGGCCGCCTGGCCGGCGAGCCGGGGCAGGTGGGCCGCCCGGTCCGCCTTCTCGCGGTCGACGAGTTCGAAGACCCGGTGGTCGGGACGCGCGACCAGGTCCTTGACCTGGTCCTGGAGGGCCCGGCCGTACTCCGGGTCCTGGGTGGAGGGGTAGGGGCTCTTGACCCGGTCGTACACGGACCGCGGCAGGACGTCCCGGGTGGCCTCGCGCAGCAGGGTCTTCTCCCGGCCGTCGAAGGATTTCAGCGCCCAGGGCGCGTTGTAGACGTACTCGACGAGGCGGTGGTCGCAGAACGGCACCCGTACCTCGAGGCCGACGGCCATGCTCATCCTGTCCTTGCGGTCGAGCAGGACGCGGACGAAGCGGGTGAGGTGCAGGTGGCTCATCCGGCGCATGCGGTACTCGAAGTCGCTCTCGCCGTCGAGGCGCTGGATGGCGGAGGCGGCGGAGTGGTAGGAGTCGGCGATGTAGGACTCCAGGTCGAGCGCCTTGGCCAGGTCCGTGCGCAGCACGCCGGAGTCGTCGCCGAAGTGCCGGGCGAACTGGAACAGCCAGGGGAAGGTGTCGGCGTTGCGGGCCCCTTCGTCGAAGAACTGAAGGTAGCCGCCGAACACCTCGTCGGCGGACTCCCCGGACAGCGCGACCGTGGACTGGTCGCGGACGGCCCGGAACAGCAGCAGGAGCGAGGCGTCCATGTCGCCGAACCCGGCCGGCAGGTCGCGGGCCCGGATCACCCGCTCGCGGACGGCGGGGTCGGCGAGGCTGCTCGCGTCGAGGACGATGTCCTGGTGGTCGGTGCGGGCGAGGCGGGCCACGTCGTGCACGAAGGGCGTGTCGGGGGTGCCGCGCAGTTCGTCGGCGACGAAGTTCTCGGTCTGGCCGACGAAGTCCACGGCGAAGCTGCGGACCTTCTCGCCCCGCGCGGCGAGCTGCCGGGCGGCGAGCGCGGTCATCGCGGAGGAGTCGAGGCCGCCGGAGAGCAGGGTGCAGCGGGGTACGTCGGCGACCAGCTGGCGGCGCACGATGTCGTCGAGGAGTTCGCGGACGGTGGCCACGGTGGTGTCGCGGTCGTCGAGGTGCGGGCGGGTCTCCAGACGCCAGTAGGCGCGGCTGCGCGGGCCGCGGCGGTCGACGGTGACGACGGTGCCCGGCTCGACCTCCCGCATGCCCTCCCAGACGGCCTGTCCGGGGGTCTTGACCATGGTGAACAGCTCGCGCAGACCGCTCAGGGCGACCCGGGGGCGGACCAGCGGGTTGGCGAGGATCGCCTTGGGCTCGGAGCCGAACAGGACGCCGTCCGGGGTGGGATACATGTAGAAGGGCTTGATGCCCATGCGGTCGCGGATCATGACGAGCTTGTCGTGGCGGCCGTCCCAGACGGCGAAGGCGTACATGCCGTTCAGCCGTTCGGCGATGGTGTCGCCCCACTCCACATAGCCGCGCAGGACGACCTCGGTGTCGGAGTCGGTGGTGAACTCGTGGCCGCGGCCGACGAGTTCGCGGCGCAGTTCGGTGAAGTTGTAGGCCTCGCCGGAGTAGACCATCGCGACCGTGCCCTCCGGGGTGCGGACGGTCATGGGCTGGCGGCCGCCGGGCAGATCGATGATGGCGAGCCGGCGGTGGCCCAGGGCGGCGGGGCCCTCGCTCCAGGTGCCCCGGTCGTCGGGACCGCGGCAGGCCATGGTCTCCGTCATCGCATCCAATGCGTGCGTCTCGGTGGTGAGGTCACGGTCGAAGGAGACCCAGCCGGTGATGCCACACATGCGCTACCTCCTGCTGCCGGTCCGCCGGACAACCCGCGCCACCTGCGGTTCCACGCCAGGGGCGATTGCCCGAGCGAACCACTTGTATTCAGCACCTATATGACGAGCGTGCGCCCGGGTCTCCGGCCGGTCAACCTGGGCGTAACACGGCGGGGCTCTCGCGGCCTCCCCCTTCGCCCGCTTTCGGCCGCGCTTTGCCCGCGCGAGGACCGCCAACCCGCCTCCTGACGGGCCCCGCCCGCCTCGAACCGGCCAAGCGCAAAAAGTTCCCCAAACGGAACCGGCGCCTCGGCTCTCGCCGGGCGCCGGTCACCTGGTGCTGTCGGGTCCCGCGCTACGCGGCCGGGGTCAGGAACCGGTCCAGCGCCGCCGTCAGCTCGGCGGGCCGCTCCACCGGGAGCTCATGGCCCGCGTCGATGATCCGCACCTCCGCGTCGGGGTAGGCCTTGGCCATCCGCAGCATCTGCCCGGCCGGCAGCTGGACGTCGTGGTAGCCGTGCACCATCAGGGTGGGCGCGGTGATCTCGCCGGCCCGGTCCAGGACGTCGAAGGCCCGCATGGCGCCGTACAGCGTCATCACGACCTCCCGCGGGGTGCCGGCGGAGGAGCGGACGTACTCGCGGATCCGCTCGCGGGGGTACCCCGGGGCGAAGGCACGCTGGATGTTGGCGGCGACGAAGAGCTTGAACGGCACCAGGGTCGAGGCCGCCATGAGCAGCCCGCGGCCCCGGCTGTACGTCATCCGCCCGATGGAGTTGACCAGGACCATCCGCTCGACGCGGGCCGGGTGGGCGAGGGCGAGGGTCTGGGAGATCATGCCGCCCATGGAGTGGCCGACGGGGACGAAACGGTCCACCTCCAGGTGGTCGAGGAGCGCGGTGACGTCCTGCGCCAGTTCGCCGATGGTCCGCACCCCCGCCCCGGTGCTCTCGCCGTGCCCGCGCAGGTCGAGTCTGACCACCCGCCGCCGTTCGGCGAAGTGCGCGGTCTGGTGGTCCCAGCGGTGCCGGTCGGCGGTCCAGCCGTGGATGAACACCAGGGGCGCGGCGGTGCCGTCCCGGGGGCCCTCGTCGTCGTACGCCAGCACCGCTCCGTCGACTTCGAGCTGCGGCATGGGGGCCTCCTGGGGCGCGATCCGGTTACTGCCGGGTACGGTAATGGGCCGCGCGGCCCCGCGTCACCGGTGGCCAGGCCTCAACAGGGTTACGGAGCCGCGTCCTGACGCCCGTACGGCACCGAGCCCCGACCGGTGCCGGATTACCCCAAATGCCGCACCGGCGATTCGGCCCTATGGTGCTGATATGGAGCACGCACTCAGTCCATCGACCCTCGCCGAGCTGCGCCGCCCGCGCCTCTATCCCGCCGTCTCCGTGCTGACGCCGACGCACCGCCGCGAGCCCGACAACGCCCAGGACTCCGTCCGGCTGCGCAATGTCGTGGCCGAGGCGAAGAAGCAGCTGGAGGCCGATCCCGCGATCACCCGGGAACGGCGGTCCGACGTCATCAGGGAACTCGACCGGGCCCTGGCCGAGGTCGATCTCACGTACACCGAGGACGGTCTGGTGATCTTCGCCGCGCCCGGTGAGCACCAGGTGTGGTCCCTGGCCCGCAGTGTCCCCGAGCGTGTGGTGCTCTCGGACACCTTCCTCACCCGCAACCTGGTCTCGGCGCACGCCGCCGAGCGGCCGTTCTGGGTGCTCTCGCTCTCGGCCGACCGCGTCACGCTCTGGAACGGCGGGATCGACCGGGTCACCGAGAGCCGGGACGGCGGTTTCCCGCTGGTCCGCCGCCAGGTGAACTTCGACGCCGAGCGCCTGCAGCGCATCGGCGACATGCCCAGCACCTTCCGCGACGAGGACACCAAGCACTTCCTGCGGGACGCGGACACCGCGATGGCCGCGGTGCTGCGCGACGAGCCGCGGCAGCTCTACGTCACCGGCGAGCAGGCCGCCCTCTCCCTGTGGGAGGAGCTGGGCAACGTCGCCAGGCACAGCATCCCCGTGCAGCACGGCGGTCTTTCGCACGCCGGTCCGGAGGCGGTCTGGCAGGCGATCCGGCCGCTGCTGGAGGCCGAGTCCCGCCGGAGTACGGCGGCGGTCACCCGGGAGCTGGAATCCGCGCGCGGTCACCGGACGTTCGCGGCCGGTGTCGACGAGGTCTGGCAGAGCGCGCGCGAGGGCCGCGTGCGGCTGCTGGCCGTCGAGGAGAACTACCGCGCCACGGTCCGCGACGACGGCGACCACCTGATCCCGGCCGTCAGCGGCGACCTCGACGCCCGTGACGACATCGTGGACGAGATCGTCGAGCAGTGCCTGGAGACCGGCGCCGACGTCAGGTTCGTCCCGGACGGCGCCCTGGGCGACGAGAACGGCATCGCCGGGGTGCTGCGCTACTGACCGACCCCTTCTCGGCCGGCGTCTAACCTACGAGGTGATCGTCGGCGTCGGCTGAGAGGGAGTGCGGGCGTGGCTGAGCTGCTGGGTGTCGCGGTACTGGGTGCCGGACACATGGGTGCCGACCACATACGGCGGCTCGACCACGTGGTGAGCGGCGCGAGGGTGGTGGCCGTCGCCGATCCCGACCTCGACCGGGCCAAGGACGCGGTGGCCGGCCGGGACGGCGTCACCGTCCACGCGGATCCGCTGGCCGCGCTGGACGCGCCCGGTGTGGAGGCGGTGCTGATCGCCTCCCCCGGACCGGCCCACGAGGAACCGTTGCTCGCGGCCTTCGAGCGCGGGCTGCCGGTGCTGTGCGAGAAGCCCATGGTGCCGGACTCCACAGGTGCGCTGCGGGTGGTGGAGGCCGAGGCGGGGCTCGGCCGCAGGCTGGCGCAGATCGGCTTCATGCGGCGCTACGACGCCGAGTACCGGCGTCTGAGGTCCCTGCTGGACGACGGTGGTCTGGGGCGCCCGCTGATGCTGCACTGCGTCCACCGCAACGTCTCCTCACCGCCGGGGTTCACCAGCGCCATGCTGGTCAACAGCTCGGTCTCGCACGAGATCGACGCGGCCCGCTGGCTGCTCGGCCAGGAACTGACCGCGGTGACCGTGCTGCGTCCGCGGCCCTCCTCGGACGCTCCGGACGGGCTGCTGGATCCGCAGCTGGTGCTGTTCGAGACCGACGGCGGCGCCCTCGTCGACGTCGAGGTCTTCGTCAACTGCGGATTCGGCTACCAGGTGCGCTGCGAGGCGGTCTGCGAGCGGGGCAGCGCCCGGATCGGCGAGGACCACACCATGCTGGTCACCTCGGCCGGCGGGGCCCGCGAGGAGGTCGCCCAGGACTACCTGGTGCGGTTCGCCGACGCCTACGACCGCGAGGTGCAGTCCTGGGTGGACGCCACCCGGCAGGGCCGGGTCACCGGACCGAGCGTGTGGGACGGCTACGCCTCCTCCGTCGTCGCGGAGGCCGGGGTCCGGGCGCTGGAGTCCGGCACCCGTACGACCGTGGAACTCGCCCCGCGCCCTGACCTGTACGCGGACGCCGACCGCTGACACTCGCGGCAGCCGTCCCCAGGTGGCGCTCACCGCCATGACCGCCGCGACGGAAGCGTCCAGTCCCACGAAGCCTCTTCGGCTGATCGCTGTCATCGGCCCCGCCCTCGGGCGGTCGGACGGCTCACGACCCGAGCGGGTGAGGCGGGAGTCAACCGGATTGAGCGAGGCGGGAGTGAACAAAGTCAAAGTGCGCGCCGGTTGGCCCCGGGGGCCTCACACGCCCCCGAACAGGGCGCTCAGCCCCTGCTCGACGACCCCCGCGACGTCCTCCTCCCCCGGGGCCACCACCTCGTGGGTGCGCTGGAGGAACCGGAACAGCGCCTGGGTGTCGAACTGGAGCAGGGCGAGACCGTGCGGCGAGTGGAACTCCACGGCCGTACGGCCCGGTCCGCAGGGCCAGATGTGCACGTCCCCGCGGCCGGCCGGCGCCCCGAGTCCCTGATCGAGGAGCGAACGGGCGAAGGTCCAGGTGACCTCCTCCCCGCCGAGCGTGACCTCGGCGGGGAAGTCGACGAACACGGCCAGCGGATCACCGGAGGTGTACCGCAGCGTGGCGGGCACCGGGACCTCCTGGTCCTCGGCGGTGATCAGCCGGGCGCGGGCGGCTTGCTCGAAAGTGATGTCCATGCCTGTAGGACTCCGCGAAGGCCCTTCGCATGACGCGAAATCCGGACAGAGTTGCCGCCGTTGGCCGAGACCACGACACTGTGAACACAAGCGCGTCGAACAACCGCCCGAGCGCGACGCGAGCGCCCTTGAAAATGGGTCAACTCACGTAGTCCGCCTACGCCTTACCCTTCACCGCGCGTACGTCTTCCATACGGCCCGACCAGCCCGTGAAGACTCTGGCATATGTCAGAAGCACCACCGTATCGTGTGTTGCCAAATCCCTTACAGGGCGTCGCAGGCTGTGCAACAGTCGTAACCGGTCCCCCGCCCGTTCTGGCCCTTCCCGTCCCCGCATCGGAGTGCGTCATGCCGTCCCATGTCTCCGCGGACCGCCCCGCCGCCCAGCCGCCCGGGCGCGGCTCGGTCGAGGCGTTGATATCGCAGACACGGCGGCTCAAGGGCGACGTGGACGCCGTACGGCGGGACACCCGGAGCGACGGAGCGGACCCCGAGGAACGCTGGCAGCGGGCGCTGTACGACCTGGCGCTGCATCAGCTCAACGACCTCGACGAGCACTTGGCCCAGCTGCGGGACGGACCGGCCCCGCCGCCCCGCGACGCGGACCCGGAACCCCTGCCGGCCGCCCCGCCCGCCCCGGGATCGCTGCTCAGCCGCGTCGGCAGCGCGGAGTGGAACCTCCTGACGGACGAGGCCAGTTGGTCGACCGAGCTCTACCGGATCCTCGGCCGCGACCCGGCCGCGCCCGCGCTCACCCTCGACGAACTGCCGTCAGTGGTACTGGACGAGGACCGGCCCCGGCTGACCACGATGGTCACCGGCTGCCTGGTCGACGCCAGGCCGATCGACGACGAGTTCCGGATCGTGCGCCCCGACGGGGGCGTGCGGACCGTCCACATGATGGGCGAGCCCGTGCTCGGCGGCGACGGCAGCACCGCCTCGATGTGGGCCGTCCTGCGGGACGTCAGCGAACTGCGCCGCAGCCAGCGGGAGGTGCACGAGACCCACGACTCGATGCAGCGCCACCGCCAGCAGGCCAGGACCGAGCACCGGCTCGCCGTCGAACTCCAGGAAGCGGTGCTGCCGCCCGGCCGTGACGCGCTGCGGCTGCCGCGTCGGGGCCCCGGCACGCTGGAGGTCGCGGCCCGGTGCCTGCCGTCCGCGAGCGGTGCCCTGCCGGGCGGCGACTGGTACGACGCGCTGGAACTGCCCGACGGCGACACCCTGCTCAGCGTCGGCGATCTCACCGGACAGGGGGTGGCGGTCACCTCGGGCATGGCGATGCTGCTGGGCGCCGTACGCGGGATGGCGATGGCCGGTGCCCCGCCGGCGCGTCTGATGTCCCTGCTCAACCAGTTACTCGACGCCACCGTGCAACCCGCGCTGGGCAGCGCCGTCTGCTGCCGCTACCGGCCCACCACCCGTGTCCTGAGCTGGGCCCAGGCAGGACACCCCGCCCCGCTGCTGTTCCGCGGCGGGACGGGGCGGGTGCTCGGCGCGCCGGACGGCGTGCTGCTCGGCGCCACCTCGGGAGCCTGTTACGGGCAGGCCGAGGTGACCCTGGAACCGGGCGATCTGCTCCTGCTGTACACCGACGGACTGGTACCCGGGCACAGCGGAGCGGACTCTCTGGACTCCCTTCTCGGCCTGACCGCGCGGTTCGGGGCGGCGCGCACCGCCCAGGACTGCGTCACGGCCGTGGTCGAGGAGTTCGGCGAGAGCGGGCGCACGGACGAGGCCTGCGTACTCGTCGCCAAGGTGGGTGAGTAGGAGCAGCGGACACAGCCCGTTCCGGGCAGCGGACACCGCCTGGTTCAGCCGGCGGGCACCGAGCGCACGGGCCCCTATGCCTGTGCGCTGTTGTTCGTCCCCTTGCTCCTGGGCCTGGGCAGGGCGAGCTTGATCTCCTCCCGCAGTTCCTGGATCTTCGGATAGCTGGAGTACTCGGCGGTGAGCCGGTACATCTGGCGCAGCCGGTCCCAGGTGCGGTGCGAGGAGTTCGATCCCATCGACACCAGGGCCAACCGCGCGTAGTGACCCGCCTGTTCGGGGTCGTCCGCGATGAAGCAGGCGGAGGCCATGGACAGGAAGTCGAAGATCTTCGACCGCTCCTGCTTGCTTCCGGCCCGGAGCGCCAGGGCCTTGTCCGCGTAGTGCCGGGCGTGCACGGCGGCGCTCGGGTCGTGGTCCGCCAGCGTCCGGTAGGCCAGGGCCTGCATGCCGTACAGATCCGCCTCGTTGAACATCTGCATCCAGCTGGGCGGCGGTACGTCGGTGCGGTCCGAGACGAACAGGCTCTCCGCCTGGCCGAGGGTGCGGCGCATCGCCTGTCCCTTGCCCATCGACGCCTGTGCCCAGGCTTCGATGGTGTGGAACATCGCCTGGGTGCGCGGCAGTACCTCGTGGCCGGAGCCGGACTGGGCCAGCTTCATCAGATCGAGTGCCTCGTCGGGCCGGCCGATGTGCACCATCTGGCGAGCCGCTCTGGAGAGCGCCTCCCCGGCACGCGGCCGGTCGCCGCCCTCACGGGCCGCGTGGGCGGCGATGACGAAGTACTTCTGGGCCGTGGGCTCCAGGCCGACGTCGTGCGACATCCAGCCCGCGAGGACGGCGAGGTTGGCGGCGACGCCCCACAGGCGCCGCTGGAGATGGTCGGGGTGACGGTAGGCGAGCATGCCGCCCACCTCGTTGAGCTGTCCCACCACGGCCTTGCGTTGCAGCCCGCCGCCGCGGGCCGCGTCCCAGGCCCGGAACACCTCGACGGAGCGCTCCAGTTCCTCGATCTCCTCGGACCCGATGGGGGCGGCCTCGTAACGGTCGAACCCGGCGGGGTCGGCGTGCAGGGGGTCGTCGAGGACGGGCGCGTCGGCCCTGAGGGTGGGGTCGGTGTGCAGCCAGTCGTACATGGCGGTGGTGAGTACGGATCCCGCGGTGAGCGCGGCACCCGCGCCCACCAAGCCGCGTCGGTTGAGCATGAGGTCCATTCCCGTGAATTCGGTGAGGACCGCGGCGGTTCGTTCGGGCGCCCACGGCATTCCGTCGGGATGTTCCGCGTTCCCGTCGTCCGGCCGTTTTCCCGTACGCCCGTGCCGTACCAGACCGAGGTCCTCGATGGTCACGACACGGCCGAGACGCTCGGTGAACAGAGCCGCCAGCACCCGCGGCACCGGATCGCGCGGGATCTCTCCCATGTCGATCCACCGCCGCACCCGGGAGGTGTCGGTCGACAGCTGGGGGTGGCCCATGGCCGCCGCCTGCCGGTTGACCAGCCTCGCGAGTTCGCCCTTGGACCAGCCGGCCAGGCCGAACAGGTCCGAGAGGCGGGTGTTGGGTTCTCCGGTCACGTCAAGCCCCCAGGTTCTCGGCTGAGTTGACAGTAGACCCGTGACGGTTGCCGGGCGACTATTCGCCACGGTTCGCCAGGGTGCGCCAGATGGTGTGCCACTGGGCAACGGGTGTCAGGTAGGAACGCGCCACCCCGACCCGGTCGCCGTCGACGGGCCCACTCCCCAGGGTGAGCCCGGGCGGCCGGGACGGGTTGGGCGTGAGAACTCTTCTCCACTGGACTTCTCAGGCAGGCACCGCAGGCACACGAAGGGATCTGTATCGCCCATGTACGCAGCATCGTCCTCCGTGTCCGCCCCGCCCCGGCCGCTGCGCCCCCGACCGGCGGGCAGCGGACCCTACCTCGACCCCGCGCGTACGGGGGCCGCCGTGCCGGTCGTGGGCCGGCCACGGCGCGCCCCCGGGCTCGGCACCCAGCCCCTCAGCGGGAGACTGGACCTGTCCGGCCCGCAGGGCGCGCAACTGCGCACCGCGATCGCGTCGGTGCACCGGATCTGCCCGGAGTTCGCTCCGGTGCAGGTGCTGCGGCGCACCGGGCGGTCCGTGATCCTCGTCGGGACGACGGGGCGCAACACGGCCGTGGCGAAGTGTCTACTGGACCACTCCCCCGCCTGGGCGGAGCGGACCCGCCACGAAATAGCCGCATACCGCTCGTTCGTCCGGCACCGGCCGCCGATCCGGGTGCCGAGGCTGATCGCGGCGGACCCGGACAACTGCACCCTGGTGATCGAGCGGATGCCCGGCCGGGTGGCGGCGGTGCAGCGCCACCCCACGGAGGCCCCGCCCAGGGCGGACATCCGGGCCGCGCTGGGCGCGGTGTGCCGGCTGAACGCGTGGCGGCCGCCGGCGGGCACCTTCGACGCCCCGGTGGACTACGCGGCCCGGATCTCCCGGTACCACGAGCTGGGGCTGCTCACCGACCGGGACATGGGTGACCTGCAGAAGCTGCTGCACGGCATCGCGGTCGCGGCGGGCCGCCAGGGGATGGGCCAGTTCTGCCACGGTGACGCCCTGCTCTCGAACATCCTGTTGTCACCGGCCGGTCCAGTGCTGGTGGACTGGGAGCACGCGGGCTGGTACCTGCCGGGGTACGACCTGGCGACGCTCTGGTCGGTCCTCGGTGACGCCCCGGTGGCGCGCCGTCAGATCAGCCAGATCGCCCAGTCAGCGGGGCCCGCGTCCCGGGACGCGTTCCTGGTGAACCTGATGCTGGTCCTCACCCGGGAGATCCGGACGTACGAGACCGCCGTGCAGCGTTCGATGCACGACGCGACCCCGGCGGCACCGGGTACGGCCCACCCTGGTGCGGCGCCGACCGGCGAGGAACAGCGGCTGCTGCTCCGGCGGCTGCACGACGACTGTCAGCTGGCCCGGCGGGCCGTACGCGCGGCGGTCGGCACTCGCTGACGGGGCGGGGATCCGCGGTGCGCTCAGGGCAGCTGCGCACCGCGGATCCCTGGTGTACGGCCCCGTTCACCGGCGTACACCTCTGAAGCCGCGCAGGCCGGGAGCCCCCGGCGCGAAACTCCCACGAACATCGTATGACATGGGAAATCGCCTCCTTCTGGGCATGATTGACGGATCGTCGGCAAGCCGGTACCACTGAGCCACGCTCAGCCCCGCACGCCCCGTCGCGCTCTGAACGCCCCAGGAGGCCGCATTGCGAGGATCCGTAACCGAGCCAGTTCCCGCCCGCCACGGCAGACGTACGCGCAGGACGGCAGGCGCCGTCGCCTCCGCGGCGTTGCTGCTGCCGTTGCTGGGCGCGGCTCCGCCCCCGAGCACCACCGCGTCGTCCGCCGAAGCGCTCCAGCGCGCGTTCGCGTCCGCCGCCACCGACTACCACGTGCCGCAGAGCGTGCTGCTGGCCGTCTCCTACCTCCAGTCCCGCTGGGACGACCACGGCGGCGCGCCGAGCGTCTCCGGCGGCTACGGCCCGATGCACCTGACCGACGCGCGCACCGCGCTGGCCACCGCGACCGAGCACTTCGCCGACGGCACCGAGGACCCCCGCGGCGACAGCGCCCGGCCCGCCCTGCACCCGGGCGTGAAGGTGCCGGCGGACTCCGCGCTCCCGGCCCGTCTCAAGACGCTCACGAAGGCCGCCGGGCTGACCGGCATCCCGGCCGGGCGGCTGCGCACCGACCCGGCGGCGAACGTGGCCGGCGGCGCCGCCCTGCTCGCCGCCGCCCAGAAGGGTCTGGGCAGGCCGCTCAGCGCCGATCCGGCCGACTGGTACGGCGCGGTCGCCCTCTTCTCCGGTGCCGACGACACGGCGACCGCGTCGGCGTACGCCGACGACGTGTTCGACGTCCTGCACACCGGCGAGGAGCGCACCACGGACGCGGGGCAGCTCGTCGTACTCGCCGCGCAGCCGGACCTGAAGGCCGCCCGGCAGCCGGCGCCGGCCGGGCTGCGCACCGCGGCGGCGGACGACACCGAGTGTCCGACAACGGTGTCATGCGAGTGGATCCCGGCGCCGTACGCGCAGTTCGGGGACAACGACTACGGCAACCACGACCTCGGTGACCGGCCCACGTCGCAGAGCATCAAGTACATCGTCATCCACGACACGGAAGGCTCCTGGGACGAGACCATCAAACTGGTCCAGGACCCGACCTATGTGTCCTGGAACTACACCATCCGCTCGACCGACGGCCTGATCGCCCAGCACGTCAAGGCGAAGGACGTGGCCTGGCACGCGGGCAACTGGTACATCAACGCCAAGTCGATCGGCATCGAGCACGAGGGCTTCCTCGCGTCGCCGGACGCCTGGTACACGGAGGCCATGTACCGGTCCTCGGCCCGGCTGGTGAAGTACCTCACCGACAAGTACGGCATCCCGCTGGACCGGCAGCACATCATCGGCCACGAGAACGTGCCGGGCCCGGTCACGTCCTCGATTCCCGGGATGCACACCGACCCGGGTCCGTTCTGGGACTGGCGCCACTACTTCGAGCTGCTCGAGCACCCCTTCAAGCGGACAGCCGGCAAGAAGGGCGGCCTGGTGACGATCCTGCCGGACTACCCCACCAACCAGCCCGCGTACACCGGCTGCGTCAGCAAGGGCCAGCCCTGTGCCGCGCACGGTTCCGGCGAGGTCCGGCTGTACTCCGACCACGACGAGAGCTCGGCCCTGATCAAGGACGTCGGCCTCGGTACGACGCCGACGACCGACGTGAACGACCTCTCGTCACGGGTCTCCACCGGCCAGCAGTACGCGGTGGCGGACACCTGGGGCGACTGGACGGCGATCTGGTACCTGGGCCAGAAGGCCTGGTTCAGGAACCCGGCCAAGGATCCGACGGCGGTGACCGCGGCAGGCCTGGTGGTCACGCCCAAGGCGGGCCTGAAGAGCGTCCCTGTGTACGGCCGTGCCTATCCGGAGGCGTCGGCGTACCCGTCCGGGGTGCCCGCCCAGTCGATCTCGCCGCTGCCCTACACCATCCCGGCGGGTCAGGAGTACGTGGTGGGTGACGCGGTGCCGGGCGAGTACTTCTACGCGACCACCTTCGCCACCGACGCGCACCGGGTCGTGACGGGCAAGGACCTGTACTACGAGATCCAGTACGGTCACCGGATCGAGTTCGTCCGGGCGGCCGACGTGGACGTGGTGCCGTCGCCGAAGACCGGACGGCACCACCGGCGGTGACCCGGCCGGCCTGTCTCAGCCCTGCTGGAAAAGCTCCGCGGGGAGCGGCTTCAGCAGGGCGTACAGGTCGTCCGTGATGGGCCGGTCCCAGGCGGCGATGGTGACGAGGACGCCGTCGCTGCGGTCGAACTGGACGCAGGAGATCCGGCTCTCGGAGAGCTTGAGCCGGCGCACGATCAGCAGGTTGTCGCCCTGGAGCACCGGCATGTCCTCGGTGCCGACGACGGTGACGTCCTCGTCGTTCTCCAGGGCCAGGAGGAGCTGGCCGACCTCGAACGGGACCTCGCCCTCCTCCACCTCGCGGGCCGGGGAGCCCTCGGGGAGGTTTCCGATGATCATCGCGGGGCCGCGGCCGCCGAAGAGGTCGTAGCGGAGGAAGACGCCCTGGCAGGTGCCGTCGGGGGCGGGCAGCAGCCCGGCTCCGAGGTTGCCGGGCCAGTCGCCCGGGTCCATGGCCAGTACGTCGAAGTCGGGGCCGGCGGGAGTGGCGCTGCGGCGACGGAGGAACGACATGCGGTCCATGGTACGGGGAGCCGCGCGTGCGGGGCCGTATGGACCGGTGGGTGGTTGCGGTGCGGTGTCAGGTGCGGGGCTGTGGAGGCTTGTCGCGCAGTTCCCCGCGCCCCTGGGAGGTTGGGCCCTGTGTCTGCTTCACAGCGGACGCCAGTTCGGCGCACGCGGTGGCTGCCACGGTGTCCGCTCCGCACTGCTCGGCTGCTTTCAGGCCCCTGCGGAGGTGGGCGGTGTCGTGGAGCTCCGTGCCCAGGGCGACCAGGGCGCAGGCCAGCTCGTAGGCGGCCGGGGAACGCTCCAGGTGGGCCACCGCTTCTTGCAGGTAGGTCACGCGGGCCGGACCCGTCGCCACCTCGGCGGCCGTGCGCAGCGCCTGGCCGATCGCCGACGGGGCGCCGAAGTGGCGGGCCCGGCTCACCGCTTCCAGGGCGGTGGTCAGGGCGCGCTCCGGTGCGTCGTGGGCCTCGGCCCGGGCCAGGTGGAGCTGCCAGGGGCACCAGGCCGGGTTGCGGATGCCGCGGGGTTCGAGGCGGCGGCCGGCCGCGGACAGCTCGGCCGCCGCGGCCTTGGTGAGGCCGCGGGCGAGGAGCAGCTCGCCGTAGACCGTCTGGGCGTCGGGGAAGACCACGGCCGCCGGGAACGGCTCCCGGAAGGAGTGGTCCTCGGCCAGCCGGGTGGCCTCGTCGGTGCGGCCGCGGGCGATCAGGGTCTGGATGAGGGTGCCCAGGGCGTACCAGTGGGCGGGCGTGCCGGGTCCGACGCGTTCGGCGAGGCGCAGCCCGGAGCGGGCGAGGTCCTCCGCCTCGGCGAGGCGGCCGCACCGGTAGCGGAGGTAGCCGAGGAGTGTGTAGGCGAAGGAGAGGTGTCCGCCGCGCCAGCCCTGGCGTTCGTAGTCGGCGATGCCGGCGGCGAACAGCTCCTCGGTGCGGTCGGGGCGGTCGGCGTACATGAAGGCGAGGGCGACCAGGACCGGGACCTCGAAGCCACGGTCCGCCTCGGCCCAGCCGAGGCCGCCGGCGAGGGCGCGTTCGGCGTGGCGCAGGGCGGTGTCGGCGGGTTCGCCGCGCTGGATCGCGTCCCAGGTGCGCAGCCCGATGATGTACCGCTCGGTGAGGTCGCGGCCCTGGAGGCGGTCGGCGAGCCTGGCCAGGCGGCGGGAGCGGGAGGGGTGGTCGGGTTCGTCGGCGCGGAAGGCGTCCCACATGAACTGTTCGGAGAGCATCCGCAGCCGGACCCGGGCGTCGTCGGTCAGCCGGATCTCGTGCGCGAGGGTCTCGGAGGCCTCGGCGAGCCGGTCGCTGTGGGCGAGGACCTGGGAGAGGCGGTAGACGATGCGGTGTCGCAGGGCGGGCTCGGCGATGGGTTCCTGGAGGGCGGCGCGGAGGTGGTTGACGGTGGTGGCCGGTTCGGTGAGCAGGGAGGCGCTGCCGAGTTCGTGGAGGACGGCGGCGCGTTCCGTGGCCGGCGGGGGTTCGCGCAGGGCGCGGGCCAGGTAGCGGCGGGCCGCGTCGGGGGCGCCCGCCCGGAGCGTCTCGCCGGCGGCGGCACGCAGCTGCCGCACGACCCAGGCGTCTCCCTCGGGGTGGGTTTCCAGGAGGTGGCGGGCGGCGGCGGTGGCGCCCTGCCCGTCGTCGGTCACGCACCAGGCGGCCTGGCCGTGCAGGGCGACGCGGGTGGCGGGCGGGATGGCCCGGTAGACGGCGGTGGCGATGAGCGGGTGGACGAACTCCAGGGTGTCGGCGCCGGTGAGGATGCGGGCGCCGCGCAGGGCGTCGGCGGCGTCGGCGGCCTCCTCGTGGCCGAGGCCGGCGACGGCGGCGGCCAGCGTGGGATGGATCTCGGTGCCGAGGACGGCGCAGGCCCAGGCGAAGCGGACGGCGGACGGGCCGAGGCGTTCGAGCCGGGTGATCAGTCCGCTGCCCTTCACGGCGGCGGCGAGGTCGCGCAGCAGGGGGGCGCCGGCCTCGGTGGGGTCCAGCCCCCGGTCGTGGACCTTGGCGGTGAGTTCGACGATCTCGAAGGGGTTGCCGGAGGTGACGGCCCAGGACTCGTGGCAGAAGGTGTCGTCGGCGTGGTCGCCGAGGCTTTCGCGCACCAGGCCGGCGACGGCGTCGGCGCTGAGCGGTTCCAGGTCGTGCGGCCGGCCGCCTGCCCGGCCGGGCAGGCGGCGGAACGACTCGGCGTGGTCCGGGAGTTCGTCGGGCCGGTAGGCGACGACGACGAGCAGCGGGAGTTGTTCGGCGCGGGGCGCGAACGCGGCGAGCCAGCCGAGGGATTCGGGGTCGGCCCAGTGCGCGTCGTCGAGGACGAGGACCATCGGGGCGCGGCGCACGGCGAGGTGGGTGAGCACCCAGTCGAGGCCGTCGCGCAGGCCCTGCTGGTCGGGCGGGGCGCCCTCGGTGGGGGCGCACAGGCCGAGGGCGGGGCCGACGATGTCGTACCAACTGCCCAGTGAGGCGCGGAGTTCGGCCTCGGGCGCACCCGCGAGGCGGGGTTGCAGGAGCTGGCGGGCGACGTGGAAGGCGACGCGCTGTTCCTGGTCGCCGCCGCGTGCGGACAGGACGGTGCAGCCCTGGGCGGTGGCACGCCGGCGGACCTCGGCGAGCAGGGTGGTCTTGCCGATCCCGGCGCGGCCGGCGAAGGCGAGCAGCGCACCGCGCGGACGGTCGTCGGGTGTCGTGCCGTCCGGGCGCTCCCCGGTCGGCCCGGTGCGCGCGGCGAGACCGGTGAGTTCGGCCAACGCCTCGTCGACGGCGGCGAGTTCGCTCTCACGTTCGTAGAGCGTCCGTCGGTTCCGCAGGACCCGCTGTCCCATGACCACCCCCCGCCACGGTGATGCGCGAGCGCGGGGAGCGGGCGCGCACCGTGGCTTGCAGGCAGCTCAGCGTACGCCTGACGAGGGTGATCCGCTCCCTACTGACGGTAACTGGCCGGTGGGCCTTGACATCACTGCTCGGGTGGCGAAGGGGGGACCACCGCGACCGGGCAGGCCGCGTGCAGCAGGACGGCGTGGGTGACGGAGCCCAGCATGCGGGCCGGTGCGAGCGGACGGCGGCGGTGCCGGCCGACGACGACCAGTTCGGCGTCCTTGGAGGCGGCCACCAGGAGCCCTGCCGCGTCACCGGGCAGCGCGCGGATCTCGGTCCACACGTTCGGGTGGTCCTCGAGGTGCGGGGCGAGGAAGCCCTCGGCGAGGGTACGGGTCTCCCGCTCGACCTCGCCCTGGTCGACGGTCGGCGCGACGAGGCTGCCCGCCGCGACCCAGGACAGGGCCGGCCACGGGTAGCCGGCGATCACCTGGAGCCGGACGCCCCGCCACGCGGCCTCCGCGAAGGCGAAGGCGAGGGTCGCGTCGTCGGGGCTGTCCACGTCCACGCCGACGACGACCCGGGGCCCGGGCTCGGTGGGCAGGTCCTCCCGCACCTCGCGTCCGGGCCGGGGTACGACGACCACCGGGCACCCGGCGTCGCGGGCGGCGGCCATGCCGTTGGAGCCCAGCAGCAGGCTCGCGAAGCCGCCGCGGCCCCGGGAGCCGAGCACCAGCAGCAGGCCGTCGGCGCCCAGTTCGGGCAGCAGTGCGGTCGGGGCGCCCTCCAGGGCGACGTACTCGACGGTGAGCGGCTCGGCGCCGGCGTCCAGCCGGTCGCGGACCTCGTCGAGCACCGGGTCGCCGGCCGCGTCGGGCTCGCCGGCGACCAGGACGTCCGGCTGTCCCCAGGCGGCGTACTGGCGTACGTGCACCACGCGCAGCGGTGCCTTCCGCTGCCGGGCCGCCGTCACCCCCCAGTCCAGGGCGCGCAGGCTGTCGTCCGACCCGTCCACCGCAGCGATGACCGGCGCAGTGCTCATCGTTACCTCACCTCCGGAATGTGACCTTCCCTTTCCGGGGCCAGCCTGTCTCAGGCGGCGGCCCCGGACGGGCGCTGCCGGTCACGTGTCCGGAAATCCTCGCGGAACACCGCCCGGTCCGCTCCGCGACGGGGACCGGGGCCGGCTTCAGGTGAGGTCGAACTCGCCCTCCCGGGCCCCCGACACGAAGGCACCCCATTCGGCGGGGGTGAAGATCAGGGAAGGGCTCTCCGGCCGGCCGCTGTTGCGCATCGCGATGAATCCCTCGACAAAGGCGATCTGGACATCCCCCCGGCCACGGCTGCTGGACTGCCAGTCGGCCCCGCTGAGGTCCAGCTCCGGCTTGTCCCAGCCCAGAACCGGCTGCTGCTGGATGGTGCTCTCGGCCACGTCCGTGCTCCTCCCGAATTCGTCGTCCGCGGCCAGCCTAGCTTTCGGTTCCGGCACCCAACAGGCCACGTGGACGGGTCCTTTCAGGAGTCGGGGGCAGCGGCGCCGACGAGCCACATCGAGAAGAACTGGGAGCCGCCGCCGTAGGCGTGCCCGAGCACCTTGCGCGCGCCGTCCACCTGGTGTTCTCCGGCTTGGCCGCGGACCTGGAGGGCCGCCTCGGCGAACCGGATCATGCCGGAGGCGCCGATCGGGTTGGTGGAGAGCACCCCGCCCGACATGTTGACGGGGAGGTCACCGTCGAGTTCCGTGACCCCCGATTCGGTGAGTTTCCAGCCCTCGCCCTCCTCGGCGAAGCCCAGGTTCTCCAGCCACATGGGCTCGTACCAGGAGAACGGCACGTACATCTCGACGGCGTCGATGTCCCGGCGCGGGTCGGCGATCCCCGCCTGCCGGTAGACGTCCGCGGCGCAGTCCTTCCCGGCCTGCGGGGACACCGCGTCCTTGCCGGCGAACAGGGTGGGTTCGCTGCGCATGGCACCGCCCAGCATCCAGGCCGGCGGTCTCGGGGCGCGCGCGGCTCCGGCGCGGTCGGTGAGGACCATGGCGCAGGCGCCGTCGGAGGAGGGGCAGGTCTCGGAGTAGCGGATGGGGTCCCACAGCATGGGGGACGCCTGGACCTTCTCCAGGGTGATGTCGTGTTCGTGGAGGTGGGCGTAGGGGTTCTTCAGGGCGTTGCGGCGGTCCTTGTAGGCGACCAGCGAGCCGACGGTGTCGGGGGCGCCGCTGCGCCGCATGTAGGCCCGGACGTGGGGTGCGAAGAACCCGCCCGCGCCGGCCAGCAGCGGCTGCTGGAAGGGAATCGGCAGGGAGAGCCCCCACATGGCGTTCGATTCGGACTGTTTCTCGAAGGCGAGGGTCAGCACCGTGGAGTGGACGCGGGCGGCGACGAGGTTGGCCGCGACCAGCGCGGTGGAGCCGCCCACCGACCCCGCGGTGTGGACCCGCAACATGGGCTTGCCCACCGCGCCGAGGGCGTCCGCCAGGTACAGCTCCGGCATCATCACGCCCTCGAAGAAGTCGGGGGCCTTGCCGATGACGACGGCGTCGATGTCGGCCCACGCCAACTCGGCGTCGTCCAGCGCCCGTCGCGCGGCCTCGCGGACGAGCCCCGCGATCGAGACGTCCCGCCGGGCCGCCACGTGCTTGGTCTGGCCGATCCCTACGACGGCCACGGGCTCCTTGCTCATCGCGGATCCCCTTCGAGTACGGCGACCAGGTTCTGCTGCAGGCAGGGGCCGGAGGTGGCGTGGGCGAGGGCGCGGTCGGACGCGCCGCGGTGGATGCGGGCGGCGGCCTCGCCGATGCGGATCAGACCGGCGGCCATGATCGGGTTGGCGGCCGACGCGCCGCCGGACGGGTTGACGCGCACGTCGTCGCCGATCCGCAGCGCCTTGCGCAGTACGACCTCCTGCGAGCTGAACGGGGCGTGCAGTTCGGCGGTGTCCACGGGCCGTTCGAAGGCGCCGGCCTTCTCGGCGGCGAGCCGCGCGGACGGCGAGTCGGTCAGGTCGCGGACGCCCAGGCCGTGGGCCTCGATGCGGTGGTCGATCCCCCGGATCCAGGCGGGCCGTTCGCACAGCTCCCGGGCCCGGTCCCCGGCCGCGAGGATCACGGCGGCGGCGCCGTCCCCGATCGGCGGGCAGTCACCGGTACGGAGGGGCCGCACGACGTACTCCCCCTGGGGCACCGGACCGCTCAGCTGGGCGTGGGGGTTGCCGGTGGCGTCGGCGCGGTTCCTGGCGCCCACGGCGGCCAGCGCCGGCTCGTCGGTCTCCCCCGCGTCGATCAGCGCCTGCGCCTGGAGGGCGGCCAGGGCGACGGAGTCCGGCCACAGGGGCGCCAGGTAGTAGGGGTCGAGCTGCCGGGTGAGCACGTCCCGGACGGAGCCGGGCGAGGACTTGCCGTAGGAGTAGACGAGCGCGGTGTCCGCGTCCCCGGTGAGCAGCTTGGTCCAGGCCTCGTACAGCGCCCAGGCGCCGTCCATCTCGACGTGCGACTCGGAGATCGGCGGCCAGGCGCCGACGCCGTCGAGGGCGAGCGTGAAGGAGAAGGCGCGGCCGGCCAGGTAGTCGCTGGACCCGGAGCAGGTGAAGCCGATGTCGGCGGTCCGCAGGCCGGTCTGGGCGAGTACGTCGTGCAGCACCGGCATCAGCATCTCCACCTCGGAGTGCTCGTCGCTGGTGCGCCGGTGGTCGGTCTGCGCGAAGGCGACCAGCGCGATGTCACGCGTCACAGCAGCTCCTTGTAGGTGTCGTAGTCCGCGTCGGGTTCGCCGGTGGGCCGGTAGTGGTCGGGGTAGCGGGCGCCCTCGGTCCACACCGGTTCGACCCGCAGGCCCATCCGCACCTGGTCGTAGGGGATGCCGCCGATCCGGCCGTGCAGGGCGAGGCCGGCGCCGTCCAGGGCGATGTGCGCGTAGACGTACGGCACCTCGATGTCGAGGTTCTTCGCCTTGATGTTGACGATGCAGAAGGTGGTGACCGTGCCCCCGGGCCCCACTTCCACCTGTTCCGATGTGGCCACCCCACATGTGGGGCAGGCACCCCTCGGGGGGACGTACACCTTCCGGCAGGAGGGGCAGCGCTCACCGAACGTCCGCTGTGTCGACAGGGCGTTGATGTAGGCGGTCTGGGCGCGGCCGGGCGAGTAGGTGTAGTCGAGGCGGGCGTGCGCGACGATGCCGGTGACCGGTTCCTCGAACTCCCCCGCGTGGACGGTGACGACGGTGTCCGCACCGTCGTACGGCTCGAAGCAGGCGATGTCGGTGATGGCGCCGGAGCGCTCCTCGGCCCAGCGGATCCGGACCCGCATGCCGGTGTGCACGGCGTCCGGCCCGGGGGCGTCGAGGGCGTGCAGCAGGGCGGTGTCGGCGCCGTCGAGCCGGACCAGCACCCAGGCGAAGGGCGTGGCGAGGGGCTGGCCGCGGCGGGGTTCGTGGTTCCAGGCCCACGTGGTGACGGTGCCGGTGGTGGCCACGTGGACGAGGTCGCGGATCTCCTCGGCGGTGACGGGGTCGTACTCGACGGGCGGCACGAGGACGCGGCCGTCGCCGGTCCTCACCCCGAGCACGATCCGCTCCCGCAGCCCGGTGAGAAAGGCACCCTGCACGGGCCCGAGGGAACGGGTGAACGGGAACTCGACGACGAGGGGAGCTTTGAGCACTTCGGGCATGGGGGCTCCTTTTTCACCGGGTAGGTGTGCAGCGCCCCGTAGGGGCGCCGGCGGTACCCCCGGCCGAAGGCTGGGGGAGGAACTGCGCGACCAGCCACATCCGGCCCGGGGACTGCGACGGACCTCCGACGCCGCTGAACTCACGCACGCTTGTAATCAGGGACCCGCTTCTCCGCGAACGCACGCGCCCCCTCCTTCGCATCGGCCGTGTCGAACACCGGCCACCCCCGCTTCAGCTCCGCCGCCAGCCCGTCGGCCTCCGTCAGCTCCGCCGTCTCGTACACCGACGCCTTCACCGCCTCGACCGCCAGCGGCCCGCACGCGTTGATCTGCCCGGCGATCTCCAGCGCCTTGTCCAGCGCGCTCCCGTCCGGCACGACATGCCCGACGAGCCCGATGTCAGCGGCCTCACGCGCGCTGTACGGCCGCCCCGTCAGCAGCATCTCCAGCGCGTGGGTGCGCGGGATCTGGCGTTGCAGCCGCACCGTGGAACCGCCGATCGGGAAGAGCCCGCGCCGGACCTCGAACAGACCGAAGGTCGCCGACTCCCCCGCGACCCGGATGTCGGTGCCCTGAAGGATCTCGGTGCCGCCCGCGACGCAGTACCCCTCGACTGCGGCGATCACCGGTTTGCGCGGGCGATGATGACGCAGCATCGCCTTCCAGTGCAGGTCCGGGTCGGCCTTCAGCCGGTCACGGAGGTGCTCCCCCGCCATGCCCTGTCCCGCCAGCGCCTTGAGGTCCATCCCGGCGCAGAAGGCACCGCCGGCCCCGGTGAGCACGATGGAGCGGACGTCGTCGTCCTCGTCGGCCTCGATCCAGCCGTCGTGGAGACCGACGAGCATGGAGATCGAGAGCGCGTTCTTCGCCTCGGGCCTGTTCAGCGTGAGCACCAGTGTGGCGCCCTCGCGCCGCACGGTGAGGTGTTCCGTGCCACCCATGGACCTCTCCCCTCTGCCGGAACGAGAACAGGTTGCAGTAGGGCGGAGGGCACTTCAAGGGTTTTCTGACAGACAGTCAGATTTCTTCGCACGAACCCTTCCCACTTGCCGCGCCCTTTGCTCTGATGACCGGCGAACCGACAGTTGCGCCTTTCTTCGTCATGGTTGCCGGGGTCAGGAGGAGCGGTGGAGTACAACCTTGCCGACCTGTTCGAGTCGGTCGTCGACGTGGCCGGTGACCGCGAGGCGCTCGTGTACATCGACCACCCCGGCACGGGCGCCGAGCGCCGGCTGACCTACGCGGAGCTGGACGAGGCCGCCAACCGCGTCGGCCACCATCTGATCGACAGCGGGTTCCGGCCGGGCGAACACCTCGGGCTGCACCTGTACAACGGGGTGGAGTACCTCCAGACGGTGCTCGGCTGCCTCAAGGCACGGGTCGTACCCGTCAATGTCAACTATCGCTATGTCGAAGAGGAGTTGGTGTACCTCTACCGGGACGCCGACCTGGTCGCGCTGGTCTTCGACGCGGAGTTCGAGGAGCGGGTGGCGGCGGCGCTGCCGCGGACCCCGAAACTGCGGCACCTGGTGCGGGTCGGCGAACCCGCCTCGGAGCTCAAGGCACTCGCGTTCCCGGAGGCAGAGGCCGCGGGGTCGCCCGGCCGCGGGTTCCCGGCGCGTTCGGCGGACGACCAGTTCATCATCTACACCGGCGGCACCACCGGGATGCCCAAGGGCGTGATGTGGCGTCAGGAGGACCTGTTCTTCGCCGGGCTGGGCGGTGGCGCACCGACCGGTGAGCCGGTCGGGCGGCCGGAGGAACTGGCCGAGCGGGTCGCGGCCGGCGGCACCGGGATCACCTTCTTCCCCACTCCCCCGCTGATGCACGGCACGTCCACCCTGACCAGCTTCATCGGCTTCAACTTCGGGCAACGCGTGGTGATCCACCGCAGGTTCGCGCCCGAGGAGGTGCTGCGGACGGTCGAGAAGGAGAAGGTGACCAGTATGTCGCTGGTCGGCGACGCGATGCTGCGGCCGCTGATCGACGCCCTCAAGGGGCCGATGAAGGGCACCGACTGCTCCGCCCTGTTCAGCGTCTCCTCGTCGGGCGCGATCCTCTCCGAGACCGTACGCCGGCAGTTCAGCGAACTCGTGCCGAACGCGGTGCTGTTGAACAACTTCGGCTCCTCCGAGTCCGGTTTCAACGGCACGGCGACCAACGACTCGGGGGCCGGCAGCCGCTTCCGGGTCCGGGTCAACTCGCGTACACAGGTGGTCGATCCGGCCACCCATGAGCCGGTGGCGGTGGGCGAGACCGGGCGGGTGGCACAGAGCGGCCATGTGCCGCTCGGGTACTACAACGACCCCGGGAAGACCGCCGAGACCTTCTTCGAGAAGGACGGCCGCCGCTGGGTGCTGCTGGGCGACATGGGGACGGTCGACGCGGACGGCGTGGTCACCGTCCTCGGCCGGGGTTCGCAGTGCATCAACACCGGGGGCGAGAAGGTGTACCCGGAGGAGGTCGAGCAGGCGCTGAAGTCGCATCCGGACGTGTACGACGCGTTGGTGGCCGGCGTGCCGGACGCGAAGTGGGGCAACCACGTGGCGGCGGTGGTGCAGTTGCGCGAGGGGGCGCCGCGTCCGTCACTGGCGGACATCCAGTCGCACTGCCGCACCCATCTCGCCGGGTACAAGATCCCGCGCCAGCTGGTGATCACGGAGACGGTGCAGCGGTCGCCGAGCGGGAAGGCAGACTACCGGTGGGCCCGGGAGGTGGCGGCCGCGGCGGACCGGTAGCGGCGAACCGGTAGCGGTGGTCCGGTAGCGGCGCCCGCAGGATGACGGGACGTGAGCCGGGCGTACTCTTTGCGCTCGGTTGACCCGGGCGGTTGAACGTCAGGTTACGTGCGACCGTACGCGAGGTTGGCGGTCGTGACCTGCGGATCCCGGGCCGCCGTGCCATCACCGGGCTCAGCACGGAAGGACGTACGGGTGTCGCACCTCACGCCCCCTCGCCAGCAACTGGACACGGACGCGGACGCGCCGGTCCCGGACCGGGCGGAGGAGGCATCACCCACACCGGCGGAACCCGCCCCCGAGGCGGCCGGCTCCGACACCGCCCCAGCCCCTGCCGGGGACGCGGCCGGAGCACCCGCCCAGGGTGCCGACGCGCCGACCCGCTGGTTCCGGCGGCGTCTGAACCCGCGCGCCGCGGCTGTCGTGCGGGTGGGTGCGAACGTGCTGGCCGGCGTGTTCGTGCTCGTCGCGATCCTCGTGCCCGACCGGCTCGACCGGTTCACCCTCCAGGGCTTCTTCCGCCTCCCCGTCGAAGCGCTCTTCCTCGCGATCCTCCTGCTGGCGCTGCCGTCGCGGGCACGGCGGATCGCGGCCGTCGTCACGGGCGCGCTGATCGGCCTGTCCACCGTTCTCAAGTGCCTCGACATGGGCTTCTACCAGACCCTGGCGCGGCCCTTCGACCTGGTCTTCGACTGGGTGCTCCTGACCGACGCGGCGGACTGGGTGAAGGACTCGTTCGGCCACACGGGCGAGATCCTCGCCGTGATCGGCGTGATCGTGCTGCTCATCGCCGTACTCGTGCTCAGCGCGCTCGCGATGGTGCGGCTGGCGGACATGATGGCCGGGCACCGCGCCGTGGCGGTGCGCACCACGCTCGTCCTCGGCGTCGTGTGGATCACCTGCTTCACGCTGGGCGTGCAGTTCGCCGGTGTCCCGGTCGCCACGAAGGGCTACAGCCAGTTCCTCGCCAACCGTGTGCAGTACGTCCGCGACGGGCTGGGGGACGCCGACGTCTTCAAGAAGCAGCTCGCCGTCGACGCCTACGCCGACACCCCGCCGAACCAGCTGCTGACCGGCCTGCGCGGCAAGGACGTGCTGTTCACCTTCATCGAGAGCTACGGCCGGGTGGCGATCGACGATCCGAAGATGGGGCCGGAGATCGACGCGACGCTCACGGCGGGGAACGCCCGGCTCAAGTCGGCCGGTTTCGCCGCGCAGAGCGGCTGGCTCAGGTCGCCCGTCACGGGCGCCGGCAGCTGGCTCGCCCACTCGACGTTCCTGTCCGGCCTGTGGATCAAGAACCAGCAGCGGTACCGGACCCTGACCACCGGTGACCACGCGACCCTCACCAAGTACTTCCAGAAGACCGGTGCCTGGCGCACCGTCGGTATCGTGCCGGGCGTGCGCAAGGCCTGGCCCGAGGGCAAGTACTTCGGCCTCGACCACATCTACGACTCCACGCACCTCGGGTACGAGGGCCCGTACTTCAGCTGGACGCCGGTGCCGGACCAGTTCAGCCTGGAGGCCTTCCAGAAGCTGGAGCACGGGAAGAAGAACCGCGACCCGATCATGGCGGAGATCATCCTGGCCTCCAGCCACAACCCCTGGTCGCCCATCGCGCACATCATCGACTGGAGGGACCTCGGCAACGGCAGGATCTTCTACAAGATCAAGAAGGAGGGCACCAACCCCACGGAGGTCTGGAAGAGCGCGCAGCGGGTGCGGACCGAGTACCGCAAGGCGATCCAGTACTCCCTGGACAGCCTGACCCAGTGGATGCAGCGGTACGGCGACGACAACACCGTCCTGGTGTTCCTCGGCGACCACCAGCCCGTCCCGACGGTCACCGGCGGCACCGCCAACAAGGACGTGCCCGTCACCATCGTCGCCCGCGACCCGAAGGTCCTGAAGCGGGTCTCCGGGTGGGGCTGGACGGACGGGCTGAAGCCCGCGGACAACGCCCCGGAGTGGGCCATGGACCAGTTCCGGGACCGCTTCCTGAAGGCGTTCGGGCCGCAGGGCTGAGGTCTCAGGGGGGCGTCGCGGGCTTGGTCACCCGGAACGCGAACTGGCCGCAGAACATGAGCTTGCGCAGGTTCACCAGGGCCGTCCGCCGGTCGCCGGTGCGGGCCCAGGCGTCGATCTCCGTGTTGAGCGGCGACTCCCGCTGCCAGAACCGGCCGTACTCCCGTTTCCGGCTGTCGTGGTAGCTGCGCATGATCAGGGTCACGCCGTCGAGCGAGGGCCGGATCTCCTCCAGGGTGAGTCCGGCCTCCTCGACCAGCACCCGGAACCCGTACGGCGTGTAGTTCCACAGGCTGAAGGAGTGGTACGGCTCGAACTGGGAGGTGCTGCCGATGAGCAGCCCTCCCGGCCGCAGCACCCTGCCCACCTCCGCGAGCAGCTCCCTGGGCCGGGCGACGTGCTCGAAGACCTGGTGCGAGTACACGAGCGGCACGGCGTCCGAGCGGAACGGCATGTTGACGCCGTCGAAGTAGACCACCGCGTCGCCGCCGGGCGTGCGCTGTGCGGCCTCCGGGGAGTCGCGGATGTCCAGTCCCACCCACCGGACCCGGGGGTCGTGGCTGCGGAAGAGTGCGGCCGAGGCGCCGCGTCCGCAGCCGAGGTCGACCACCCGGTCCGGTGCCCGCGGGCCCCTCATGGCCTCGTCGAGGTAGTAGCGGGAGGTCACCTGCCGGGCGTGATCGTCGGGGATGCAGTCGTGCATGAGTTCCCACAGGGTCGACATGACCTTCACGCTACGAAGCCGCGCTCCTCCGGGCCGCGTACCGGTGCCCGTTCGGCACGGCCGTCATCCCAAGGGACGAACGGGGCGCCGCGGACGGCGCAGGCGCCAGGGCACGGACGCCGGACAGGTCGTGGTACGGCCACAGTCCCCCGGCCAGAGCCGGGTCCTCAGGACGCGGGGCCGAACCGGTCGCGCAGCTCTCGCTTCAGGATCTTGCCGCTGGCGTTGCGGGGCAGCTCGGTCACGAACAGGATCCGCTTCGGTGCCTTGAAGGCGGGCAACCGCTCCTTCACGTGGGCGATCAGGGCGGCCTCGTCGATCTCGCCGCGCGGCACGACCACCGCCGTGACCGCCTCGACCCACCGCTCGTCGGGCAGGCCGATGACGGCGGCCTCGGCGACCGCCTCGTGGGTGTAGAGGGCGTCCTCGACCTGTCGTGAGGCGACCAGTACGCCACCGGAGTTGATGACGTCCTTGACCCGGTCGACGATCGTGAAGTAGCCGTCGGAGTCGCGGACCGCGAGGTCGCCGGAGTGGAACCAGCCGTCCCGGAAGGCCTCCTCGGTCTCCTCGGGTTTCCGCCAGTAGCCGTCGCACAGCTGCGGCGAGCGGTACACGATCTCACCGGGTGTGCCGTCGGGAACGTCCCGGCCGTCCTCGTCGACCACGCGGGCCTCCACGAACAGCACGGTGCGGCCGCAGGAGTCCAGCCGCCCCTTGTGCTCCTCGGGGGCGAGCACGGTGGCCAGCGGTCCGATCTCGCTCTGCCCGAAGCAGTTGAACAGGGCCAGTTTCGGGAGCCGTTCCCGCAGCCGTTCGAGGACGGGCACCGGCATGACCGACGCCCCGTAGTAGGCCTTGCGCAGTCCGCCGAGGTCGCGGGTGGCGAAGTCGGGCCGGTTGGCCAGGCCGATCCACACGGTGGGCGGTGCGAACAGGCTGTCCACGCGCCCGGCTTCGATCAGGTCGAACAGGGTGTCGCCGTCCGGGGCGGCCAGGATGACGTTGGTCGCGCCGACCGCCAGGTAGGGCAGCAGGAAGACGTGCAGCTGGGCGGAGTGGTAGAGCGGCAGGGCGTGCGCGGGCCGGTCCCCGGCGCTCAGGTCGAGGGCGGCGATCGCGCTCAGGTACTCGTGCACCAGCGCCCGGTGGCTCATCATCGCCCCCTTGGGCAGCGCCGTGGTCCCCGAGGTGTACAGCAGCTGCACCAGGTCCTCGGCGCGCGGCTCCGGACCGTCGTACGGCGCCGCCCGCGCCAGCAGGACGGGCAGCGAGTCCTCGGCGTCCCGCAGCGGCAACACCCGTACCGTGTCCGGGAGTCGTCCGGCGAGGTCGGGGTCGGCCAGCACCAGCGAGCTGCCCGACTGCTCGACGATGTACGCGAGGTCGTCGCCGGTCAGGTTCTGGTTCACCGGCACGTGCACCAGACCGGCGCGGGCGCAGGCGAGGAAGGCGATCAGGTAGGCGTCGGAGTTGTGCCCGTAGGCCGCGACCCGGTCGCCGCGGTCGAGGCCCTGGCCGAGCAGGACGCTCGCCGCGCGTGAGACGGCGTCGTCGAGTTCCTGGTACGTCCAGCGCCGTTCGCCGTACTCCACCGCCACCCGTGCGGGGGTGCGTCGGGCACTGCGTCGCAGCACCCCGTCAACCGTGCTGCCCTGTCCCTGCGTCATGGCTCATGATCCTCTGTCCGTCGCACGGGCAGGTCAAGCACCATCGAAGCGCACACGCACAGCGTTCCTCAACCGCTCCTTCACGCAACGACGTTGGGAGGCACAGATGCGCACCACCCGTCTGAGACGACTGCTCGTCGCAGCCGTCGCACTGCTCACCGCATCGGCCGCGTTACCGGCCGCCGCGGCCGAACGGCCGGTCCGCCAGGACCGTCCCTCGCACGGCGGTCTGTCCGCCGTCATCCGCTACACCGAGTACGGCGTTCCGCACATCCTCGCCAAGGACTACGCCGACCTGGGCTTCGGCACCGGCTGGGCCCAGGCCGCCGACCAGGTCTGCACGCTCGCCGACGGCTTCGTCACGCTGCGCGGCGACCGTTCGCGCTATTTCGGCGCCGACGCCGGGACCGACCTGTCGCTGTCGTCGGCCGCCACCAACCTCTCCAGCGACCTGTACTTCCGGGGCGTACGGCGGGCCGGGACGGTGGCGAAGCTGCTCGCCGAACCGGCACCGCTGGGTCCGAGCCGGCAGGTGCGGGACCTGATGCGGGGCTTCGCCGCCGGGTACGACGCCTGGCTGGCGCGGCACCGGATCACCGACCCCACCTGCCGGGGCGCGGCCTGGGTGCGGCCGATCAGCACCCTGGACGTGGCCACCCGCTTCTACGCCCTGTCGGTGCTGGGCGGCCAGGGCGGTGCCGTGGACGAGATCACCGCGGCGCAGCCGCCCACCGGCGCCACCGGGGCCACCGGGGCCACCCGGGACGTCGACGCCGCGGCCCTGATCAAGGCCGTGCGGGCGCGGACCGCCGCCGACTCCGACATGGGGTCGAACGCGGTCGCCTTCAGCGGCGCGACCACGGCGAACGGCCGGGGTCTGCTGCTGGGCAACCCGCACTACCCCTGGCAGGGCGGACGCCGGTTCTGGCAGTCGCAGCAGACCATTCCCGGCGAACTCGACGTCGCGGGCGCCTCGTTGCTGGGCTCGCCGACGATATCCATCGGCTACAACGCACATGTGGCGTGGAGCCACACCGTCGCGACGGGCGTCCCCTTCAACCTGACCCGGCTCACCCTCGCCCCGTCCGACCCCACCGTCTACCTGGTCGACGGCAAGCCGGAGCACATGTCGAAACGGACCGTGACCGTCCAGGTCGAGGGCGGCGCGCCGGTCACCCGCACCCAGTGGTGGACGCGGTACGGCCCGGTCGTCGCCGATCCCGACGGCCAGCCGGCGCTGCCCTGGACGGCGACGACGGCGTACGCGTTCAACGACCCCAACGCCGCCAACTTCCGGTTCGCCGACACCTCGCTCGGCTTCGCCAAGGCCCGTTCCACGGCGGGCATCGCCGACTCCCTCGACCGGCACCAGGGTCTTCCGTGGGTGAACACGGTCGCCGCGGACTCCTCCGGACACACGCTGTACACGCAGTCGCAGGTGCTGCCCCGGATCACCGACGCGCTGGCCGCGGACTGCTCCACCGACCTCGGGGGACTCACCTACCCGCAGGCGGGGCTCGCGGTCCTCGACGGCTCGCGGAGCGCCTGCACGCCGGGCAGCGATCCGGACGCCGTCCAGCCCGGGATCTTCGGGCCGTCCCGGATGCCCGTCCTGAAGGACGCGCCGTACGCGGAGAACTCCAACGACAGCGCCTGGCTGGCCAACGCCGACCGGCCGCTCACCGGGTACGAGCGGATCTTCGGCGCCATCGGGACGCCGCGTTCGATGCGGACCCGGGGCGCGCTCGAGGACGTGTCCGCGATGGCGAAGCGGGGCGGGCTGACCGTGCGGGACCTCCAGGCCCAGGAGTTCACGAACCGGGCGCCCGCGGGCGACCTGGCGGCGGCCGACACGGCGAAGGCGTGTGCCGCCCTGCCCGGCGGCAGCGCGAAGGGCTCCGACGGCAGCTCCGTCGACGTCTCCGCCGCCTGTCCGGTGCTGGCGTCCTGGGACCGGACGATGAACACGGACAGCAGGGGCGCCCTGCTCTTCGACCGTTTCTGGCGGAAGCTGACCTCCTCGGTGGCGCCGGCCCAGCTCTGGAAGGTGCCGTTCTCGGCGGCCGATCCGGTGCGCACGCCGAACACGCTCGACACCGCGAACCCGGGCTTCGCGACGGCCCTGGCCGACGCCGTCGGCGAACTGCGCGCGGCCGGGATCGCTCTTGACGCCCCGCTCGGGCAGCACCAGTTCGTGGTCCGCGGCGGCCGCCACATCGCCGTGCCGGGCGGCACGGAGCGGCTGGGGGTCTGGAACAAGGTGGAGGCGGTCTGGAGCCCGGCCCAGGGCGGCTACACGGAGGTGACCACCGGGTCGAGCCACATCGAGGCGGTCGGCTGGGACGGCAGCGGCTGCCCGGTGGCCCGCACCCTGCTGACGTATTCACAGTCCTCGAACCCCGACTCGCCGCACCACAGCGACCAGACCCGGTTGTTCTCGGCCGAGAGATGGGTGACCGCGCGGTTCTGTGAGAAGGACATCCTGTCGTCACCGGTGCTGCGATCGGTCCGCGTGCACCAGCGCTGAGGATGTGTGGTCCCGTTCCTCATGGGGCGGGACCACACCCGTGTGACGGGCGCGACCACGGGTGCATACGGAATGCGCCAAAATCCGCTTCACAAAGGATGTTTTGCTTCTGCGTGCTTCCGTGCGCCCCTTTGAAGAAAGGTTTCCGGAAACCGGCAACAGCTCAACTGGGCAGGACTTGTCTCGGACATCAAGTCCACAGCGGATACGCTCATTTCGCATGTCCAGTCGGGCAGGAGGTTTTCATGAACCGCGCTGCGCCTGAACAAAAACGAACATGGACGACAGGTACTGCTCCCGGCATATTCCCGCTCTTCGGCCACGGTATCGCCTTCTACCGGCGACCGCTGGCGTTTCTGAATTCTTTGCCCGCGTACGGGGATCTGGTCGAGATACGACTGGGCCCCCAGCGCGCCTGGATGGTGTGCCGTCCCGAGCTGGCCCACGAGGTGCTCATGGATCCGCACACCTTCGACAAGGGGGGCCCGCTGTACGACAGGCTCGGGAGACTGATGGGGGACGGCCTCGTCACCTGCCGCCAGCCGGACCACCGGGAGAAGCGCCGCCTGCTGCAGCCCGCCTTCCGCCCCGGGCGGGTGCCCGCGTACACGGACCTGGTCACGGTGGAGGCCGAGGCGGTGGCCCGCGGCTGGCCGGCGGGGCAACGGGTCGCGGTGACCGAGGCCATGATGTCCCTGACGACCCGCGTGATCAGCCGGGTCCTCCTCTCCGACTCCCTGGACGCGGCGAGGACCGCCGCGGTGCGGGACTGCCTCACGGACGTCGTCCGCGGCCTGTTCGTCCGCACGGTCGTGCCGATCGACGCCCTGTTCCGGATCCCGACCCCGGCCAACCGCCGCTACCGGCGCGCGCTGGACCGTCTGCACGCCCTCATCGACACGGTGATCGCCGAGCGGCGCCGGGGCACCGACCGCGACGACGTGCTGGGCACCCTGCTGGCGGCCACCCGCGGGGCCGGCGCGGCACCCGCCGTCACCGACCAGGAGGTCCACGACCACCTGATCACCCTGCTGCTCACGGGCGCCGAGACCCTGGCCCTCACCCTGGCGGCCGCCTTCGCGCTGCTGGCCCGCCATCCGGACGCGGAGCGTCGCCTGCACGCCGAACTCGACTCCGTCCTCGCCGACGGCCGGCTCCCCGGTCCCGACGACCTGCCGCGCCTCGTGCACACCCGCTGCGTGGTCTCCGAGACGCTGCGCCACTCGTCCCCCGGCTGGCTCTTCACCCGGGTGACCACCAAGGAGACGGAACTCGCGGGACGCCGGCTGCCCGCGGGAGCAGCCGTGCTGTACAGCCCCTACCTCCTCCACCACGACCCGGCGTCGTTCCCCGACCCCGAGCGCTTCGACCCCGGCCGCTGGCTGCCGGGGCGGCCCACCCCGGAACAGCGCCGCGCGATGATGCCGTTCTCGGCGGGCAGCCGCAAATGCCTCGGCGACGAGTTCGCCATGGCCGAGGCCACGCTGGCGCTCGCGACCATCGCCGCGCGCCGACGGCTGCGCCATCTGCCGGGACACGTCGAACGGCCGCCGCGCCCCGGCATCACGATGGGGCCGCGCGCGCTGGTCATGGTCTGCGAGACCCGCTCACCCGTGCCCCCGACGGCAGCCCCTCGCAGCGCACCGGAACCAGGAACGGCAGGTGACCACGTTGTCGACCACGCATGAGGAAATCGCGCTCGCCGCACCGGACGGAACACCGGTCCCCAACCTCAGGGACCTGATCGACGCCCACCTCCACATGCCCTTCCCGTTCCGGCGCAACCCGCACGAGGCCGAGGCGGCGGCCGGGGTGGACGCCTGGCTGAACGAGTGGGGGCTGACCGACGAGCCAGGGGTGGCGGCGATGATCCACCACACCAGGCCGACGGAACTGGCGTCGTTGACCAGCCCCGCCGTGGACGCGGATCTGCTGCGGATCGTGGCCTGTCAGATCGCCTATCAGTTCGTCTTCGACGACCATGCGGAGGCCGTCGGCCGACGCTCCCCGGGCCGACTGCTGCCGGTGCTGTGCGAGAGCGTCGAGATCCTGCGGGGCGACCGGCCGCCCAGTACCCCGCTCGGGGCTGCCCTCGCCGACCTCCACCGACAGGTCCGGGAGCGGTGCACACCCGAGCAGGCGGCGCGATGGGCCTGGAAGAGCCGTGAGTACGTGCACGGTCTGCTGTACGAAGCGGTGGCGCAGGCCCACCCCTTCCTTCTGAGGACGGAGAACTGCACCTCGATCCGCTCGCTGACGGCCGGTGTCGAGCCCTTCTATCCGCTGTACGAGGCCGCTCAGTCACCCGGGCCGACCGTCACCGAACCCCACCGTCCCGACGTACAGCGGCTCGGTCGGCTCTCGTCCGACACGGCGGTGTGGACGGCCGACCTGTTCTCGGCGGTGAAGGAACAACGCGCGGGCGAGATGATCAACCTGGCACTGGCCCGCCGGCGCGAGCACGGATGCTCCCTGCAGGACGCCGTCCTGTTGGCCATCCGGGAGATCAACGGCACGATCGAGGAGTTCGAAAGGCTCCGTGCCGAGGTGGAACCGGAATTGAGTCCCGCGGGCCTCGGCTGTCTACAGGGCATGATCGGCTGGATGCGCGGGTGCTACGACTGGTCCCGCGCCGTACCACGCTACGCGGATGTGGTGTCGGTGCCCGCCGTGCCATAAGGGTTACCGGGACACTCCCGGGACGACCGCCGGGAAAAGCCCATTCGGCCCTCCTACCCGGTGCGCGGGCATTTTCCCATCCACTGTTCATGATTCACTCTATGGTGCCCAAACCGTCTTGTCGCACCTCAGCGAGGCGTACGCTCGGCTTCCTCCGGGCCGAACGACAGAAAGCGGTACGGCACATGGCGATGGAGCTGCGGCAACCGATCAACGAGCAGTCCACGTTGATCGAACGCCGCCAGGAACTTCGCGCTCTGGACGCCGCATTCCAGGAACTGCGCCGCTCCACGGACGGCGTACCGCGAGCGCGGCGCGGGAGGCTGCTCGCCTTCAGCGGACCGGCCGGACTGGGCAAGACCGCGCTCATCGCGGCAGCACGCGACCGGGCCGCGGACACCGGATTCACCGTGCTGTCGGGCAGGGGCGGGGAGAACGAGCAGGGCTCGGCGTTCCGCGTGGTGCGCCAGTTGATGCAGCCGCCGCTGGCCACCATGGACGGGGCGGAACTCCGTGCCTTCCTGGGCAGCTGGTACGACGTCATGGCCGCCGTCCTCGGTCTGGAGGCGCGGGGCGCCGCCCCCGCGCCGGACCCGACCGGGGTCCGTGACGGTCTCGACTGGGTCATGACACGGCTCGCGGTGAAGAAGGCGCCCGTCGTCCTGCTCCTGGACGACCTGCACTGGGCGGACGCCGAATCCCTCAGCTGGCTCTCCTCGTTCGCGTCCCGGATCGACGACCTGCCGCTGCTGATGGTGCTCGCCTACCGGCCCGACGAACTGCCGGTGGAAGGCGGCGCGCTCCGCGCACTCCTCACGCATCACGGGGACCGCCCTCATGACCTGGCCCTGCTCAGTGCCGACGGCGTGGCACAGATCGTCAGGAACGAGGTGGGCGCGGAGGCCGAGGACGTCTTCTGCAAGGAGTGCTGGTCGGTCACCGGCGGAAGCCCCTTCGAGGTGGTGGAACTCGCCATCGGACTCGCCGAACGGAAGATCAGCGGCGCCCAGCACGAGCTGCCCGCCATGCGCGAACTGGCCGCGGCCATCAAGGGTCCCGGGCTGATCGAGCGCCTGAAACGGCTCGACACGGCCACGGTCCGCTTCGCGGACGCCGCAGCCGTCCTGGGTTCGCCGTTCTCACCGCAGCTCGCCGCGACCATCGCGGTGCTCGGCGACGACGCCGCGGCCGACGCGACCAGGCAGCTGCGGGCGGCCCGGATCCTCGCCGAGGACCATGGGCCCGAGGGCGAGCTGGAGTTCGTTCATCCGCTGATCGCGACGACGATCTACCGGTCCATCCGCCCCGGCTTCCGGGCCGGCCTGCACAACGCCGCCGCGGAGGCCCTCCTGACCGCGGGATACGGGCCCACCGCCGCCGCCCGGCATCTGCTGGAGGTGCCCTGTGAGGGCATCCCCGAGACGGTCGGCTGTCTGCGCGAGGCGGCTCGCGAGTACCTGCGTGCCGGGGCCACCGAGGCGGCCCGGCGGCTGCTGACCCGCGCCCTGCAGGAGCCGCCGCTGCCCGAGGACCGCGCCGCCGTCCTGCACGAACTCGCGTGCGCCACCTTCCTGATCGAGCCGACGGCCACGGTGCGGTATCTCCGCGAGGCGCTGACCGAACCGCACGTCGACCCCGAACTGCGCGCCTCCATCGTCTACCGGCTGACGACAGCGCTGGCCCACACCGATCAGATGGCCGAGGCCGTGGCCGTCGCCGCCGCGGAGGCGCGTCAGGCCACGCATCCTCGCGTCAAACTGCGCATGCAGGCGGATCACTTCGTCTGGAGCACGATGCGCGCCGACGATCCGGACTCACCCGCCCGCTCCCGGAGACTGGCCCGTCTCGCCGAGCAGTTGCCCGGTCGCAGCCTGGAGGAACGCTACATCCTGGGGCTGCGGGCCTGGGACGCCGTCCTGCGGGGCGAATCGCGCCACACCGCCCTCGCGTATGCCGAGAAGTCCCTGCACGGCGGCATGAGCTGGACCGACGAGAACCGTGGCTTCGAGGTGCCCCTCTCGGTCGCTCTGGTGTTCATGTACGCCGACCAGCCGCGACGGGCCGAGGAACTCTTCGAGCAGGGGATCGCCGAGTGCACCGCCAAGGGCTGGCACGGCTCCCACCTGGCCTTCGGCCAGACCATCGCCGGGTACGTCCGCTACCACCGTGGCTGCCTGGCCGAGGCGGAGGACCTCGTCCGGGAAGGTCTGCGCATCGCCGACAAGGTGGAAGGTGTCGTGGCCGCCCAGTGGTACGGCGTCAGCGTCCTGATCCAGACGCTGCTGGCCCGCGGGCGCCTGGCCGAGGCCCGCGCACTCGCCGACCGGCACCACTTCGGCGAGACGGCTCCGAACGCCGTCATCTATCCCGACCCCCGCACGGTGTACGCCGAACTGCTCCTCGCCGAAGGGCGGCACGCCGAGGCGGCGCGGCTGCTGGCCTCGGTCGGTGACTGGCTGGACGGCCGCGGCTGGCGCAATCCGGCCTGGTGTCCGTGGCAGTTGCGGCTCGCCTCCGCACTCGCCCCGATCGCCCCGGACGAGGCGGTCGTCCATGCCCAGGACGCCGTGCGCCGTGCCCGGGAGTTCGGGGCGGCCTCCACCATCGGGCAGGCCCTGCACACCCTCGCCGAGGTGACCGGCGGACCGACGGCCGCGCAGGTGCACGCGGAGGCGGTGCACCACCTGGAGCAGTCGCCCGCCGCCTGTGAACTGGCCCGCGCCCAGATCGGCCACGGCGCCGCGCTGTTGCGTGCCGGACGGCTCCAGGAGGCCGCCGACCGGCTGTACCAGGGGCTGGAAGGAGCCGTCCACTGCGGGGCCGAGGTGCTCGCCGGGCGGGCCCGGGAGGAGCTGTCGGCAGCCGGAATGCGCCCGCTGCCCCTGCGCTATGTCCAGGCCGTCACCCTGAGCCCGCAGGAACTGCGTACCGCCGAACTGACCGTCCAGGGGCAGCCGGTGGCGGCGGTGGCCGAGGAACTGCATCTCACCCAGCAGGGCGTTCGGCAGACGCTGTCCCGTATCTACCGCAAGGTCGGTACCGACTCGGCCGGTCTCGCCGACTTCCTGCAGGGCCGTTCCCGCCTCCACCCGTGAGCCGCCCCGTGTGCCGCCCCCGCGGCCCTGGTCACACCGGCCGGGTCCGGCCCTTCCAGAACGGCTCTCGCAACCTGCGCTTGTACAGCTTGCCGTTGGGGTCGCGGGGCATCTCGGTGATGAAGTCGACGGTCTTGGGGCACTTGTAGCCGGCGAGCCGTTCGGCGCAGTGGGTGAGGAGGGCGGCGGCGAGGTCCGGGCCCGGCTCGTGTCCGGGGGCGGGTTCGACGACGGCCTTGACCTCCTCCCCCCAGTCGTCGTGCGGGATGCCGAAGGCGGCGGCGTCGGCGACGGCGGGGTGGGAGAGCAGGGCGGACTCGATCTCGGCGGGGTAGATGTTGACCCCACCGGAGATGATCATGTCGATCTTGCGGTCGCGGAGGAAGAGGTAGCCGTCCTCGTCCAGGTAACCGAGGTCGCCCACGGTGAAGAAGTCACCGATGCGGTTCTTCCGCGTCTTGGCGTCGTCCTTGTGGTAGGAGAAGCCGCCGGTGTTCATCTTCATGTAGACGGTGCCGAGTTGACCGGCCGGCAGCCGGTTGCCGTCGTCGTCGAAGACGGCGAGTTCACTGATGGGCCAGGCCTTGCCGACCGTACCGGGCTTCTTCAGCCAGTCCTCGGCGGTCGCGAAGGCGCCGCCGCCCTCGCTGGCCGCGTAGTACTCCTCCACGCTGGGGCCCCACCAGTCGAGCATGGCCCGCTTGACGTGTTCCGGGCAGGGGGCGGCGCCGTGGATGGCGTGCCGCATGGACGAGACGTCGTAGCGGGCGCGCACCTGCTCGGGGAGGGCGAGCAGGCGGTGGAACTGGGTCGGGACCATATGGGTGTGGGTGCACCTGTGGGTGTCTATCAGGCGGAGCATCTCCTCCGGGGTCCACTTGTCCATCATGACCAGGCGGTGCCCTATGTGGAGCGAGGCGCCCGCGAACTGGAGCACGGCCGTGTGGTAGAGCGGCGAGCAGACCAGGTGGACGTTGTCACCGAAGGGCCGGATGCCGAAGATGCCGAGGAAACCACCGAGGTAGGCCTCCTCGGGGCGTCTGCCGGGCAGCGGGCGCCGGATGCCGCGTGGGCGTCCCGTCGTACCGGAGGTGTAGTTCATGACCCAGCCGAGTTCGCGGTCGGAGGGGGCCGACTCGGGCTGTCCGTCGAGGAGTTCGGCGTAGGGGCGGAAGCCCTCGATGTCACCGACGGCGTACCGGTGGGTGACGGGGAGGCCGGCCTCGTCGGCGGCGTGCCGGGCCGGGCCGGCGAAGCGTTCGTGGACGAGCAGCACCTTCGCCCCGGAGTCGGCGACGATCCAGGCGATCTCCGGGCCCACGAAGTGGTGGTTGACGGGGACGAGGTAGAGGCCGGCCTGGGTGGCCGCCAGGTAGGCGGTGAAGAACTCGGGTCCGTTGGGCAGGACCACCGCGAAGGCGTCGCCGCGGCGCAGGCCGGCCGCGCGCAGGCCGTGCACGAGGCGGTTGGTGGCCGCGTGCAGCCGGCCGGCGGTCCATTCCTCGCCGTCGGGTGCGACGAGCACGGTGCGGTCGGGGTCGCCGGTGGCCTGGGCCCAGAACCCGGCGGGAGGCGTGCTGGTCACGTGCCGCTCCTTCCGGCGATGCGGTTGATGCGGTCGACGGCCTGTTCGAAGCCGCGGGTGAGGTCGTCGAAGACGGCCTGGACGCTGCGTTCGCCGGTCATCCGGCCGACGATCTGGCCGACGGGGGTGCCGAGCAGGGGTTCGACCTCGTACTTCTGGATGCGGGTGAGGGCGTCGGCGACGAGCAGGCCCTGGAGGGGCATCGGGAGGGTGCCGGGGCCCTGCGGGTCGTCCCAGGCGTCGGTCCACTCGGTGCGCAGCTGGCGGGCCGGTTTCCCGGTCAGGGCGCGGGAGCGGACCGTGTCACCGGAGCCGGCGGCGAGCAGTTTGCGGGTCACGGCGGGCGAGGAGAGGTCGGCTTCGGTGACGGTCAGCCACACGGAGCCCAGCCACACGCCCTGGGCGCCGAGGGCGAGCGCGGCCGCCGCCTGCCGGCCGCTGCCGATGCCGCCGGCCGCCAGGACCGGCAGCGGGGCGACGGCGTCCACGACCTCGGGGGTGAGCACCATCGTGGCGATCTCCCCGGTGTGGCCGCCCGCCTCGTAGCCCTGGGCCACGACGACGTCGATGCCGGCGTCCCGGTGTTTCACGGCGTGCCGGGCGCTGCCCGCGAGCGCGGCGACCAGGACGCCCCGGTCGTGGGCGCGGTCGACGACGTCGGCGGGCGGCGAGCCCAGGGCGTTGGCGAGGAGCCGGATCGGGTAGTCGAAGGCGACGTCGAGCTGGGTGCGGGCGACCTGCTCCATCCACCCGGTGATGCGCCACCCGGACGCCTCGCCGTCGGCCAGCTCGGGCACCCCGTACTTGGCGAGGGTGTCGCGGACGAACTGCCGGTGCGTCTCAGGGATCATCGCCTCGACATCGGCCTCGGTGACGCCCTCCACCTTCTTGGCGGGCATCACGACGTCGAGCCCGTACGGCTTCCCGTCGACGTGCTCCTCGATCCAGTCGAGGTCGCGTTTGAGTTCGTCGGGTGCGGTGTAGCGGACCGCGCCGAGCACTCCGAAGCCGCCGGCCCTGCTGATGGCCGCGGCCACGGCGGGAAACGGCGTGAACCCGAAGACGGCGTGCTCGACTCCCAGGGTCTTGCTCAGCTCCGTCTGCATGGGCGCAGGATGCCGCAGCCGGGCGGCCGACGGAAGAGGTTTTCTGATGCTCCGTCAGATTTCCTCGCCGCTCCCGCCCGCCGGCCGGTGCCGGTCCGGCCCCGCTCGCCGATCCCCCGTGGTCAGCCGTCCGTCCGCTCCAGGACCGCCATCGCCGCGTTGTGGCCGGGCACCCCGCTCACCCCTCCGCCACGGACCGCGCCCGCCCCGCACAGCAGTACGTTGGCGTGCCGGGTCTCGACGCCCCAACGGCCCGTGCCGTCCTGGGCGTGGGGCCAGGACAGGTCGCGGTGGAAGATGTTGCCGCCGGGCAGGCGCAGGTCGTGTTCCAGGTCCAGCGGGGTCTTCGCCTCGATGCAGGGGCGGCCGTCCGCGTCGAGGGCGAGGCAGTCGGCGAGCGGCTCGGCGAGGTGGGCGTCGAGCTGGGCGAGGGTGGACTTCAGGAGTTCGGCGCGTACGGCGTCGTTGTCGGCGGTGAAGAGCCGCGCGGGCGTGTGCAGGCCGAACAGGGTGAGCGTCTGGTAGCCGCGTTCGACGAGGTCCCGGCCGAGGATCGTGGGGTCGGTCAGGGAGTGGCAGTAGATCTCCGAGGGCGGGGCGGCCGGGAGCCGGCCGGCCGCCGCCTCGGCGTGGGCGGTGGCCAGCTGCTCGTAGCCCTCGGCGATGTGGAAGGTGCCGGCGAACGCCTCGCGCGGGTCGACCGCGGTGTCGCGCAGTCTCGGCAGCCGCTTGAGCAGCATGTTGACCTTGAGCTGGGCGCCCTCGGCGGGCTCCGGCGCCGGGTCGCCGACCAGGCCGGCGAGTTCCTGCGGGGAGGCGTTGACCAGCACGTGCCGGGCGCCGACGACGCCCTCGCCGTCGGCGGTGCGGTAGGTGACCTCGGCGGCCCGGCCGTCGGTCTCGATCCGTACCGCCTCGTGTCCGGTGGTGAGCACGGCGCCCGCCGAGCGGGCCGCGGCGGCCAGCGCGTCGGTGAGGGCGCCCATGCCGCCGACCGGTACGTCCCAGGCGCCGGTGCCGCCGCCGATGACGTGGTAGAGGAAGCAGCGGTTCTGGCGCAGCGAGGTGTCGTGGGCGTCGGCGAAGGTGCCGATCAGCGCGTCCGTGAGGACGACCCCGCGCACCAGGTCGTCGGCGAAGTGCTCCTCGATCGCGACGCCGATGGGCTCCTCGAACAGTGTCCGCCAGGCCGCCTCGTCGTCGATCCGGCGGCGCAGTTCGTCGCGCGTGGGCAGCGGTTCGGTGAGGGTGGGGAAGACCCGCTCGGCGACCTGGCCCGTCATGCCGTAGAACCGCCGCCAGGCCCGGTACTCCTCCTTGCCTCCGGTCAGCCGTTCGAAGGCCTCGCGGATCCGCCGCTCGCCGCCGCCGACGAGCAGTCCGGTCGGCCGGCCGGCCCGTTCCACGGGCGTGTACGAGGAGACGGTGCGGCCGCGGACCCGGAAGTCCAGGCCGAGATCGCGGACGATCTTCCTGGGCAGCAGGCTGACCAGGTACGAGTAGCGCGAGAGCTTCGCGTCGACGCCGGTGAAGGGGCGGGTGGAGACGGCGGCGCCGCCGGTGTTGCCGAGCCGCTCCAGCACGAGCACGGAGCGGCCGGCCCGGGCCAGGTAGGCGGCGGCGACGAGGCCGTTGTGGCCGCCGCCGACGATGACTGTGTCGTAGGTCCGGGGCGCTGCGGTGGCAGGGGGCATGGTTCTTCGTAACACGTGATGATCTAGCTGGGTAAGAGGCGTGCCGATGCGCTTCGCGAGGGGGGGTCGGTTTGCGTGTGCGGGCCGGTGGGCGCCGGTCGCGCAGTTCCCGCGCTCCTTCGGGGGCGCGTTTCAGAGCCGTCCGCCGGACGCGCGCTGTTGGCGCAGTACCGCCACACGCCGGTACAACTCCACCGCCTCGGACCCTCGCCCCAGTTGCTCCAGGCAGTGGGCCTCGTCGTTGCGGCTGGCCAGGGTGTCGGCGTGGTCGGGGCCGAGGACGCGCTCGCGGGCCGCCGCCACCCGCCGGTACTCGGTCAGCGCGTCCGTCCAGCGGCCCAGCCAGCCCAGGCCGACGGCCACCTCTCGGCGGCTGACCAGGGTGTCGGGGTGGTCGGGGCCGAGGACGCGCTCGCGGATCGCGCAGACGTCACGGGACTCCGCGAGGGCCTCCTCCCAGCGGCCGAGACGGCCGAGGTTGACGCCGAGACCGTGGCGGGCCCGCAGGGTCTCGGGGTGGGCGGGGCCCTGGACACGGGTGCGGTCGTCGATCAGGGCGCGGTAGAGGATGAGCGCGTCCGCGCTGCGGCCGAGGCGCCCCAGGCTGATACCGAGCTCGTAGCGGGCGGCGAGAGTGTCGGGATGGTCGGGCCCGAGGGCCCGGGTCCGTGCCTCGGCGACCTCGCGGTAGGTGTGCAGGGCCTCCTCCCAGCGCCCCAACTGCCCCAGCGCGTAGGCGACTTCGTAACGGGTCACCAGGGTGTCGGGGTGCAGCGGGCCGAGCACCCGGGCGCGGGCCTCGGCCACGTCGTGGGCCATCCGGTACGAGTCCTCCAGCCGGCCCAGTCTGCTGAGGTTGAAGGCGAGGTTGTGGCGGCAGCGCAGGGTGTCGGGATGGTCCGGGCCCATCAGCCGCCGACGGGCCGCGAGTACGTCGGTGTACACCTGGTGGGCGTCGAAATGACGGCCCAACTGGCCCAGGACGTAGGCCGTTTCCTGCCGGGTGGCCAGGGTGTCCGGATGGTCCGCGCCGAGCACCCGCTCTCTGGACCTGGCGACCTCGGTGTACTCCTGAAGGGCGTCGAGGGCGCGGCCGGTGCGGCTGAGGGTGAAGGCGACCTCGTAGCGACTGGCGAGGGTGTCCGGGTGGTCGGCGCCCAGGAGGCCGGCGCGTTCGGCGGCGACCGCGCGGTGGATCTGGCCGGCCTCGGCCCAGCGCCCCAGGCGGCCGAGGCTGAGACCGGCGTTGTGACGGCCGGCGAGGACGGCGACCGTCCGCGGAGGCGGGGCGGCCCGCTGGGGCGGGGCGGTCTGCGGAGGCGGGGCGGTCTGGGGGGCAGGGGCGGAGGCCGGGGCGGGGGCC